>NZ_JBYBHH010000006.1:0-347151 GCF_059025405.1 Pseudomonas sp. 5.2
CCTTGTGCTGCGAAGAGGCCGGTCCAGACCACAGAAATTCGTGGCGGGTACTGGCCTCTTCGCAGCACAAGGCTGCTCCTACCTTCGCGCCAGCTGGGGTGACGGCGGGCGATGTCGTGAAACACACCTCTGGGGATGTCCTTGGGCAGGTAACGAGCGACTAATACTGCTCAAAATTCAGCACTTGCACGCCCCCTGTAGGAGCAGCCTTGTGCTGCGAAGAGGCCGGTCCAGACCGCAGAAATTCGTGGTTGGTACTGGCCTGTTCGCAGCACAAGGCTGCTCCTACCGGGAATGTGTAAACTTGCCGACGAACGGTAGGTGACGAAACGCGCCGGTTTTGGTGTATTGAAACCGGTTTCATAGCCTGTCACCGACAATAATCACAAGGGACATCCATGACCGATATGCCTGCCAATGCCCGCGAGCGGGTGACCATCAGCGAAGTAGCCCGTGTGGCCGGTGTGTCCAAGGCCACCGTCTCGCGCTATATCGGTGGCGATCGCCAGTTGCTGGCCGAGGCGACCGCCAAGCGCCTGGAAGAAGTCATCGAGCGCCTCGGCTATCGCCCCAACCAGATGGCCAGGGGCCTCAAACGCGGCCAGACTCGGCTGATCGGCATGCTGGTGGCAGACATCCTCAACCCCTATTCGGTGGCGGTGATGCACGGCGTCGAAACCGCCTGCCGCCAACACGGCTACAGCCTGGTGGTGTGCAACACCAACCGCGACGACGATCAAGAACGCCATCACCTGGTGGCCCTGCAGTCCTACAACGTCGAGGGCCTGATCGTGAACACCCTCGGCCATCATCCCGGCGAACTGCTGAACCTGCAGCGCGACATGCCCATGGTGCTGGTGGACCGCCAACTGCCTGAACTCAATGTCGACCTGGTCGGCCTGGACAATGCCGACGCCGTCGAACAGGCCCTGGATCACTTACAGGCGCAAGGCTACCGCGACATTCTGGCGGTAACCGAACCGCTCGATGGCACCAGCTCGCGCCAGGAGCGAGTACAGGCATTTGGCGCTTCCATCAACCGGCGCCCGGGCATGCGTCAACAGGTGCTGGAAGTCAGCCCCGACCTTCACGCCGGCCTGGCTTCATTTCTTTCGGCCAGCGGTCATGGCCCTCAAGCTATCTTCACCTTCAACGGTGTGGCGACGCTGGCCGTCACCCGAACCCTGCACGACGCCGGCTGCGGCTTGTTCGACGACGTTGGCCTGATCGCTCTCGACGAACTGGACTGGTACCCCTTGGTCGGCAGCGGCATCACGGCATTGGCCCAACCCACCGAGCGCATCGGCGTGGCGGCATTCGAGTGCCTGCTGGGCCGCCTGCGCGGCGAACGCGGGGCGCCACGGCGCATCGACTTCAAGGCCGACCTGATCATCCGAGGTTCAACCCACTCACGCGACTGAACGAAAGGCACGTTGCGGCTTGACGTGCATAAAAATGAAACCGGTTTCATAAGGACAATAACAATGCGCTCGAACCCCGTTTCCATCAGCCTCTCCAGCTACGGTGCCAGCTTGGTACGGCAGCGCGGACAGGCGCATTTTCTGGACATGCTGGCCGCTGCCGGCGTAACCCGTGTCGAATTTCGTGAAGAACTGTTCGAAAGCGCGCCGGACACCCACGCACTGGCCGCCGCCGTCACCGCGTTGAGGCTCGAATGCCTGTATTCCACGCCCCTTGAACTGTGGACGGCGCAGGGCCTGCCAGACCCACGCCTGACGCAGAAACTGGCGCTGGCCCGCGCGATGGGCGCGGTGGCCCTGAAGGTATCGCTGGGGCATTTCGATGACACCTGCGATGTGGCGGCCTTACGCTCGCTGTTGCCTGACGATGGCCCCCAGCTGTTGGTCGAGAACGACCAGACCGAGCAAGGCGGGCGCATCGCGCCGCTGCTCACGTTCTTCCAGCGCGCCGATGACCTTGGGCTGGCGCTGGGTATGACGTTCGACATCGGTAACTGGCAATGGCAGGGCGAGCCTGTGCAGCAAGCGGCTCGCCAACTGGGGCATTGGGTGCGCTATGTGCACTGCAAGGCGGTCGAGCGCCAGCCCGGTGGGCGACTGGTCGCCGTGCCGCCGCAGGCTGACGATCTGCAAGCGTGGGATGCCTTGCTGGCCGCGTTCACGCCCGGCGTGGTGCGTGCCGTGGAATACCCGTTGGCCGCCGACGACTTGCTCGCGCTGACCCGTGCCCAGGTAGTGGCGTTGTCCGCGCTGGGCCTGGCCGAGGAGGTCAGCCATGCATGAGCATGACGTGCTGTGCTTCGGCGAAACCATGGCCATGTTCGTCGCCGAGCAGGTGGGGGACCTGGCGCATGTCGGGCAGTTCGGCAAACGCATCGCCGGTGCCGACAGCAACGTTGCCATCGGCCTGTCGCGGCTGGGCTTCAAGGTCCGCTGGCTGAGCCGGGTGGGCGACGATTCTCTTGGGCGTTTCGTCCTCGACAGCCTGCGCCGGGAAGGCCTGGACTGCAGTGACGTTGAAGTCGACCCGCAACACCCCACCGGTTTTCAGCTCAAAGCCCGCTGCGATGATGGCAGTGACCCGGCAGTGGAATACTTTCGCAGCCATTCAGCGGCGCGCCGTTTGTCCCCGGCATTGATCCGCCCACATTGGCTGCAGGCCCGCCACCTGCATGCCACCGGCATTCCGCTGGCGCTTTCAGCCGAGTGCAGGGCCTTGTCGCATGCATTGGTGGATGGCATGCGCGCTGCCGGGCGCAGCATTTCCTTTGACCCTAACCTGCGCCCATCGCTGTGGCCGGACCGCACGCACATGATCCACGAGATCAACGCCCTGGCAGTCAAGGCTGACTGGGTACTGCCGGGCCTTGAAGAAGGCCGCCTGCTGACCGGCCAGCACGCACCGGCGGACATTGCCGCGTTCTACCTCGACAAAGGGGTGGAGCTGGTGGTGATCAAGCTGGGGGACGAAGGCGCGTACTTTCGCACCGCCAAAGGCGATGGCCAGGTAGCCCCGGTGCCTGTGGCCAAGGTGGTGGACACCGTCGGTGCGGGTGATGCCTTTGCTGTCGGCGTGCTCAGTGCGCTACTCGAAGGCCGTGAACTGCCCGAGGCGGTGGCGCGTGGCAACTGGTGTGGCAGCCGCGCCGTGCAGTCGCGCGGCGACATGGAAGGTTTGCCGCTGCGTCACGAACTCGAAACCCATGACCTGCGCATAAGCGCCTAAACGCCTGGCCCCTACCTGTTGCGACAAAAACAAAAAGCTCAGGAGTACACATGATGCAAACGACAAGTCTCGCGCGTCGCCGTTGGTGGTACATCATCCCAATCGTGTTCATCACCTACAGCCTGGCCTACCTGGACCGTGCCAACTATGGGTTCGCGGCAGCGTCCGGCATGGCCGACGACCTTAAAATCACCCCGGTGCTGTCGTCGTTGCTGGGGGCGCTGTTTTTCCTTGGTTACTTTTTCTTCCAGGTACCTGGGGCCATCTACGCCGAAAAACGCAGCGTCAAGAAGCTGATCTTCGTCAGCCTGATCCTCTGGGGCGGCCTGGCCACGCTGACCGGCATGATCAGCAATGTGTACATGCTGATCGGCATCCGCTTCCTGCTTGGCGTGGTCGAAGCCGCCGTGATGCCGGCGATGCTGGTGTACCTCTGCCATTGGTTCACCCGCGCCGAACGGTCGCGGGCCAACACCTTCCTGATGCTCGGCAACCCGGTGACCATCCTGTGGATGTCGGTGGTGTCGGGCTACCTCATCAAGCACTACGACTGGCGCTGGATGTTCATCATCGAAGGCCTGCCTGCGGTGATCTGGGCGTTCTTCTGGTGGCGCCTGGTGGACGACCGCCCGGCTCAGGTCAAGTGGCTTAGCGAGCAGGAAAAGACCGATCTGGAAAACGCCCTGGCAGCAGAACAGCAGGGCATCAAACCGGTGAAGAACTACCGCGAAGCGTTCCGCTCGCCTCAGGTGATCATCCTGTCGATGCAGTACTTCTGCTGGAGCATCGGCGTGTACGGCTTCGTGCTCTGGCTGCCGTCGATTCTGAAACAGGCGGCCAACGTCGACATCGTCCAGGCCGGCTGGTTGTCGTCGGTGCCCTATCTGGCGGCGGTGCTGGCCATGGTCGGGGTGTCCTGGGCGTCGGACCGCTTGCAGAAGCGCAAGCGCTTCGTCTGGCCGCCCCTGTTGATTGCGGCGCTGGCGTTCTATGGCTCCTATGCCTTGGGCAGTGAGCACTTCTGGTTGTCCTACGCATTGCTGGTGGTCGCCGGCGCCTGCATGTACGCGCCCTATGGGCCGTTTTTCGCCATCGTGCCAGAGATCCTGCCCAGCAACGTCGCCGGTGGCGCCATGGCCTTGATCAACAGCATGGGCGCGCTGGGTTCGTTCGGCGGCTCGTGGCTGGTCGGTTACCTCAATGGCGCCACCGGCGGGCCGGGCGCCTCGTACCTGTTCATGTGCGGTGCACTGCTGACGGCAGTCGCGCTCACGGCGGCGCTTAAAACCTCACATACCGCTGGCCGGGCCAAGCGCGGCGGCTCTCATCTGGCCACGAGCCACTAGGAAATCCTGCTATGAAGAAGCGAATCGTCCTTTACAAGCGCCTGTCCGAGACGTTGATGGCGCGCCTGCAGCAACAGGTTGACGTGACCTGGGTGGACACGGCCGGGCCCGATGGCCTTGCCCGCCTGCGCGATGCGTTGCCGGGCGCTCAAGGGCTGCTGGGTGCCAGCCTGCGCTTGGACAGCAGCCTGCTGGACCTGGCCCCGCAACTGGAGGTGGTCGCCAGCGTGTCGGTAGGCGTGGACAACTACGACATCGCCGACCTGACCCGGCGTGGCGTGATGCTGACCAACACGCCCGATGTACTGACCGAAACCACCGCCGACACCGGCTTTGCCTTGATCCTGGCCAGTGCGCGTCGGGTCGTGGAGCTGGCGGGCTGGGTGCGTGACGGCCAGTGGCAAGCCAACCTTGGGCCTGCGCACTTTGGCACGGATGTGCACGGCAAGACCTTGGGCATCATTGGCATGGGGCGCATTGGCGAAGCGTTGGCCCGGCGCGGCGCGGCCGGTTTTGGCATGCGGGTGCTTTACCACAGCCCACGCGCCAAGCCTGCGGTGGAGGCCCGTTACGACGCCCGCCATTGCAGCCTTGACGACCTTCTGCAACAGGCCGATTTCGTCTGCCTGACCGTGCCGCTGAGTGCCGCCACCGAGGGCTTGATCGGCGCGCGTGAGCTTGCCCTGATGAAGCCTGAGGCAATGCTGGTGAACATTGCGCGTGGGCGCGTGGTGGACGAAGCCGCGCTGATCAAGGCCTTGCGGGAGAAACGCATCCGCGGCGCGGGCCTGGATGTGTTCGTCCAGGAGCCGTTGCCCAGTGATTCGCCGCTGCTGCAACTGGACAACGTGGTGGCGACCCCGCACATCGGTTCGGCCACCCACGATACCCGTGAGGCCATGGCGCGCTGTGCGGTTGACAACCTGCTCAGCGCGCTGGCCGGTGAGCGCCCGGCAAACCTGGTGAACCCAACAGCCGGGCGTTGATGCACCGAAGCGCAGCGGTTACCGGCAGTTGCCCGCCTTGCGGTAGCCGGCCGCTTGCGCTTCGCCCTCGGAGCCGAACATCACCTGGTTCTTGGAGGCCACCTGGGTGTAGCCCGGGCAGCCATTGGCCAGGTGATAGACATGGCTGTTGCGGTTGCCGAGCACAGCGCCTGTTGCTGCGGTGCTGGCCAGGCTGGGCTTGGCCGCTTCGCTGACCGGTTTGCTCGGCATGGCTTGCACCACGCCACTGCCAGCAGGCTTGTAGTCGGCTGTCCATTTGCGTTCGCCCGTCACGAACGGGTTGGCGTGCCCCATGATGGCGGCGATGCGCCGGTCACGTTCTTTTTCCCAGGCCGAGACGGGGTGCTGTTTGTCCCAGGCCATAAGCAGTTGCTGCTGTTGACGCGACATGCTCAGCTTGTAGCGGTCGAACATGTAGAAGGTGGTACGGGCAACCAGGCCCTTCACTTCGTCACGCGGCTCGGCGGCGCGCTGCACGAAATCGACCTTGGTCGAGCACTGGCCGTATTGCCCGGCGTTGCCAGCGACCATGCCGTAGTTGAAGTTGCTGCGGTCACCGTTGACTTCGCCCACGGCCGGGTAGAGGTTGAACAGGTCGGCTTCCATCGCGCGGAAGACCGGGTCGTCATCGACACAATGCTCGCGGCCGCCGTTTTTCCAGCATTGGCGCTGATTGCCGAAGGTGTAGGCCGGCACGATGTGTTCCCACTCGGTACGCTCGGCGCGGTTTTGCTGTTTGCGGGTTTCATAACCGCAGGAGGCAGCATCGATGCGCCCACCTGACTTGCCCACCCAGGTCCATTTGCAGCCGCAATACAGGTCGCCCATGGCGCTGCTTGCCTGGTCCAGGTAGACCTTTTGCTTGGCGACGACCTTGGCTTCGGTGAAGGTAGAAGGCGGGTTGGCGAAGGCGGGGAGGTTGACGGCGAGCAGGAGCGATACGGCATAAAGCAGTTTTTTCATGGGGGGCAGCAGGTCTCAGTTAAGGAACTGCATTCTAATCGAAATCTAACCTATTGATTTGGATTGAATCCCCCTCCGGTCAAGCGCGGCCCTGGTAGGAGCAGCCTTGTGCTGCGAAGAGGCCAGTACCAGAGACAAAATACTGTGGTCTGTACCGGCCTCTTCGCAGCACAAGGCTGCTCCTACAATGCGATGACGTCAGCTGGCTGCCAGTTCGTTGGCAGGCCGCGGGGTTTCTGCGCCCGCATGCACCGGCGCCGGTCCAGTAATCACCGCATCACTGGCAAACAAGCTGCGCATCAGGCTGTACCCGGTCAGTAGCATGTAGAACGCAATCGGCAGGCCGACCACGATGCTGGCCATCTGAATCGCCAGCAAGCCGCCGGCAATCACCAGGCTGGCCGCGATGGCGCCCTCCAGCACACACCACAGCACGCGTATCCAGTTGGGCGGGTCAATGCTGCCCAGCGAGTTGAGCATGCACAGCACCTGGGTCCCGGCATCGGCCGCAGTGACGAAATGCACGGCCAGCAGCAGGCAGATGATCACGCTGAGGATTGCACCCAGCGTCGGGCCATCGAGGCGGTCGAGCAGGGTGAACATGGCCGTGGTGGTTTCCTTGCGCGTGGCTTCCAGAATCGGGCCACCCTGGAATGCGCCGGCCGCTGCCTGCTCGGCGACCGGCAATGCTTGATAGGCGTGGCGCACTTGCTGCTCATCCTTCAGCGCGGCACCGCCGAACACGGCCATCCACAAAATAGTCACCAAGGTCGGCACCAGCAACGCGCCGAACACCAGTTCGCGGATGGTCCGGCCACGGGAAATACGGGCAATGAACAGGCCAACGAACGGCCCCCAGGTCATCCACCACGGCCAATAGAAAGCGGTCCAGCTCTTCTGCCAACTGCTGTCGGCCTGGGCGTCGGTCCAGAAACTCATGCCGATGATGTTCTGCGCGTAGTCGCCCGCCGACTCGAACAGCAGGTTCATGATGTAATGGGTTGGGCCCAGGGCCAGCACCACCAGCATCAGCCCCAGGGAAATCCACATGTTCAGCGTCGACAGGCGCTTCATGCCGCGCGATACACCGGCCACCAGCGAGATCGAGGCGATCACGGTAACGACGGCGATGATGCTCAGCTTGAACGACAGTGTGACTGGCGTGCCGAACACCTGATGCATGCCCATGTTGATCTGCTCGACGCCCAACCCCAGCGATTGCGACACCCCGAATGCAGTGACCGCGCCACCAATGATGTCGACCGTATGCCCAATCGGCCCGTAGATGCGGTTGCCGATTATCGGGTAGAGGATTGAGCGCAGCGCCAGCGGCAGCCCTTCACGGTAGGCGAAGTAGGCCAGGCCCAGGCCGATCACGGTGAAGATCGCCCAAGGGTGCAGGCCCCAGTGCAACAGGGTAATGCGCATGGCCATGGACGCGGCCTGGTCGGTGAGCCCCGGTGTGAACGGGTTGCTGGCGTAGTGCAGCACCGGCTCTGCAACCGACCAGAAGATCAGCCCAACGCCCATGCCCGCACTGAACAGCATGGCGATCCAGGCGGCAAAACTGAACTCGGGTTTTTCGTCGGGGCGCCCGAGCTTGAGGGTGCCATAGCGGCTGAAGGCGATGTACACCAGTAAGCCTAGGATGGCGCTGACCAGCGCCAGGTAAAACCACTTGAGGTGGTCGAGAATGGCGTCCGACGCGCCTTTGAATACACCCGCGGCTTGGTCGCCGTGTGAGGCGCAGAGCACCACGAACGCCACCACGATTGAGATCGACCCTACCGTTACAATAGGGTTCAGGCCTTTGAAAAGGCCTTGTTTTGCACGCATCGTCCATATCCTTTTTATTTTCGCAAGACGGCAAAAAAGGACGCCCCAGTAACAGGGCGTCCTTGTCGAATGTCAGAGGTCGATCACCAGGTCCGACGTCGGGCGGCTGCAGCACAGCAGCCGCAGGCCTTTGTCGATTTCACGCTGGCGAATGCCGCCGTTGTGCTTCATCTCGACGCTGCCCTGCAATACCGCGGTCTTGCAAGTACCGCACACACCTTGGCTGCACGAGGAGGGGACTACGGCACCGGCTTTTTTGGCAGCGGCCAGTACGGTCTGGTCGGCGCTCATGGTGAATGCCTTGCCAGAGCGGGCAAGGCGCACGGTGAAGCTTTCCAGGGCCTGGCCGGGGGCGGCGGGGGCGGCTGCCGGCTCGGCTTCGGCGTTGATGTCGAAGCTTTCCTGGTGGTAGCGGGCCAAGTCGAAACCAGCACCCGCCAACAAGGCCTTGGTCGCCTCCATGTAGCCTTTTGGCCCGCAGGTGAATACCGCCCGCTCCTTGAAGTCGGGGATCTGGCGCTGCAGTGCGTCCAGCGACAGGCGCCCGATCGGGCCGTCCCAGTCGGGCTCGTCGCCAGCGCCTTCGCAGAAGAACAGCGTCCGCAGCCCTGGCATGGAGCGTTCGAGGCGCGCCAGTTCATCGCGGAAGATGATGTCTTTAGGCGTACGCGCACTGTGCACGAAGACGATGTCCAGGTCGGCGTGCAGGTCGGCGGCGGCGCGGGTCATCGCCATCAGCGGGGTGGCGCCGGAGCCGGCCGACAGGTACAGCAATTTGCGCGCAGGGCCCGCCACTGGGGTAAAGACGCCCGCGGGGCCAGAGGCGGCCAGGGCGTGGCCAGGGCGCAGGTTATCGTGCAACCAGTTGGACACCGTGCCGCCCGGCACCCGCTTGACCGTGATGGCAAAGGTGAACGGCCGGGTCGGTGTCGAGGACAGGGTGTAGCAACGCGACACGCTGGCCCCCGCAATCACAGGCGACACGGTGAGGAACTGGCCCGGTTCGTAGGCAAGCGCCGGGTAGTCTGGGCTGTGGAAGGTGAAGGTTTTCACGTCGTGGGTCTCGTCCACGACGCTCAGGCATTCGATGCGTTTGCTTTCACCGCTGGCCCACTGGGCACCATGGGCGGCCCAGTGGTCGGTGTCGGTGAAGCGCTGGTCGGCACGCAGGCCGGCAATGTTCTGGGCAAGGTTCTCGAGCACGGTCATCTCCTTCACACCCCATGTGCCGCGAGGCGCGAGGTGTACCAGCGGGCGAACTGGTCGACGTACGGCTCGGTGTAGGTGGAGTAGGGGCCTGGGACGAAGGCGGGGTCTTGGGTGCCACTGTGGGTGATGGCGACCAGGGCTGCGTCCTGTTGGGTGGTGGCGACCCAGACCTCGGTCAGGCGCTGCAGGTCGTAGTCGACCCCTTCGACGGCATCGCGGTGCACCAGCCATTTGGTGCGCACCAGGGTGCGGTCCGCCGAGAGCGGGATGATCCAACTGATCATGGCGTGGTCGCTCATCACGTGAGCCCAGGCGTTGTTGCCCCACAGGTGGGTGTCGCCCAGGTCGCGACGGGTCAGGTTGCCCAACAGTTTGCGGCAGGCAACCTGGGTATCGAGTGTCTGCGATTCACCCGCACCGGCGATGATCATGCGCTGGGTGCGAAACTGCGTGGGGGCGTCATCCTGCAAATGCTCCACAGTCTCGTAGAGCAGGCCCGAATTGGCCCAGTCAGCTTCGATGCCGGCCTTGCGAATTTGATAGGCATCGTAGGACGCGCGAGCCTCGTCGCTCATCTCTTCCAGGCTGACGCCAAGGTCTTCGGACTGGTAGGACACGATCAGTTCCGGGTGGGTGCCGGCGCAGTGGTAGCACTCCCGGTTGTTCTCCATCACCAGCTTCCAGTTGCCGTTCTCGATGTAGTCGAGTTCGTAGGCGATGCGGGTATTGGTCAGGTCGAACGGCGCGAAGCGCGGTCCCATCACCGCTTCGAGGTCCTTGATGTCTTCAGGCGGGTTGTCGCCCAAGCACACCAGCACATGGGCCCCGACAACCTTGCAGTGCACCGGGATCAGGCTGCGGCACTTGGGGTCGAAGCCCTTGCCCATGTGGCTGGCATGTTTAAGGCTGCCGTCCAGGTCGTAGGTCCACTGGTGGTAGGGGCATACCAGCATGCCGACAGTGGATTTGCCTGCTTCTTTCAGGCGCGCGCCGCGGTGGCGGCATACATTGCGGTAGGCGCGGATCTGTTCATCATCGTCGCGCAGGATCAGCACCGACGATTTGCCGATATCGACGGTAAAGACATCACCGGGTTCATCGACATCGGCGGTAACGGCGACCTGTATCCAATGCTGGTTGAAGAAGATTTCCATGTCGGTTTCGAAAACATCCTGGCGGCTGTACAACGCGCCATTCATGCCAAAACCAGGTTGGCGGGATGCAATCAGTTCGCGATGGGTTTTGCTCGATGAAGGGCGCATTGTTGTCCTCAGGCACTTTTATTTTTAATCGACCAAGACGTCTGGCGCGGATTATTGAAGTGGCCCTGAAAAGGCGTCAATGCGCTTAATTTTCTGTGTGGTATTACTTGAGGTTATGCGAGCGGAAGGCTGTAGGGCGGGGGTTTTGAGCGATATTACGGATGGGACAATTAATAGAAGTTTGCAGCGTTAATTAATCAAAGTTGTTCTGTTTCATAGCGGGATCGGAGGCGCACAGCGCCCCCGAATAACCGGTTTTAATGCCCACCCTTCATACGCCGGGCAACGAGGTAAATGCCCAAGCCGACCAACGCGGTTGCAGCGCCGATATAACCCGTACTCGTCCAGCCCATGCCTGCGGTGATGGCCATGCCACCCAACCACGGCCCAAGCGCATTGGCCAGGTTGAACGCGGCGTGGTTCGAGGCTGCTGCAAGGCTGGGGGCTTCATGGGCAATGTCCATCAGGCGGATTTGCAAGGGGGCTGCCAGTGCAATCATGGTGCCCACCAGGCCGACGCCCAGCAGCAGGGTCCACAACGAATGCGCTGCGAAGGTGAAGAACAGCAGCACTGCAATTGACCAGATCAGCACCAGCCCGACGGCGCGGAACTGCAAGCGGTCGAACAACTTGCCACCGGCGATGTTGCCGACGATGCCGCCGACTCCAAAGGCCGCCAGGCCGAAGGGGATCCACTGCGGCGATACCTGGGTCACGTGCAGCATGGTGGGCGCCAGGTAGCTGAACACACAGAACATGCCGGCAAAGCCGATCGATGCAATGGCCAGCGCCATCCACACCTGGGGCAGGGCGAACGCTTTAAGTTCTTTGCGCGGGTCGCTGCGCACTTCATCGTGCGGTTGCGGCACAAAGCGCCAGACCAGGGCGATGGTGCAGAGGGCGATCGCCCCGACCAACACAAAGGCAGAGCGCCAGCCGAAGTACTGGCCCAGTAAAGTGGCAACCGGGTTGCCCAGCAACATGGCCAGCGTCAGGCCCATCATCACCCGCGCCACGGCACCTGCCCGTTGGTTGTTGGCGACCATGCTCGATGCCACCACCGCAGCGATGCCGAAGTAGGCGCCATGGGGCAGGCCGCTGATGAAGCGGAAAGCGACCAGGCCGCCGAACGAGGGGGCGAACGCCGTGGCCAGGTTGCCAAGGGCATACAGCGCCATCAACAGCAGCAACATGTGCTTGCGCAGTAGCTTGGCCCCCAAAATCGCCAGGGTCGGGGCACCGACCATCACGCCCAGCGCGTAGGCACTGATGGCGTGGCCCACCTGGGGCTCGCTCAGCTGCAGGTTGCTGGCGATGTCCGGCATCAACCCCATAATGGCGAATTCGCCGGTACCGATGGCAAAGCTGCCTAGCGCCATGGCGGCTTCCATCTTGGCGACAGAGCTTTTGGGCAGGGCTAGCGGTGGTGCTTCATGGACAGACATTTGAATCCCTTTTGAAACATGCTGAAACGTTCAACGCGGGATCATAGACAATCTCTGGCCAAAACGTCGAGGCCGCAAGCCTCGCCCACAGGCGCACCCCTTCGGTGTAGGAGCAGCCTTGTGCTGCGAAGAGGCCAGTGCAAGCAACGAAGACTGATGGTGTTTTCACCGGCCTCTTCGCAGCACAAGGCTGCTCCTACCTGGCCGCGCGACAGAAGCGCCCGAGCGCATCACACGCTGCCATCAGCGACGCATCGTCCAGCGCGTAGGCAATGCGCAGGTAAGGCCCGAGCCCGAAGGCACTGCCATGCACCACGGCGACATCGGCTTCGTCGAGCAGTGCCAGCGCGACATCCTCGTCAGTGGCCAGGTAACGACCACCCGCGGAGGTCTTGCCGATCAGCCCGGCGCAATTGGCAAAGGCATAGAATGCCCCGGCCGGTTGCTCGCAGTGCAGCCCTGGGATCCCATCAATCGCCTTCACCATCAGGTCACGGCGGCGCTGAAACACGTCCCGGCTTTGATGGATGAACGCTTTCGGGCCTACCAGCGCAGCAACCGCCGCCTGCTGAGAGACCGAACACGCCCCCGAGGTCTGTTGCCCCTGCAGCTTTTCCATGGCCGCCAGCAGCCAGCGCGGGCCCGTTGCGAAACCGATGCGCCAGCCCGTCATGGCATAGGCCTTCGATACGCCATTCATGGTCAGCGTGCGTTCGGCGAGCCGAGGCTCCACCTGAGCCAGGGTATGGAAGCGCTGATCGTCGAAAATCAGGTGCTCGTAGATGTCATCCGCCAGCACCAATACGTGTGGGTTTGCCAGCAGCACCGCAGCCAAGGCCTGCAGCTCGGCAACGCTGTAGACCGCGCCGGTCGGGTTGGACGGCGAGTTGAGGATCAGCCAGCGGGTGCGCGGCGTGATCGCGGCACCAAGCGCTTCAGGCGTCAGCTTGAAACCGCTGCTGGCCTCACACGTGACGATCACGCTGCGGGCGCCACACAGTTGGACCATCTCCGGGTAGCTGACCCAGTAGGGCGCTGGCACGATGACCTCGTCGCCGGCATTGAGGGTCGCTGCCAAGGCGTTGTAGATCACCTGTTTGCCGCCGCTGGCGACCAACGTGTCCTGCCACTCGACCTGCAAGCCATTCTCGTGGCGGAACTTGGCCGCCACCGCTTCGCGCAGGGCGCGGCTGCCAGCGACTTGGGTGTAGCGCGTATGGCCTTGGTCGATCGCCTGCTTGGCGGCGTCGCGGATGTGCGCTGGTGTGTCGAAGTCTGGCTCGCCCGTGCACAGCGAAATGATCGTGGCCCCCGCCGCGCGGCGTTGGGCAACGCGGTCCATGATGCCGTAGGTGGCCGAGGGGCGGGCGCTGGCCAGGTTCAGGTTCAGGCGCTGGATGCCGCCGTCGGTGTCCTGCTCGCTCATCGGTGGTGCTCCGTATTGATCGCGTCAAATTGGCTGTCATGCATCACGTCGGCCACCGAGCGGCCTGCGCGCACGGCATCCACCATCCCGGCCTGGCGGCGGGCGATGCGCTCGGCCAGGTCCAGCACCTGGCCGATGTGGGCCTGGGTGACGAAGACAGTGCCGCAGTTGTCGGCAATCACGTAGTCGTTTTCATCCACTGCTACACCTGCCACCTGGACGGTGCAGGCCGCGTCGACCTGGACCACGCGATTGCGTGCGCTGACCATGGTCACGCCACGGCCATACACCGGATAACCGATGTCGGCGCTGCCGTCGATGTCGCGGCTGCAACCGTCGATGATGCTGCCGCGCACGTGCCGGGCCACGGCGGCATTGGCCAGAATGTCGCCCCAGCAAGAGATCCCGTCGATGCCGCCGGCGATCACCAGTACGCGGTCATCACTGGCGATCGCTTCGATCACCGGGCTGATCAAGTGCACGGTCGGTGCACGGTCGGTCTTGGCGGCCAGTTGCACAGTGCTGGCGCGGCCGACCACCTTGGGGCAGTGCCATAACGGGCGCAGACCGAACGTGGCGCCGGGCAGGCCGAGGAAGTCGAGGGCGTCGGACACGGTGTTGGTGTCCAGCGCCGCCAGGCGTTGTAGCACGCTGTCTTGGCTCATGGGTGAACCTCTTTGGTGAAGGAGGCATGAGTGTCCGACAGGCTGTTTGATAGGTATATTCCTTATCAAGGATGTTAAACATATGCCCAACCTATGGAACCGCCATGATCAATTTCCGCCTTATCCGCCACCTTTGGCTGTTCCTGGCTGTTGCTGAGGAAAAGAACTTTGGGCGGGCCGCCAAACGCCTGGGCATGACCCAGCCGCCGCTCACCGAGCAAATCCAAATCCTTGAGCAGGCATTGAAGGTCAAGCTGTTCGACCGTTCCCGGCGCGGTGCGGCGTTGACCCCGGTGGGCGCCGCCATCCTGCCGGCGGTGCGCAAGTTTGCCGACCAACTCGAACGCCTGGAACTGGCCGTGGAAGAAGCCGTGGCGGGCCATCAGGGCATGGTCACCATCGGTGCCATCTCGTCGGCCATGTTCGACGTGCTGCCGGAGGTGATCGAGCGCTTCAAGCAGGACCACCCTCAGGTCACGGTGTCGGTACGGGAAATCGACAGCGTCGAGGCGGTGCCTTCGCTGGAGGCGGGCGATATCGACCTGGCGTTCGCGAGGCTGGATGGCGACCTGGGCAAGGGCATCGAATGGCGCCCGCTCACCGAGGAGCAATTGATGGTGGCACTGCCGGTTGATCACCCACTGGCAAACCATAGCGAGATCGCGCTGGCGAGCCTGGCCAGCGAGCCGCTGGTGATGTTCGCGCGCAAGGTCAGCCCCTTGTACTTCGATAACCTGATTGCCACCTGCCGCGCCAACGGGTTTTCGCCCCGGGTGCTGCACGAAGTGCGTTCAGTGGCGTCTCAGATAGCCTTCGTCAGCTGCGGGCAGGGTATCGCCCTGGTACCGGCGGCCATGAAAAAACTGGCGCCGGCGAATGTGGTCATACGCCCGCTGGCGCAGCAGGTGAGTGTGGTGACCACCACCTACGCTTGGAATGCCGAGCGCGCCAACCCACTGGTGCAGGCATTGGTAAACCAGCTGAGCGAATGCATTTCATAGGTTTGGCCTATGAAATTGATCGCTGATGAGGAATTTACAGATTGTTGGTGGGCGTCGAGAGTGTGCCTCTCAACTACAAGAGGAGTTTACGGCGTGCCCGAATCCCAATCGTTCCGCCAGTTCGTCCTGCCTTTGAACGTGGAGGGCGTCGACCTTGAACTGTCCACTGTCCACCGAGAGGGCCGTGGGGCGCCGATCCTGTTTCTGCACGGGTTCGGCTCGACCAAGGAAGACTATGCCGGGCTGACACGCCAGCCGGCGTTTGCCGGCCGCCCATTCGTGGCCTACGACGCACCTGGGTGCGGGCAGACCCACTGCAGCGACCTTTCACGTGTTTCGATTCCGCTGCTGCTGGCGACCGCGTTGCAGGTGCTGGAGCACTTCGGTATTCAGCGTTTTCACCTGGTGGGCCACTCGATGGGCGGCCTGACGGCGTTGCTGCTGGCGCATGAATGCCCCGAGCGGGTGATCAGCTTCATCGACATCGAAGGCAATATCGCCCCGGAAGACTGCTTCCTCAGCCGTCAGATCGATGACTACCCGGCCAACGACTCGCAGGTGTTCTTCGACGCGTTCATCGAGCGCACCCGGCACAGCAGTGACCCGGCCAGTGCCTTGTACGCTGCCAGCCTGCCTTACAAAGTGCGGGCAGAGGCCGTGCGTGGGATCTTCAGCTCGATGGTAGAGCTGTCTGACCACGGCGACCTGATGAGCAAATTCCTCGGCCTGCCGTGCCCACGCATGTTCATGTATGGCGAGCAGAACAGTCACCTGTCTTACCTGGCGGACATCCAGGCGCAGGGTGTAGAGCTGGCCAGCATCCCCGCGTGCGGGCACTTCCCGATGTATTCCAACCCTATCGAAATGTGGCGCCGAATCGCCGGCTTCCACGCGCGTCACGCCGGCTAAGGCTGTCAGCCCCCCCCCGGCTTCGCGGGGGTGCCATTTCCACCCTTAAAGAATCGATGTGCGGCCGCGGGCCTGGAACCGGCGTTTGCGGGCCTGGTGGGCAGTGCAATCGTCATGGGCGTGAAGCGCGGCGTGTTCGCCAACGAGGCTGGGCTGGGCAGTGGTATTTATCAGCGTTGCGCTGGCGCTGTTCGTGTTTACTTCGATTCTTTACAACTACTACCTGGGCGAAAACAATTTGCGTTACCTGGCGGCTAACCGACGGTGGCCGATCCTGGTGTATCGTGGCGTGGTGCTGTTGCTGATTCTGTGGGGTTCGGTGCAGAACCTGGGTACGGTGTTCGCGTTTGCCGACATCACCATGACCTTGCTGGCCCTGGTCAACCTGGTAGCACTGGCGTTGTTGGGCAAGGTGGTGCTGCGCCTGATTGACGATTATGACCAGCAGCGCAAGGCCGGGGTGCAGATACCGGTATTTGATGCTAGCCAGTTCCGCGATCTAGACCTGGACCCACGCGCCTGGCCGGAGGGCGATCAGGTTGCGGCTGAGGGGGGAGCGATACGCGTATGCCGCACGTTTTTTAGCGCCTGCGAGATCGAGCGCCGCCCGCGCGGCGCTTCGCAGCGCAAGGCTGCTCCCACATCTGTTTCGGGCCAGTGAGGCCTGTGATGTTTGCGCGCGACCGCCTTGTGGGCTTGACGCAATATTGCGCCATGCACCAAGACGGTCGCGTGCGTTTGCCCCAGGAATAATTGGCCCGAAACAAACGTAGGAGCGAGCGTTGCTCGCGATGCGCCGCGCGGGCGGCGCTCGATGTCCGCAGCCCCACAAAACGCCAGCCTTGCACCAGGGCCTACAACCCCTACTTAAACCCGGTAACCGCATGCGGCACATACGGTGCTTCCAACCGCGCAACCTCTTCATCAGACAACTGCAGCCCCAATGCCGCAATGGCATCGTCAAGATGCCCAGGCTTCGATGCGCCAATAATCGGCGCCGACACGGCGCGGTGCCTGAGCACCCAGGCCAAGGCAACCTGAGCCATGGGTAAGCCACGCTCGCTGGCAATCTGCTCGACTACATCGATCACACGGCCATCCTCGACTTCCGTCCCTGCATAAAACGACTTGCCAGAAACATCGCTGAGCGTGCGCGCGGTTTCCTGGCCCTTGGGCCGGGTCAGCCGGCCACGGGCCAGCGGGCTCCAGGGCATCAGCCCGACGCCCTGGTCCTGGCACAAGGGGATCATCTCCCGCTCTTCTTCCCGGTACAGCAGGTTGAGGTAGTTCTGCATCGACACGAACCGGCTCCAGCCATTGGCCGCTGCGACGTGCTGGGCTTTGGCGAACTGCCAGGCATACATCGAAGACGCCCCGATATAGCGCGCCTTGCCGGCCTTGACCACGTCGTGCAGGGCTTCCATGGTTTCTTCGATCGGCGTGTGATAATCCCAGCGGTGAACCTGGTAGAGGTCGACGTAATCCACGCCCAGGCGGGTCAGGCTGGCGTCGATGCCGCTGAGGATCGCCTTGCGTGACAGGCCTTGCTCGTTCGGCTTGCTTGCGCCTTGCCACATGTTCGCCGGGTAGAAGACCTTGGTCGCGATGACGGTGTCTTCACGGCGGGTGAATTCCTTCAGCAATTGGCCCAGGATCACTTCCGATGTACCCGCCGAGTAGCTATTGGCTGTGTCAAAGAAGTTGATGCCTTGCTCTACCGCGTGGCGAATGATCGGGCGGCTCTGTTGCACATCCAGGGTCCAGGGATGGGTACCGGCATCCGGGTCACCGAACGTCATGCACCCCAGGCACAGTCGGGAGATGTCCAGGCCGGTGTTGCCGAGTTTGACGTACTGCATCTGTGAATCCTCTTGGTCAGCATTGCCCAGCGTGTGCAGCCGAGCGATGGAACAAGGTTAGCGGCGCGACGCGAGCGTGCAAATTCCCAGGATGTGCAGGTGATATCTGCAAAAATTCACAAGCGCAGCAGGGGTTTGACCTGCTCGAGCAGAAAATCCGTTACGGCTTTGATGCGGGGGGTGTTGCGCACGTCCTCGTGCACGGCCAGCCAAATTTCGATGCTCATCGACCTGTCGTCCTCGCAGGCTTGCTTGAGCCCGTACTCATCGGCCATGAAGGCGGGCAGGCAGGCAACCCCTACGCCACCGGCTGCAGCCTGGGCCTGGATGCGCAGGTCGTTGCTGTGCAGGGCGAAAGGGCGACCTGCGGCCTGCTCAAGCAGCCAGCGCTGCTGTGGGGATTTCGCCTGGGAGTCGTCGTAGCCGATGTACAGGTGCGGTTCGCGTCGGCGCACGTAGGGCGCCGATGCGTACAGCCTGTATTCGAGATGCCCGAGCAGGCTGGCCACCAGGGTTGGCTCGGTGGGCCTGGCCAAGGTGATTGCCACGTCCGCCTCGCGGCGGGCCAGCGACGCGCGCGACTTGCTGCCGACCAAGGTGAGTTGCAAGGCAGGGTAACGTTTGTACAGTTCGCCCAGCCTACGCGCCACCATGCTGCCCAACAGCGCGGGCGGGGCGGCAATCACGACTTCGCCTTCAACGGCCTGTTGGTCGGCACTGGCAAAGTGCTCCAGCGCAAACGAGGATGCCAGCATCTGCTCGGCAAACTCGCCAACGCGCACGCCCTGCTCAGTCAGGGCGTAAGCCCGTGGGCGGCGGTCCACCAGCTTCAACTGCAGCGAGGCTTCCAGCGAACTGATCCGCCGCGCCACGGTGGCATGGTCAACCCCCAGGCGCTTGGCAGCGGCCGACAGCGAGCCGGCGCTGATAAATGCAGAAAAATGACGCAGGTCTTCCCAATCGAACATGACAGGCCTCTGGTGTGAGGCCCGATGATACGCGGTTTCAGACGGCTCCCGTCAGCCGGGCGGCGCGTGCCGGTCGTTTCGCAGGCGGGCATGCTGACAGCAGCGCATGGCTCATCTGTATCACCCAGGCCTCGATTTTCGCGTCATCCACCGGCATTGGCCGACGGCGCATACCTTCGGCGGTGTCTATCAGGGCCAGAATCGCCTCGGCTGCGCTGGCGATATCCCCCACCGTGAAACGCCCCTGTTGCTGGCCGTGTTCGATGATCTGGCACAAAGGCGCTCGTGAACGATTGAGCGCCTGCTCCAGCCACCCTCGTTGGCCAGGCTCGACATGGCGTGATTCGTGGCGCAGCAACAACGCCTCAAAGGGATGCGATGCCTGGCGCGCGAGTTGAAACCGCAGGTAGCCGCGCAGGTCGCGGGTGTAGGGCCCTCGGCGCCAGGCTTCGAGGCGCTGGGCGAGAATGTCCAGCAATACATCGAGCAGCAGGTCCTGTTTGCTCGCAACGTGGTGGTAAAGGCTGCCCGGCTGCAGGCCAGCCCGGGCCGCGAGCTGGCGCATGCTCATGGCGCCATAGCCGACTTCTGCCATCAAGCCCTGTGCCACAGTGAGCAGAGGGCTGGGGCAATGTTGCACGTGACGGGCGTCGGGCATGGCTATTCACCCTTGCCTGCGGCGTGCACAAGGGCACGGGCGCGCAGGATCACCGGCGCATCCACCATCTGCCCATCCAGGGTGAACACGCCGGCACCGCCTTCGGCCGCAGCCAACACGCGGTGCGCCCATTCCAATTCGTCGGGCGAAGGTTGCAGGGCGCGATGAATCACGCTGACCTGGCTGGGGTGAATGCACAAGGCCCCGCCAAAGCCCATGTCGCGAGCGAACTGTACGTGCCGCTGCAGGCCAGCGACGTCCTGAATGGCCGGGTGCACGCCATCGAGCGGCGGCGCAAGGCCGGCAGCGCGGCTGTGTAGCAAGACGGCATAGCGCGCATGCCCGAGCACCTGTTCGGCGGCTTCGCTGGCCGTGCGCAGGTTCAGGTCCTGGCCCAGGTCGAGGCTGCCAAAGGACAAGCGTTCGACGCCCTCACAGGCCGCCAGCAAGGGCAGGGCGACCAGCCCACGTGCGCTCTCGATAATTGGCCAGACCGGCTTGCCGGTAGCACGCGCACGCTGCACCTGCTCGACCGTTTCGGCCTTGGGCAGCAGGATGCCACTGACACCGGCGTGACGCTGGCACAGCGCAAGGTCAGCTGCGTGCGCCCAATGCTGCGGGGCGTTGACCCGCACCAGCACGCAGGCCTCGGGCTGCTCGGCCAGAAATGCCTGCAGGTTGTCCCGCGCCTGCGCCTTCGCCGCTTCTTCAACGGCATCTTCCAAATCCACAATCACCCGATCAGCGCCGCTGGCCAGCGCCTTGGCGATACGTTCCGGGCGGCTGGCCGGGACAAACAGGGCAGAGCGCACGATGGCCTGGCTCATTGGCTGGCCTCCAGGCTGAATTCGACTTCTGCGGTTTGCGCCATGCCCGCTTCGGCGGTTGCCCAAAGCTGCGCCTTGCCGCGTTCGAGCAGGCGCCCACCCACCTCGAAGGTGTTCGGCGAAATCAACGGCCGCAAGCCGCGGAAGCTGAATCGGCGTATCTGGGCGGCGGGGTTGGCACGGGCAAAGGCGCGCAGATTGAGCGTGGCAATCAAGGGCCCGTGCACCACCAGCCCCGGGTAGCCTTCGGTGTCAGTGACATAGGGCCAGTCATAGTGGATGCGATGGCCATTGAAGGTGACGGCCGAGTAGCGGAACAACAGGGTTGCGTCGGGCGTCACGGTCTCCTGCCAAGCGCCGGCGGGTGCCGGCTCGGTACCGCCAAGCTTGGGTGGGGTGGGCTCGCGGTAGACGATGTCCTGTTCTTCGATCAGCGCTTCATGGCCATCCTGGACATACACGTGCCTGACGGTGACAAACAGCAGCGACCCGGTGCGGCCGTGTTTTTCTTCGACGTTGAGAATCGTCGAGTGGCGTGCTACCTGCGCTTCCACCTGTAAAGGGCTGATGAAGGTCAGGCGGCTGCCGGCCCACATCCGGTTGCGGTTGTCTGCCGGCGGCAAGAAACCACCGCGCGCGGGGTGGCCGTCAGCGCCCAGCCCGGTGGCCTCGACGGGGTCCTGGAAGAACGCCCAGTGCCAGAGCAGGGGCAGGGGTTCTCCCGCCGAGGGTGCGGGCTCGCTGAGGGTGGCCGCGAGGCGCTTGACCAGGTTGTGGGTGATGCGATCGTGGCTGGTTTCGCTACGGCCAATCCAGCGGCTGAGGTCGTGTGTTGTCATTGTCGTGGTCCTCGATCATTCAACGCTGTGCCTGAAGGGTTCAGATGACCCCATCGCGGCGCAGTTCCTGTATACGTTCGGCAGACAGCCCAAGCTGGGCGAGGATGCATTCGCTGTGCTCCCCCAAGGCTGGCACTGGGTCCATGCGTGGGCGGTAGGCATTGCTGCTGGCCGGGGGCAGCAGGCTGGGTATGCTGCCGTTTGCCGTGGCTACCTGGCGCCAACGGTCGCGGGCTTGTAACTGCGGGTGCTGCCACACCCCCTGCATGTCGTTGACCCGTGCGTTGGCAATGCTGGCGCTATCAAGGCGCGCAACCACCGTGTCCAAGTCCAGGGCGGCGAACGCCTCGATGATCAACGCACGCAAAGCCTCACGGTTGGCCACCCGCAGGTAGTTGGCAGAGAACCGCGCATCGTCGGCCAACGCGGGTTGCAGCAGCACCTGCTCACAGAACAGGCGCCATTCGCGCTCGTTCTGCAAACCGAGCATCACAGTATTGCCATCGCCGGTGGGGAAGGGGCCGTACGGGTAGATGGTCGCGTGCGCCGCGCCGGCG
This sequence comes from Pseudomonas sp. 5.2, assembly GCF_059025405.1. Classification (NCBI taxonomy): domain Bacteria; kingdom Pseudomonadati; phylum Pseudomonadota; class Gammaproteobacteria; order Pseudomonadales; family Pseudomonadaceae; genus Pseudomonas; species Pseudomonas sp. 5.2. Next base: position 21,985 of record NZ_JBYBHH010000006.1, read on the forward strand.
CGGGGCGGCGGGGTCGCGCCTTCGTAGGCGTAGTACAGCGGGTAGTTCATCCACTCCACCAGGCTTTCCAGCATCGACACTTCCACATGGCTGCCTTCGCCGGTGCGGCCACGCAGCAGCAGGGCCGACAACACGCCGGTGTAGGCGTACATGCCGGCCGCGATGTCGGCAATCGAGTTGCCCGCCTTGGCCATCTGCTCGTCACCCGGGCCGCCGGTTACCGATAAAAAGCCGCCTTCGCTCTGAATCAGCAAGTCGTAGGCCTTTTTCTGTTCAAAAGGGCCGCCCGCGCCGTAGCCCGAAATGTCGCAGACGATCAGCGTGGGGAACCGCGCATGCAGCGTCTCGAACGACAGCCCCAGGCGCGCAGCGGCGCCCGGCGCCAGGTTTTGCACCAATACGTCGGCCTGCTCCAGAAGCTGGTCGAGAATGTCGCCGGCGATGTCCTGCTTAAGGTCCAGAGCGAGGCTTTCTTTCGAGCGGTTGGTCCAGACGAAGTGCGAAGCCAGGCCGTTGACCCGTTGATCGTAGCCCCGCGCAAAGTCACCGACCCCCGGCCGTTCGACCTTGATCACGCGGGCGCCAAGGTCCGCCAGTTGGCGGGTGCAGAAGGGCGCAGCAATGGCATGTTCGAGGCTGATGACGGTGATGCCGTCTAGCGGGCGGATTGCCGTAGGCTGGCTCATGATGGTTATCTCTCTTGTCATGGCAGGGCCCCTTGGCGCCTTGGCGGCCAGGGGCGGCATCGGTCAGAACGAGCGTGGCAGTTCCAGCAGGTGCTCGGCGACGTACGACAGGATCAGGTTGGTCGAGATCGGGGCCACCTGGTACAGGCGCGTCTCACGGAACTTGCGCTCGACGTCGTATTCGTTGGCAAAGCCGAAACCGCCGTGGGTTTGCAGGCAGGCGTTGGCGGCTTCCCAACTGGCCTTCGCCGCCAGGTACTTGGCCATGTTGGCCGCGGCGCCGGCGTTCTTGCCGCTGTCGTATTCGGCACAGGCACGCCAGCGCATCAGGTCGGCGGCCTCTATCTCAATGTGCGCCTCGGCGATCGGGAACTGCACGCCCTGGTTCTGCCCGATTGGGCGGCCGAACACCACGCGGTCGCGGGCGTACTGGCTGGACTTTTCGATGAACCAGCGGCCATCGCCGATGCACTCGGCGGCGATCAGCGTGCGCTCGGCGTTGAGGCCGTCGAGGATGTAGCGGAAGCCTTTGCCTTCTTCGCCAATCAGGCTGCTGGCAGGGATTTCCAGGTTGTCGAAGAACAGCTCGTTGGTCTCATGGTTGACCATGTTGGCGATCGGCTGCACGGTCAGGCCGTTGCCGATGGCTTCGCGCAGGTCGACGAGGAAAATCGACATGCCTTCGGATTTTTTCTTCACCTCTGCCAGCGGTGTGGTACGGGCCAGCAGGATCATCAGGTCGGAGTGCTGGATGCGCGAAATCCAGACCTTCTGGCCGTTGATGACGTACTTGTCGCCCTTGAGCACGGCCGTGGTCTTGATCTTGGTGGTGTCGGTGCCGGTGGTGGGCTCGGTGACCCCCATCGACTGCAGGCGCAGTTCGCCACTGGCGAGTTTTGGCAGGTAATAGCCTTTTTGTTCTTCGCTGCCGTTACGCAGCAGCGTGAACATGTTGTACATCTGGCCGTGAATGGTGCCGGAGTTACCCCCGCAACGGTTGACTTCCTCAAGAATCACCGAGGCCTCGGCCAGGCCCAGGCCGGAGCCACCGTACTCTTCCGGAATCATCGCCGAAAGCCAGCCCGCATCGGTCATGGCCTTGACGAAGGCCTCCGGAAAGCCCTTTTCTTCGTCGATCTTGCGCCAGTATTCGGCAGGGAAATCACCACACAGGGCGCGCACGCCCTCGCGGATGGCGTTGAGTGCTTCGTTGTCGTAGTCGCTCATTATTGTTCTCCAGGCGGCGCAGGCTGGCAGCCTTGTCGTGGCTCGGTTGCCAACCTGCGCCTAACACAGTCAAAGAGGCTGGAAGCCCAGGGCAGCGCGGAAGCGGTTCTTGATGTAGTGGCCGTCACGCGGCGGCAGCACGCGCGGTGGGTTCTCGGCCTTGATCTTGACGGTAGCCAGCTTCACACCTTCGCGGCTGGCGAAGCGTTCGCGCAGGTCATGCACGCCTTCCATGTCGCCAATCTCGCGGGTCCAGCTGAAGCCGCAGGTTTGGGCAACCTGGTCGAGCTTGATGCCGAAACCGGCGTGGCTGACCTGCATGCCGGTCTCGCCGAAGTGGCCGTTGTCCAGCACCACAATGGTCAAATTGGCAGGCTTCTGCAGGGCGACAGTCGCCAGGGCGCCGAAGCCCATCAGCAGCTCGCCATCACCGGTGACGACCACCACCGACTTGTCGGGTTGCGCGTTGGCCAGGCCCAGGCCTACGGTGATGGCGCTGCCCATGGCCGCCCAGAGGTAATAGTTGCCATCGTGGTCACCGGCAGCCATGACGTCGTAAGACGCCGAACCCAGGCCGGTCACGACCAGTACATCCTGGCGATCAGCGAGCAGGGTACGCACCACCTCACGGCGGCACAGCGTGTGGTTGGCGCTTACTTGACCCATTTCTTTTCTCCGATCAGGCGCTGGCCGAGCAGCAAGGCAGTGGCGGAATCACCATTGAAGGCCATGGTGGCGGCGCCATGCAGCAGTGGCGCGACGTCTTCCGGCACATCGGCACGCCAGGTCATGACCTTCATCAGTTGCAGCGAGGCCTCGGTGGCCTGGCCCATGGGGTTTTGCCAAGCGTTGAACTCGGCCCAGTCACCGCGCATGGTCACCACCATCAGCAGGGGGAAACCCGCGCAGTTCTGCAGGGCCAGGGTGTTGATGCAGTTACCGACGCCGCTGGACTGCATCAACAGTGCACCGCGTTCACCGCCTAGCCAGGCGCCGGCCAGATAACCAATGCCTTCTTCTTCGGTGGTGAGGACGACGGCCTTGATATCAGGGTCCTGGTACGACATGCGGATCGCGGCCGAATGGCCGGCGTCCGGAACGAACACGACATGCTTGACGTCGTGGGCCTTGAGGACGCGGAAAACGTCTTCTTGCCAGCTTTGTTCAGCTTCTTGCGATGACATGGTTGTCTCCAGTGCTGCTCTTGTTTTGCCTCATCATGCAGGCAACGCGGGGTGCCGACGACTACCGTTTTTCTCTTTGAGATATGCCGGCGTGGCATAGCTCATGGAGTGGCCGGCCAAGCGAAACGAAGCGGCCCTGGTGGCTTTCTTGAGGAAGCCATCAGGGCCGCGCGGGTCAATAAAGGGGCAATGTTGGCGAGGTCAGGCCTTGGCGGTCTGCACCTTGCTGGCCGGCATGCCGGTATTCTCCTCGACCCTGCCATCGCCACTGATGTACCCATGCCGCGTCAGGTTGGGCATCAGCATCGATGCGATGAAGGTCACGCACAGGACGGCGGCCACGTAGAAAAAGAAGTAGTCCTCGACCCCTTCGGCCCTGAACGACAGCGCGACATATTCAGCCGTCCCGCCAAACGCCGCGTTACCGATGGCATACGGGAACCCGACCCCCAGCGCACGCACTGCGGGGGGGAACAATTCGGCTTTGACGATGCCTGCGATCGGGGTGTAGAGCGAGGCGATGACCAGCCCGCCGAAGACCAGCGCAAAGGCCATGAAGGGGTTGTGGGTATGCTTGATGGCGAACAGCAGCGGGATCACCAGCAACACGCCCAGGCTCGAGAACATCAGCATGTGCGTCCTGATCCCGAGCCGGTCAGCCATCAGGCCGAACAGCGGCTGGCAAAGCATGAAGCCAATCAGCGCCGAGGTCATGATGAAACTCACCGTGGCCGCGTCGAAGCCTGCCGATATCACCAGAAACTTCTGCATGTAGGTGGTGAAGGTATAGAAGTACAGCGACCCACCGATGGTAAAGGCGATCACCAGCCCGACGGCACGCTTGTGCTTGAACATGCCGCGCAACGACCCGGCACCCTCGCGGTGCATGTCCTTTTTCGAGGCGGTTTCGTGCATCGAGCGGCGCAGGTACACGACAACCACGGCGCTGATGGCGCCAATGAAAAATGGAATCCGCCAGCCCCATTCACGCAACTGCTCATCGCTGAGCGTCTGCTGCAGGATGACTACGGTGAACAGGGCCAGCAATTGCCCGGCGATGATCGTGAAGTACTGGAACGAGCCATAGAAGCAACGCCGGCCTGGTGTCGCGATTTCGCTGATGTAGGTTGCGCCGGTGCCGTATTCGGCACCCACCGAAAGGCCCTGGATCAGCCGTGCAACGACTAGCATGATCGGTGCGGCGATACCTACCGTTTCATAGGTCGGCATCACCGCGATCAGCAGTGACCCGGCGCACATCATGAACACCGAGATAATCATCGACACCTTGCGCCCACGGGTGTCGGCCAGCCAGCCGAAAATCCACCCACCCAGGGGCCGCATGAAGAAACCGACGGCGAACACACCCGCGGTGGCCAGCAACTGCGTGGTGGTATCGCCTTTGGGGAAGAACGACGCCGCGAAGTAGATTGCCGTATAGGCGTAGATGAAAAAGTCATACCACTCGACCAGGTTGCCGGAGCAGGCCCCCATGATCGCTCTGACACGATTGGGTTGGCGGGCGGGGGCATCTTCGACGAGGGTGGTGCTGGAGCGGGGAGTTGGCATGGTAGTCAGCCTCTGGTCTTATTCTTGTAGCGGGCGTCCGATCGGTGATCGACCCTGTTTTCACGCTACTCCAGAGTGGGCCCGTCAATAAGGGGACTAGCTGACTAACTGATATGCTGAAATTCTATAGCTGCTGACAGGTGTGCTGTTTAGACTGCCAGTTACCTTCTGCCTCGACACGGGCCTGCCGATGGACGTCGTTCAACTCAAAACCCTGATCCATGTTGCCGAGCTTGGCAGCCTCAGCAAGGCGTCCGACCGGCTGCACATTGCACAGCCCGCCTTGAGCCGGCAGATCCGGCAACTGGAAAAGGAGCTTGGGGTCTACCTGTTCGAGCGCCATGGCCGCGGCATGATCATCACCGACGCCGGCAGCGAAGTGCTGCAGCACGCCACGCGGATCATGGATGAACTGGAGGCCATTCGCAGTTCGGTAGTGGGCGGGCATGCATCGTTTCGCGGGGCCGTGGCGATCGGCACCACACCGACCATCGCGGAGATCGTCACCGTGCCCCTGGTGACCCGGATCCGCGAAGCCCACCCGGACTTGTCGATCCGTTTCTCGTCGGCCTTCAGCGGTTACCTGGTGGACTGGATTCAGCGTGGCGAACTGGAGCTGGCGATCTCTTATGACCTGGAGCCGCTGCACACTTTGCGCATCGTGCCGGTGATGATGGAGAACCTGGTATTGGTCGGGCCGCCCAGCGCAGGCTTGGCGTGGGACAACCCGGTCAACTTCGCAACCCTGGCCCAGCAGCAGTTGGTGCTGCCCAGCCCGCGCCATGGCTTGCGCAAGATCATGGACCACTGCGCCGCGGACGTCGGCTTCAAGATTGCCGCCAATGTCGAGGCCGATTCGTTCGGGGCGATGATCGACCTGGTGCGTCATGGCTTCGGCTTGACCGCGCTGCCCTTGGCCTCGATCTACACCCACCTGCAGAATGGCACCTTGTGTGCAGCGCCACTGATCGAGCCGACTCCGATGCGCAAGCTGGTCATGGTGTCACCTGCGGACAGGCATGTCAGCCAAGCCACGCGCTATGTGGGTGAAACCTTCGTCGAGCTTGCTTCAGAGCTGGTAGCGCAGGGCATCTGGGCGGGGCACATGCTTTAAGCGCTGGGTGCCTGACGCTGCAGCCGCGCCACGGCGGGCACACACAGCAACGCCAACAGCGCCACTCCTGCGGCCACATAGCCCAGCGTCGACACCCCGAATGTTGGGATGACCAGCCCACCCAACAGCGCGCCCAAGCCAATACCGGCATTGGCGGCAGACACGTTGGTGGTGCCAGCCAGAGCCTGAGAGTGCGCCACCGAATGCATCACGCGCACCTGGCAGATGGGGTAGAGCGCCGTATTGGCGATGCCCCACAGTGCCAGTGCGCCCCAGAGCGTTACAGGCGCAGCGGCCAGTGGGCTGAAGGCCGCCATACCCATCGCCAGCAACACAAGAAACAGCGCAGTGGCCTTGATCGGCGAATGCCTGACAGCTCGCCCCCCCAGCCAGTTGCCCAGCAAACCAATGGCACCGAAGCCCATCAGCCACCAGCCGACATCCGCAGTTGCAACACCTGCGGTACGCTCGAGCATGTCGGCCAGGTAGGTGTAGGCAATGAACATCGCGGTGAACACCATGATCGACAGCGCCACATTGGCAAGGAAGTTCGGTTCACGGAAGATCCGCGCCTGGTGGCGCAAGTCGACCCTGGGCAGGCGCGCAACCACTGGCATCCAGGTGAGCACGGCAAAGGCCATGGCCGCCGATGCAGCAGACAATATCCAGAAAGCGCCGCGCCAGCCTATGGCGTCAGCCGCCAACGTCCCTAATGGAATGCCCAGCAACAGCGCAGCTGAGATGCCGAGGTAGACCCGCGCGACGGCCTGCCCTTGGCGATCGGGGCTGACCATGCTGGCGGCCGTTTCGCTGGCTGTACCCCAAAAGACAGGCAGTGCCAGGGCGGGCAGGAAACGCGCCACTGCCAAGACCCCGATGTTTGGCGCAAGGGCCGCCAACGCATTGGACGCCGCGAACAAGGCGAGGATGGCTGCGAACAGCTTGCGCCTGTCCAGGTGGGCAAGTGCCGCCGTCAACGGCGGGCCCGCCAGCATGACGGTGAAGGCAAACAGCGTGATCAACTGCCCGGCAGTCGAAATCGAGACATCAAGGTCGCGTGCCAGCCCGGGCAGCAGGCCGACCATCAAGAACTCGGTAGTGACAATCAAAAAGGCGGAGGCGGCGAGGACCAAAGTCCCCAAGGTCGCGCGTCGGTCGGTCGCCAAGCCCACGGGTGGGCGTTCAACAGCAGTCATGCAGGCAGTTCCTCAATCAGGGGCTGCCATTGTATTGATTCTTAAAAAGCCTATTACGGGCAATATTTCAGATGGTACGCGAATTATATTCACTAATCGCAGGGTGCGAGGCGGTGGCCGTCTGTTCGCAGTGCGTTCAGCAGCACATCCAGCAGCGCCCTGACGCGGGGAAGGGCCTCACGTTTTTTGAGCCACACTACGTTCATCGGCAGCCCATCTGTTGCCAAGTGCGGCAACACTTCAATCAACGCGCCACTTTCCAGCTGTTGATTGACCAGCCAGGTGGGCACCTGAGTGACCCCCAAACCCTGTACGACTGCCTGTACCACCCCTTCGCCATCGCCGATGGCAAGCCGCGCCGGCATGAAGCGCCGCTCCATTTCACCCGGTTGCATACCGGTCATGTGCCAGGGGCTGCCCACCCCGTCGGGCTGCCCGTAAACCACACAGTCATGGGCTTGCAGGTCCGCCTCATCGAGCGGTGTGCCACGGGCTTGCAAGTAGCCCGGCGAGGCACAGAAGATGAACCGTTGAGCACCGATGAACTGGTGCCCCAGGTCCTCCGGCCAAACGTCCGGGCCGCCGATACGTACCACGATATCGATTCCCTGCTCGGTCGGGTTGACGAAGCTGTCGGTAAAGGACACGTGTGGCTGCAACTGGGGATGGCGTTTGAGGTAGTCGAGAATGACCGGCAAGACGTGCAGCCGCCCATACGCTGCGGGCAGGTCGATGCGCACCCGGCCCCGTGGCTCGAAGTAGTCTTCATGCAGGGCCAATTCCGATGCTTCGAGGTCGGCCAGCACGCGTGAGCAGGTCTTGTAGAACGTTTGCCCCGCATCGGTCAGGGCAAGCCGACGCGTCGTGCGCTCGAACAGGCGTAAGCCCAGGCGAGCTTCCAGCCGCGCGACACCTTTGCTGACAGCCGAGCTGGTCAGGTTCAGGCGCTGCGCCGCCGCGGCAAAACTGCCGAGGTCTGCCACGCAGACAAAAACGTCAATGCCCTTCAAACGTTCGGAGGAGTGCACCGTCAACCCTTTGTGTAATGAACGTGGCTGCAAGCGTAACGATGATTGAACCGAAACGACAGCGCCCAGGTCGCATCCTTTAACTCAGACAAAAAGGATGTTGACGATGAAAACCATGACGCGCGTATTGACGGGGTTGGCACTGGTTGGCGCACTGGGCGCTAGTGCCGCGTGGGCTGACCAACCAGGTGCCGACTGGAAGGTGAACAAAGACCAGGCCGAGACGGTGCTTAAAGGCGCCGGCTACACCCAGATCACCAAGATCGAAGCGGATGACGGCCACTGGGAAGGCGAGGGCATCAAGGCCGATGGCAAGCAGTACGAATTCCACGTTGACCCACACTCCGGCAACATCACCAAGGATGAACTGGATAATTGAGCCACCGTCAGGTCACGTTTGGCGTCAGCCATTGTGACCCGGCCAGCCGCTCAATGAAAAAATCAGCCAAGGCCTGGACCTTTCTCGGCCGGCTTCGGGCTGAAGGTGTGACGAAATACAAGCCGCCTTGGGTCATGCTCCACGTTGGTAGCAGGTGCTCAAGGCGGCCGTCCGCCAAGTATTCGGAGGCGATGAAATCCGGTAATTCGGCGATCGCCAAGCCCTCCAGCAAGGGCGCCACCAATGCATCCGAATTGGTCACACGCAGGGGCCCCCGCGGCACGACGTCTTGTTCGGTGCCGTCACTGTGGGTGAACCGCCAAACCTGGCTGCGGGCGCGGTAGGCGTAGCTCATGCAGGCATGGTCAACCAGGTCGCGCGGGTGCTCAGGGCGTCCATGACGCGCAAGGTATGACGGCGCGGCTACCAGGTATTGGGTGACCGCACAGATACGTCTGGCCACCAAGGACGAATCCGGCAGTGCTGCAATACGCAGTGCTGCATCGAACCCCTCGGCAACCAGATCGACTGTCGAATCTGACAAGTGAAGGTCGAGTTCCAACTGGGGGTACCTGGCCATCAACGCGGGCAGCAGCGGCGCTACCCAGCGCAAGCCGAATGACATAGGCACCGCCAGGCGCACCAAGCCCCGTGGCTGCACCGACATCTCCTGGGCGGCGCTTTCCATCTCTTCTGCCTGGCGGTACAACGCGCTGGCCTGTTCGACCATGCGCTGGCCGAACTCGGTGACGCAAAGCTGGCGTGACGTGCGATTGAACAGACGACCGCCCAAGCGTGCCTCCAGACGCGCCACCGCACGCGATACCGTCGGTACCGACACGCCCATGGCGCGCGCCGCCGCTGCGTAGGAACCTTCTTCCGCCACTTTGGCGAACATTGCCAGCCCTTCGAAATCGGGAATTCTTGCCATTTCAATTCTGCAATGATGAGTTTCAAATGATTCTATTTTGAAAATAACGGTGCGTCGATAAGCTTCTCCCACAGCCAATCACTACCCCTCGGGAGAAACACCATGAGCAACAAACTTGAAGGCAAGATCGTACTGGTAACCGGCGGCACCACCGGTATCGGCCTGGCCACCGCCAAACGTTTTGCAGAGGAGGGCGCCCATGTGTACATCACCGGCCGCCGCCAGAGCGAGCTGGACAAGGCCGTAGCGCTGGTCGGTAACGCCACCGGCATCGCCGTCGATTCGACCCGGCTTGACCAGTTGGACGCGCTGTATGCCCAAATCGGCCAGCAACAGGGGCGTCTGGATGTGCTGTTCGCCAACGCGGGTGGCGGCTCGATGCTCCCTTTGGGAGACATCACCGAAGCCCACTACGACGATACGTTCGACCGCAACGTCAAAGGTGTGCTGTTCACAGTGCAGAAAGCGTTGCCGTTGCTGGCGCCGAACGCCTCCATCATTCTTACGGGCTCTACCGCCGGTAGCTCCGGGACTGCGGCATTCAGCGTGTACTCGGCGTCCAAGGCCGCTGTTCGAGCATTCGCACGCAGCTGGATCCTCGACCTGAGGGACCGCGGGGTCAGGGTCAACACTCTCAGCCCAGGTGCCACGCGAACGCCAGGCCTGGTTGACCTGGCGGGCCCCGATGCAGAGCAACAGCAGGGGTTGCTCGACTACCTGGCCTCCCAGGTGCCACTGGGGCGTGTGGGTGAGCCTGTGGAAATTGCCAATGCCGCCGTCTTCCTGGCGAGCGATGACTCAAGCTTCGTCAATGGCGCCGAACTGTTTGTCGATGGCGGTCAGGCTCAGGTCTAGGGCGTGATTCTGGGCCAGGGTAGGCAGCGGGCGATCGTGTGCTCCCGCTGCCTACTGCCCGCTGTCGATCAGGCTTTCCAGGTTCGACAGAATCGTGAGGGCATCGTAGGGCTTGCGCACAACAGGGACGTGCTTCAAATGCGCAGGAATGCTAATGCTGTCGCCATAGCCGGTGGCGAACAGGAACGGGATGTTTTTGCGCGTGAGTTCTTCGGCGACGGCAATCGACGTGCCCGTCCCCAGGTTGATATCCAGCACCGCGACATCCGGCCTTCGGCTGGCGAGCAGCTTCATCGTCTCGGCTTCGGAGCTTGCGGTAATCACGTCTTCGACCAGCGCATCGGCCAGAATCTGTTCGAGGCCTACTGCAATAACCAGCTGGTCCTCGAGAATCAGCACGCAGGATTTGACCAGGCCCGAGCCGCTGACATGAGGCGCAGCCGGTGGCGCCATTGGCGCAACGGCATCGACCGTTTCGACCTGGGTCAGGTGTTTGGCAGGGATCTTGAAATACCCCTGCAGCCCTTCTGGCCTGTATTCGAGCATGCTGGTGCCGCCGAGGTCGAAGGGGATGCTGCGTTCGATCAGCACCGAACCGAAACCACTTCGGCTGGGTGGGCGAACCGTTGGCCCACCGCTTTCGCACCACGTGATGTCGCACGCCCCACTCACATCGACCTGCCAACTCACGGCCAGCTTGCCACCTGCCCGAGACAGCGCGCCGTACTTGGCGGCGTTGGTCGCCAGTTCGTGGAGCACCAAGGCCAGCACCGAGTAGGCGCGGGCATCAAGCAGCAGGCTGGGGCCGTTCAGCTCGATGACATCGGCCGAGGTGCGGTAGGGCGACAGCTCGGCTTCCAGAAGCGCGGAGAAGCGCCCACCGCCATCACCCCGCACGACCTGGTCATGTGCAAGGGAAAGCGCCTGGATGCGACCCTTGAGCGTTGCCACGTAGCTGTTGAGGGTCTGGTTTTCGGCGGTGGGGTGGGCCACCAGCGCACCGATCAGCGAAAGAATGTTCTTCACCCGGTGGTTGAGCTCTTCGTTGAGCATCCGTTGGCGGACGTCCGCCTTGGAGCGCTCGTCGGCCATGAGCTCACTGTTATGCAGCACCACCTCGACTATCGCGGCGCGGATGGCCTCGCCAAACTGGCGGTCTTGCTCGGACCAAGGCTGTGAGTGGTGGTGAACGGTCTGTTTCCACACCGCGAAGCTCTTGCGTGGCGTCAGGCGTTCACCTAACGGGCCGCTGTCGTAGGTCTTGTTAGGGTCGCCGGCCCAATCCAGGGTCTCGATCACCTCTTTGCGAAACAGCATCAGGTAATCCCGGGGCTGCTGAGACATCGGAATGACCAACACGCCCGAAACGTCGACGGCGTAATCCTGGGCAGGTGGGTGCGCCATCGAGAGGCAGTTCGAAGCCCAGGTACGGCCCTCGGCGACACCTTCGGCGAATCTCAACAAGCTGGGCAACGCCACGTTTGGCGGTGTCAGTGCCTCAGCGGTCCAGCGGCCTTGCAGCGACATGCCGATGCCGTCGCAGGGGATGAGCGCCTTGAAGTCCGTCATGCGAGCACGCAGCAGTTCCTCGAAGTCGGCGGTGCGGTGTGCATCACGCAGCAGGTTGTCGAGCACTTCGCGTGCGTAGGCGGCGGCCTCCAGGCTTTGCTTGGCGCGTAGGGTCTGGATATGCAGCGAGAAAAATTCGCCGAACATTTCTGCCGCGACGCGTTGGCCCATGGACAGCGTGCGGGGTGCGTAATGGTGGCAGGCAATCAGCCCCCAAAGCGCGCCGTCGACGATGATCGAAATGGACATGGACGCGCCCACGCCCATATTGCTCAGGTACTCGCAGTGAATGGGCGAGACGCTGCGCAGGTGTGCGTAGGACAGGTCGAGCGGCTCGCCATTCAGGTCCAGCACAGGCGTGATGGGCACGGTCTTGAACAGGGCATCGGAAATGATGCGGACCGGATTGCGCAGGTACAGGGCGCGCGCCTGCTGCGGAATGTCGGACGCGGGGAAGTACTGCCCCAAAAAGCTTTCCAGGCCGCTGCGCTTGGCCTCGGCAATCACCTTGCCAGCGCCGTCAACGCCAAGCTGGTAGATCATCACCCGGTCGTAACCCAGCAGTGCTCGCACACGTCGGGCGGTGTCGGCAAACAGCTTCTCGGAGCGGTCGATCTCGCGCAGTTGGGCGATGACGGTGCGGACCAGCTCCATCGGCTCGGCGATGCTTGCACCGCAGGGCTCGAACTCGAGGATGGCAGTGCCTTTGTAAATATGCGCGGCAATATCGAACGCCTGTCCGGACGGCAGGCTCACGGCAAACGACAGTGCTGGGCGAGTGCCCTCTTTGACCCGTGCCAGTGCGTTGCGAAGGGTATGCGCAGCCTCGGTGCCGATAATTGCTTCGAGGCGTTGACCGTTGATGTCCCCGGCAACGCCCAGCATGCCTGGGGTATTGGCCGAGTGACGCAGGACCACGCTTGCTGACGCATTGCAGGCCAACAGGCAACCGTGCGGCTGGATGCTGCCCGGAATCTGGATGGGTTCGCGATCGCAGTTGGTCAGATTGACGGGAGGTTGCAAAGTCATAGGCGGCCCCTGCCGGTTTACCAGACACCGGCTGCCTGCATGACCGCCGAACAGTTTCAGGCAAACGAAGTGTTTACGGTCACATTCAGCATTTGATTCTAGCGGGCGCGCTACGCTTCGTCATCAGGGGCGCAAGAGGGCCAGCGCAAAGTTGGCCCTCTTGGAAGTTGCAACAGTGTGCCGGGATCAGAAACCTTCCAAAACAATCTTCCCCCGGGCCTGGCCACGCTCTATGAGGGCATGGGCACGCTTGAGGTTTTCCGCGTTGATGGTGCCGAAGTGCTCGCCGACTGTGGTCTTGAGTACACCTTCATCGATAAGCGCTGATACTTTCTCGAGTAGCTGGTGTTGTTTGATCATGTCTTCGGTGTGGTAAAGCGAGCGCGTGAACATGAGTTCCCAGTGCAGCGAAAGCGATTTGCGCTTGAGTGGCATGACGTCCAACTGCGCGGGGTCATCGATGAGTGCGAGTTTGCCTTGTGGGCGAAGCACCTCCACAAGCTGCGGCAGGTAGGTATCGGTATGCGTCAGGCTGATCACATAATCAACGGGATTGCCCCCAAGTGCTTCCAGTTGCAAGGCGATCGAAGCCGAATGGTCGATGACATGGTGGGCACCCAGTTCGCTGACCCATTGCTGGGTTTCGGGCCGGGAGGCGGTGCCGATGACCGTGAGTTGCGTGAGCTGCCGGGCCAGTTGCACCAGGATTGAGCCGACGCCGCCACCAGCCCCGATCACCAACAGGCTTTGCCCCACGCCACCGTTCGGTGCGATACCCAGTCGATCAAACAACAGTTCCCAGGCAGTGATGGAGGTCAATGGCAACGCGGCGGCACTGGCATCGTCGAGGCTACGCGGTTTGTGCCCGACAATGCGTTCGTCGACCAGGTGATATTCGCTGTAGCTGCCCGGGCGATCGATGGCGCCGGCATAGAAAACCTCGTCGCCTGGCTGGAACAACGTGACCTCGGCGCCTACTTCGCGCACGATCCCCACCGCGTCCCACCCCAATACCTGCGGCTGGCCGGTCTGGCGTGAGGCGCGCACTTTGGTATCGACCGGGTTGACGGCAATGGCCTTGACCTCGACCAGCAGGTCTCGGGCGCCGGGTGTTGGCTTGGGCAGGTCTGTTTCGAACAGCGAATGTGGGTCTTGAATCGGCAAACCGGCTTGGGTGTATACGACGGCCTTCATTGGCATTACCTCAGTGGAATGGGAAGTTGGGCGCAGGCTATCCGCTTGGGTTTAGTCCAGAAACCAGCTGAATGAAGTAAGACTTTCACGCTGGGGGTGAAAATGGCGGAGCGAACGCTTTGGGTCGTGGTGCAGCTCCGCGGGTAGGGACTGGCGCCATGATGCTCAAGATTGCCTGCGGCTTAAATGACGCATAAAGTACTAATTCAGGACATGGCGTTAAGGAGCACAGCAATGCATCGAGTCGGCTATCTGATCACGGAGGGCTTCCAGGTCATGTCCCTGGCAACGCAGACCGTGTTCGAGTTCGCCAACCTTGTGGCGGGCGAAGAGGTCTACAGGATTCAGAACTACTCAATCGGCGGGGGGACTGTGCGCTCTTCTTTAGGGATGCACATCGATACGTTGCCCTTGGGGGCGCCGGGCCTTGCTGATAGCTGGATGGTCACCGGAACACTCACCCCGTTGACGCCGCCTTCTGACGACGTGCTGAAAAGCGTGCGGGGGTTTGTCGACGGCGCGCGTCGCACTGCTGGGTTGTGCACCGGTACATTCGTGCTTGCCCAAGCGGGTGTACTGGAGGGGCGTCGCGCCACCACGCACTGGGCCTACGCCAAAGCCTTGCAACGGATGCACCCGCAAATCAAGGTCGAGGACGACAGTATCTTCATCGTCGACGGCCCTGTGTGGACCTCGGCGGGGATGACCGCGGCGTTGGACATGGCGCTGGCGATGGTGGAAAAGGACTTGGGGGCTGAGCTTGCCCGTTCTATTGCGCACAAGCTGGTGATGCATCAACGCCGCTCTGGTGGCCAGTCGCAGCATTCGGAGTTGTTGTCGCTGGCGCCCAAGTCAGACCGCATCCAGAGCGCGCTGGACTACGCGCGCAAGCACCTTAACCGCCCGCTCAGTGTTGAGGAACTGGCGGATGTGGTGCACCTGAGCCCCCGGCAATTCACCCGTGTGTTTACTGCGGAGACGGGGCAATCACCGGCCAAGGCGGTGGAAAGCCTGCGCCTGGAGGCCGCCCGGTTGATGATCGAGCAAAGCCGCCACAGCCTGGATACGGTGGCGAGGGAAACGGGGTTCAGGGATCGCCGCCATATGCGTGAGGTGTTCATGCGCGGCTTTGGCGTGCCGCCGCAGGCCGTGCGCAGGGATGCACGGCGGGTTATGTAGTGACTCTCCAGAGAACAATACGTAACTCATTGATTTAGCAGGGGCTGTGGGAGCTGGCTTGCCGGCGATCACCGGCGAAGCCGGTGCCATGCACCGCGGCGCTTGCATCGCCGGCAAGCCGGCTCCCACCCGAGCTGTGTAGCCTCCAAGGCTAGCGCCGCACCTGTGTGAACAACTGTCTTGTTCAAATTTCTGGGGGCATTCCATCCTCTGGGAAATCACCCAGCCCTTTGGACCGCGTTGTCGAGCAGAGAACAAAGTTCGTAAGCGAGTTGCTGACCCTGTGGGAGCTGGCTTGCCAGCGATGAGGCCGGAACAAGCACCACAAGACAGTTGCTCCCACAGCGGTCATATTGCACCTGTGGCCTGAGATGTACTTTCAGGCCTAGCCAATCAGCTACCTACATAGCCAACTGTCTTCCCCGCCAGCCGATTACGCATCACCCAGTACGCCCCCAGCACAACCAGTGAGGTCACCGAGGTGAACCAGAACTGGAACCGCGAAGCCGGGTCGAACGCTTGGGTGATAATCACCGCCAGCAATGCGAACAGCGCAACGATGTTGGCGTAAGGGAAGAACCACGCCCGGAACGCCGTAGGGTCGACCGCTTCATGCCGGGTTTTCCAGCGCATGGCGAAGTGGGCGACGATGATGAAGATCCACACGATCATTACGAACGTGCCGCTGCTCTTGGCCAGGGTCATGAACAGGTCGCCGCCGCTGACAAAGTGCACGGTCAGGATCAACAGGCAGATGCTCAGGCTCAGCAGCAGCGCATTGAGCGGTACCCCTTTGGACGTGGTGCGGGAGAACAGCTTCGGCGCATGCCCACGCTGGCTCAGCGAGAACAGCATGCGCGAGTTGGAGAACATGAAGGAGTTCATCACCGACATGAACGAGATGAACAACACGATCTTCATGGCCACTGCGGCGCCACTGAACCCAGCCAGGCTGAACAACGACACATACGGGGACGCCAGGTTCTCCGTGTCTGTCCACGGCAGGCAGAGGATCAGGATCGACACCGAACCGACATAGAACAACATCACTCGCAGAATGACGCTTTTGATGGCCCGAATGACGTTCTTGCGAGGGTTCTCTGACTCACCGGCGGCAACGGCAGCGATTTCACTCCCGCCCAGCGAGAAGATCACCACCACCACACCCGCCATGACCGGCGACAGGCCATTGGGCATGAAGCCATCGTGCGCGGTCAGGTTGACCCAGCCAGGGGAAGGGATGTTGCTGTGCAGGCCGAGCAGAATCGAGAGCCCCAGCACCATGAAGATCAGAATCGTGGCGACCTTCATCGCGGCCAGCCAGTACTCCACTTCAGCGAAAGATTTGACCGAGTAGGCGTTGCTCGCCATCAACGTCACCAGCATGATGAACGCGCCCGCCCAGATGGGCAGCCAAGGCAGAAAATCGTTGAGGATGGCGCCCAGCAGAACCGCCTCCAAGGTGATGGTCAGCATCGACTTGAGCCAGTACAGCCAGCCGACGGTAAACCCTGCCCATTCGCCGAGGTAGCTGTTGGCATAGGTTGAAAACGAGCCTGCATCCGGGTTGCGACAGGCCATCTCGCCGAGCATGAACATCACCAGGGTGACCACAATGCCGCCGATAAAGTACGACAGGATGGCGGCAGGCCCTGCCGAGGCAATCAACTTGCCCGACCCCATGAACAGCCCCGCGCCGATCACCCCGCCCAGCGCAATCATGGTGATGTGCCGTTGTTTCAGGCTTTGCTTCAGACTGTTGGATTGCATTTCCTTGTCCTCTCTTATTATCTGGGAGGCGTCGGCAATGATGCTGCAGTGCAAGGTTTGCCACTGCAGACATTGTCGACCCCACCCACAGGCATCGTCGTGCGCCTGCGTCCACGCCCTGCAGCCTTTTATTCAGGCAATAGCTGTCAGGCTGGCCACCATGGGCAAAGCGGCCGTGCATCTCAAGCGAATTCTGCGCACAACATCCTGCGTTTTTTTCCTGAGAGTGCTGTTGTAGACGCGTGGCGCTGCCTGTGAGGGGCGGGCGCGAGGGCTAAAGGAAGGTGATTGGGTAGTTGATGATCAGGCGATTTTCATCGATGTCGTAGCTGCTGAAGTCGCGGCGCAGGGTCGAATTGCGCCAGCGCACCGACAGGTTCTTGAGCGGGCCGCTTTGGAAGACGTAAGCCAGTTCCGATTCACGCCCCCATTCCTTGCCCCGGTCGCTGGCGTTGGTGCGCACATGATCGCCGGACACATAACGGTTCATCATCGTCAGGCCCGGCACCCCCAGGACCACGAAGTTGAAGTCGTGACGAAGCTGCCAGGAGCGCTCGTCGGCATTGTCGTAGCTTGAGTTGTAGGTGTCGTTCGCCAGCGGGTACCCGGCCGTGCCGTTGACCCGCATCCAGCCCGTTTCGCCCGAAACCCGCTGCAAACCCAGGTAGAAGGTATGCCCACCGGTCTTGGCGGAGAGCAGTAAGGACGCCGTTTTGTTGTCCAGCTGGCCCGCTTTGGCGGCGCCGTGCTCGTCCCCGAGAAACAGGCCGATGTTGGCCCCTAGTGTCCAGTTGCCGACAGGCTGGCTGTGGATGACGTTGAGGTATTGCTGCTGGTAGATGTCTTCGAGCTGGGCGTACCACAGCCCCACTTGGGTGGCCTTGTCGTTGAACTGATATTCGCCGCCCGCGAAGTTGAATCGGTCGGAGGTGGCGTCAGGGCGCCCAGCCATGAACATGCGGTCCATGCTGGCGTCGTTGCGCGGGCTATTGCCGCGCATTTGCCCGGTATACAGGGCCAGGTTTTCAATTTCCCGCGAGGTCAGTTGGGCGCCGCGGAAGGTTTGCGGCAATGAGCGGCCATCATCGGCACGCAGAATAGGCAGCAACGATACCCACTCACCGACTTTCAGTTCAGTGGCCGAGTAGCGGGCTTTGAGCGCAACGCCCAAGCGGCCGAAGTCCTCTGCCGGCTTGCCACCGTCGTGCACCGGCAGCAGTTGCGTGCCCGCCGTACCGCGGCCGCCATCGAGCTTGAGGGCATAGAGGCCGAGCACGTCGACGCCCAAGCCTACTGTGCCCTGGGTGAAGCCTGAGCGCAGGTCGAAGATAAAACTCTGCGTCCATTCTTCGGCCTTGCCTTGGGGGTAGGCGGGGTCTACGAAATTGCGGTTGTGGTAGAAGTTGCGCAGGTTAAGCGACGCGGTAGTGTCGTCGACAAAGCTGCCTGCTGACGCCGCAAGTGCCGCTGTCGAGCAGAAAACCCCCACGAACATTGGCCCACACAGAGGCGTTAGGCGTGGCGAGGTGGCGCGTGCAAGGATCTTCATTATTGTTATTTCCTTTATTGCGAGCGCAGGGCGCCCTCACAGCGCCAGGGCTGCGAAGTGAGGGTGCCTGCGGTTAGGGGGGAGAGCGCGGTTACGCGCCCAACAGGGCAATCATCGCCGGCACGGTCAACACCGCGGTGTAGTAACCCATGAACTGCACGCCGATGTTGAAACCGAGAAAGCGTGAGAGAAAACCACCCAGCAGGCCAATGGTGACAATCACCAGCAACCCCAACAGGCCGCCTTCCCAGATGCCAATCACCAGGATCAGGCCGACAAAGGTCGCGATCACCGCTTCGTGGCTGATCTTGCGCGACACATAGGCAGCAGCTCGGTGCGCGTAATTCATGGTGAAGGGGTAGGCGATCAGGATCGCGACCACCACCGCCAACATGCCGTAGCCCAGAAACTCCCAGGTACTGAGCAACGAATGCAGATTATTCACCTCACCGCTTGCGGCATCGACGCTGAAGCGTGGCGGGGCGTTGAACAGCGGTGCGGCGGGGCCAGCAGCGACCGGGCTCAGCGGCAGGCCGAAGGCGATCAGCGGAATCAAAGCTTCGGCCAAGTAAGTCGATTCGGTGACGCCGTTGCGCGCGGTGATGACCGTGGTCAGACGATGGTAGACGTGCTTGACCCGTGAACCGACGGCCTCGCCCATGATTACGGTCATCGCCACCGGGCTGAACACGAACGTGGCGCTGGAGACAACGGCAGTGATCGCCGTCCACAGGGTTTGCTTGCTGTCCAGCACGCGCAGCGGGTTGGGGAAGAACCCGCCCCAGCTCTTCACATCGGGCGACAACGAGAACGTGCGCACCTGCTGGCGGCGCATGCTGGCGCGTTCGGCGGGCGCGAGCAGGCAGAACAGCGCCGCAATCAACGGGCCGATAGCGATGCCGAGGAAGTAACTGACGCTGAGCTTGACGCCGTACTGCGCGGTCAGGCTTTGCAGGCCGACAATCACCATGACGAACGGGATCAAGGTTAGCACCGCTGCCAGGCGGCCCTTGGAGAACCAGGCGATGGCCACTGCCGCCAGCAGGAAGACCCAAGGCGCGGCCTGTTTGATCATGTCGCCGAACGGCGCCAGCATCACGGCGAACAGCACTGCCATTGGTACCGCGATCAACGCTGCGATTACAGCGCCGGAAATCATCTTGCGCAGGGCAATGTGCGGCACGCCAAGGTTGCGCAGGAAGTTGGCTTCGCGCATCAGTGGCGTTGCCATGGTGTCGCCGGGGATACCCAACAGCGCGGTCGGTACCGCGTGGGTCATGTGCTTGGCCACGGCACCGGCCAGGAAGAACGTCAGCACACCGGCCGCCGGCACGCCCAGCAGCACCACCAGCAGGGTCAAGGGGGCGAGGGTAGTGGTTTCGTCGCTGCCGGAAATCAGGCCGATGCCGGCAAAGATCACCGCACCGAGGATGCCCATGCCCAGGGCTATGAGGAACTGATCCATCACCAAGGCGATCATGGCTGGCCTCCGTGAGCAGTGGCGGCCTGTACAGGCGCGGCAGCGGGGGCGCTCTGGTCGTTCTGCAGCGCAGGCAGGCCTTTTTCGTACTCGGCGAACAGGTCGTACAGGTCCATTTCTTTCAGCTCTGCAAGGGTCGCCGCAGGCAAGTCGGCGAGGCTGCCCAGCGGGCCGAACTCGTTCTGCAATTCGACCAGGATCTTGGCCCGCCAGGCAGGGTCGGCCAGGTGCTCGACGACATTGCGCTTGGGCTTGAACAGCGCGGCACTGATGCCGCCACCGACCAGGCAGCCGACAATGCCGATCAGCATTGCGTAGGCCCGTGCCATTTGCGCCGACGCCACCCAACCCACCAGCAGCTGTTGCGCGGTAAAGAACGCGCCGAGGCTGACCACGGCGCCAATGGCGATGGCGTAGATCAGGTGGCGACCGTCTACGGTGTCGCCCCAGACTTCGTACAGTTCGGACTTCATGAAGAATCTCCCACTGCCCTTGCGGGCTTTTATTGTTATGAACGTGAAGAGAGGACGTTTAAGCCATTGTGCGCTGGGCGAGCAGGGCGCGCGCTACCCTGGAGGCCGTTGGCCGGCCAAGCTGGGCACCGATGAACTCACCTGCTTCGATCACCGCATCCAGGTCGACACCGTGGCGCACGCCCAGGCCTTTGAGCAGGTACAGCAGGTCCTCGGTGGCGACGTTGCCGGTGGCACCTGGCGAATACGGGCAACCACCCAGGCCGCCCACCGAGCTGTCGAACACCCGCACACCCGCCTCCAACGCGGTATGGATATTGGCGATTGCCATGCCATAGGTGTCATGGAAGTGCCCAGCCAGTGCGCTCACCGGTACGACCTGGCGGCAGGCCTGGATCAGTGCCCGGGTCGCCGCCGGTGTACCCGCGCCGATGGTGTCGCCCAGGCTGATCTCGTAACAGCCCATGCCGAACAGTGAGGCGCTGACCGCGGCCACGGCCTGCGGCTTGACCGGGCCGCTGAACGGGCAGCCCATGACGCATGAAACATAACCGCGCACGCTAACACCGGCCTCGCGAGCGCGCACCAAGACCTGCTGGTATTGGCGCAGGCTTTGGTCTATCGAGCAGTTGAGGTTGCGCTGTGAGAATGCCTCGGAAGCCGCCGCAAACACGGCGACCTCGCGACAGCCCGCCGCTATGGCCGCTTCCAGCCCTCTGAGGTTGGGCACCAGCGCCGTCCAGGCCACACCTGGGCGCACCGGCAACGCCTTGAACACTTCATCGGAGCCGGCCATCTGCGGCACCCAGCGAGGCGAGACAAAGGCCCCGGCCTCCAAGGTTTGCAGCCCGGCGTCGGCCAGCCGCTGCAGCAGTTGCACGCGAATCCGCGGCGAAAGCGTCAGCCTTTCATTCTGCAGGCCGTCCCGCGCGCCCACCTCGACCAGCCGTACCGCCTCCATTACTGCGCCCGCTTGTGCTTGAGCAGTTCTGCGGCTTTGTCAGCACGCACATCGCGCGCCTCGACCATCTGCTTGACCAGCCAGTTCAGCTCGTCGCCGCGGGCACCTGCCGACAGCGCAATGTTGCGCGCGTGCAAGGCCATATGGCCGCGCTGGATGCCTTCGGTCGACAGCGCCCGTAGCGCGCCGAGGTTCTGTGCAAGGCCGACGGCAACCGCGATTTCGGCCAGCTCCTGGGCGGTTCTAACCCCCAGGATGCGCAGTGACAGCCGCGCCAGGGGGTGCGTCTTAGTGGCGCCGCCGACCAGGCCGACCGGCATGGGCATCTCCAGGGTGCCGACCAGATGGCCCTGGCTGTCCTTCTCCCAGGTGGTCAGCGAACCGTAGTGCCCATTGCGGCATGCATAGGCATGGGCGCCGGCCTCGACCGCACGCCAGTCATTGCCGGTGGCGACGATCAACGGGTCGATGCCATTCATGATGCCCTTGTTGTGGGTGGCGGCGCGGTACGGGTCGACCACGGCAAAGTTGTAGGCATCGAGGATGCCTTCGATGACCTCTTCACCTGTGTAGGCGCCGGTACTTAGCAGTTCTGGGGCAATACGCACCTGCGCGCGGGCCAGGCGCAGGTCGGCCAGGTTGGAGAGGATACGCAGGCGGACCTTGCCGCCGGTAATTTCTTCCAGCAAGGGCGCCACGGCCTCGGCCATGGTGTTGACCGTGTTGGCGCCCATGGCATCGCGTACGTCGACGATCAGGTGGGCCACCAGCATCGGCCCGCGCGGGCTCTGGGCGAAAGTATGCACCTCGATGTCACGGCAACCGCCCCCCAAGCTGTTGAGCAACTGGTCCTTGCGGTTGGCCAGTTCGATGATTTCGTCTTTGTGGCGCAACAGGCTCAAGCGTGCGTTGAAGGGGTCGGCGACCTCGACGATCTGTACCTGGGCGCGCATCAGCGGCAGCGAACTCGACGTCTTGAAGCCGCCGGCCTCGCGTGCCAGCTTGGCCATGAACGACGCCGCAGCAACCACCGAGGGTTCTTCCACCACCAACGGCACGATCACGTCGCGGCCGTTGATCTGGAAGTTGCTGGCCACCGCGTAGGGCAGCTCGAAGGTGCCGATCACGTTCTCGATCATGCCGTCGGCGATGTCCAACGGCAACGCGCCGGCGTCTCGCAGCAGGGCGACGTCTGCCTGGGGCAGTTCGAGTGCGTCCTGCAAGTGGCTTAGGCGCTCAGCGGGTGACATGGCGCGGAACATGGGCAGGCGGGAGTCGATGCTCATGGGGAGGGTTACCTTGCAGTTATTGTTGTGAGTTGACGCCACCGTAGTCCGATCTGTCTGGTGAAAGAAGGTACAGTTTGGCCAGACAGTACCTAAGCTGTACCCTTTGTTCAGACAAGGCATTCGGGACACCTGACGATGGCGCGGCAGACACTCGCAGAGCAACTGGCAGCATCCTTGGCCGAGCAGATCGGCAACGGCACGTACCGCATTGGCGAACGCCTGCCGTCTCTGCGCGAGTGCATGCGTTTGTTTGGCCATTCGAAAAACACCGTGATCAATGCCTATGAGTCGCTGGCCTCGCAAGGCCTGGTCGAGGCGCGCCACGGGCAAGGTTTTTTCGTCAAGCAGGGCGCGCCACGCAGCCACGAGCCAGAGGAGCCACTGCCCTACACCCGGGCGATGGACACCATTTGGCTGATGCGTCAGCAGTTCGTCCGCGAGCCTGGCCATTCGCCGTTGGGCGAGGGCTTCCCGCCGGTGGAGTGGTTGATGGACATGCGCCTGGACAAGTTCACCCGGCAAATCATGCGTACCGGCGTCACCACGCTGTTTCGATATGGCAACCGCCTGGGCAACGCCGGATTGCGTCAACACCTGGTGCAAAAGCTCGCCAGCTATGCAATCACCGCCAGCCCCAGGCAAATCGTCACCACCCACGGCGCCAACCATGCGCTGGACCTGATCATTCGCCGCTTCATCGCCCCAGGCGACAGCGTGTTGGTGGAAGACCCTGGCTACTACCCGCTGTTTGGCAAGCTGCAGTTGCAAGGCGCACGCATGCTTTCGGTACCTCGGCTGGCAGATGGGCCGGACATCGAGGTGCTGGAGCAGCACCTGCGCCTGCATAAACCCAAGCTGTTCTTCATTCAGTCTGTCGGCCACAACCCGACGGGGTCTGATATTTCACCCAGCAAGGCGCATCGGTTGGTGCAATTGGCTGAAGAACACAACTTCCTGCTGGTGGACGATGATGCAATGGCCGATTTCAAACCGGCCGCGGCAATCAAGGTGTCGGCATTGGACCAATTGCAGCGCTCACTGTATGTCGGCAGCTTCTCCAAGTCGGTGTCTGCGGCCTTGAGAGTGGGCTTTATCGCCGGCAGCAAAGAGGTGATCGATGAACTGGGCGACCTGAAGATGCTGCTGCACACCAGCACCTCGGAGCTGTGCGAGCGCACGGTCGACGTCATCCTCACCGAGGGGCACTTCCTGCGCCACGTGATCCGCCTTCAAGAGCGCTTGAAAGCCGCTACCAGCGCGGGCTTGCAGATGCTCGACGGGATCGGCGCCGAGGTATTCGCGCGGCCCGAGCAAAGCCTGTACCTGTGGGCCAGGTTTGCCCATGTCGACGACGCCAGGGAGCTGACCCGGCAATTACTGCCCAAGGGCTTCATGATTGCGCCGGGGCATATCTTTGCGCCGGAGCAGGCGCGGGTTAACCCTTGGACGCGCTTGAACGTGGCCTATTTGAATGATGCGTTGCTCAAGGCGGTGTTGGGGCGTGAGGCAGAGTAAGGTCAGTCTTGCGTGAAGTTGTCTCCTCAAGGGGACATGCATTTGCCGCACACCGCTTAAAGTCCTCTGCAAATCCGAAATGGCTCAGGCCAACAAGCATAACAATCCGGAGATGCAGTGCGATGCACACCCCCCTAGCCGAGCCTCGTCGCTCACTTTATTTCGATTATCAGGTTTTTCCTGCCCACACCGTCAGCGTGAATACCACGCGGGCGCAGCGATACCCCGTGGTGATTGTCGGTGCTGGCCCCATTGGCCTGACCACCGCGCTGGACCTGGCTCGCTACGGTATACCGTCGATCGTTCTGGAGTCTGAACGGCAGGTCAGCGAAGGCAGCAGAGCCATCGTCTTCACCCGTCGATCGCTGGAAATTCTGCAGCAAGTCGGCCTCTCCGAACGCGTCACTTCGGCGGGCCTGGCCTGGCGCTTTGGCAATTCCTACTACCGTAATCAACGGGTGTTTCGCATGGAGGCGCCGCACGGCACGGACGACCGCTTCGCGCCCATGACCAACCTGCAGCAGCCTTGCCTGGAGCAGTTTCTGGTCGACGCCTGCCAGGCCAATCCGATGATCGAGCTGCGCTGGGGCAACCAGGTCAAAGCGCTGACCCAGGCTGACGATCACGCGACACTCATGGTCGATACCCCGGCAGGCGAGTACAGCCTGCAAGCCAATTGGGTAATTGCGGCCGATGGCGCCCGCTCGGCGATTCGAAGCTTGCTGGGCTTGCAACTGGAAGGCACTTCGTACGAAGGGCGCTTTGTGATTGCCGACATCAAGATTGAGCTCGACCTGCCGACCGAACGCCTGGCGTTTTTCGACCCGCACTGGAACCCGGGCAATACCGTGCTCATGCACCGCGAGCCGGGCAATATCTGGCGCATCGATTATCAGTTGGCGCGCGATGAAACGCCGGAACAGGCCTTGTCTGCCGACTCCCTGTGCACGCGCATCAATGCACAATTGGGCATCCTAGGGGTAGAGAACCCGCAGTGGGAACTGGACTGGTGTTCCGTTTACTCGGCGCGCGCACTGACACTGCCGAATTACCTGCATGATCGGGTCATTTTCACCGGCGATGCTGCGCACCTGTTGCCCATTTTCGGTGTGCGTGGCGCCAACACCGGCTTCCAGGACTGCCACGACCTGGGCTGGAAGCTGGCGCTGACCATCAAGGGCGTCGCCGGCCCGGGCCTGCTTGCCTCATATAGCGCGGAGCGGGTGGGGGCCGCGCGCGAGATCATTGCCGAAGCAGGGAAGAGTACCCGCTTCATGACACCACCCACTTCGGGCTATCGCCTGTTGCGCGATGCAGTGTTGTCGCTGTCGCTGACCCAGGCTTTCGTGCGCCCGCTGTATCATTGGCGTACCTCTCGACCGCATGATTATGTGGACTCCGCGCTCAACTACAGGCACGACGACAACTCACTTTTCACCTGCGGGCCACACCAGGGAGCGCCTCTGCTTAACATTCGCCTAGGCGATGATCAGTTCCTGTTCGACAGGCTGGGGGCAGCATTCTACTTGTTGTATTTCACCGATGCGGGTGAAGTGCCAGGCGAGATTCAGGCACAGATTCAATCCCTTCGCGAGAACGGCGTCCCCCTGCAGTTGCTGGCGATCGCCAGTAATCGACAACGCGAGGTAAGTGGCGCTGACGGCTTGATAGACGACCACAACGGCCATCTGCGCACCCGTTATGGCGCTTCGGCAGGCGGTGCCTACCTGGTGCGCCCAGATCAGCACGTATGCGCCCGCTGGCAGCACCTCACTGGGCCCGCCTTGCGTGATGCCGTCGAAACCGCCTTGGGCAAGGAGTGAGAACATCATGGAACACAAGCAACTGACCATTAGCGACATTGAACACCTGTACGACCAGCTCGCGGGGGCCCTCGATCAAATCTCAGCGGCAAAACGCGAACTGTTTCTGGTGAAACTGGCGCTGCTCAGTGCCCATGCCCTTGGCGACGCTGAGCAATTCCAGGCGCTGACGCATACAGCATTGCTGGACCTGTAACTAGCAGGCTCGCCCCTTGCAGTTGCCACCGGTTTGTCTGTTCAAACCGGTGAGCCTTCCTATAACAATAATCAGGAAGCCCCCCAATGACGCGTAGTCATATTGTAAACGCGGCCACCTCGACGGCCGCTGCTGAAGACCGCTATCAGCACGTGTGTAAAAAAATCTCGAAAAGGCTGATCGGCTTCTTGTTTGCCTGCTTCGTGCTGTCGTTTCTGGACCGCATCAACATCGGTTTCGCCGGCCTGACCATGATGGGCGATCTGGGCCTGACGGGTACTCAATTTGGCCTGGCCAGCACGTTTTTCTACATCGCTTACATTGCCTGTGGTATCCCCAGCAACATCGCTCTGGCGCGTATCGGCGCCCGTCGCTGGATTGGCAGCCTGATGATTGCCTGGGGGCTGGCGTCCACGTGCACGCTGTTTGCCACTGATGCCACCTCGCTTTACCTGTTGCGCATGCTCGTGGGGGTGACTGAGGCTGGGTTTCTGCCTGGCGTATTGCTTTACCTGACCTTTTGGTTCCCATCGGCCTATCGGGCCCGCGCCAATGCACTGTTCATGATCGCCATGCCGTTTACCGCCGGGTTCAGCTCTGCTTTGTCCGGGCTCATTCTGGGCTTGGACGGTATCTGGGGCCTGAAGGGCTGGCAGTGGCTGTTCTTGCTCGAAGGCCTGCCTTCAGTGGTGATGGGGTGCGTTGTGTTCAGTTATCTGGATGACCGCCCGCAGCAGGCGAAGTGGCTGGATAGCGAGGAACAGGCGTTGCTGCACCACGCCCTGTCTGCGGACCGGGCTTCTGGCTCAGCAGCCGCCACACAAGATGCTCGGAGTGTGTGGCGCGAACTGGCCTCTCCGCGGATCCTGCTGTTTTGTCTGGTTTATTTCTGCCTCGTCAATACATTGGCAATGATTGCCGTGTGGACGCCGTTGATCGTCAAAAGCTTCAACAGTGTCAGCAGTAATCAGTCGATTGGTTTACTGGCCGCTATCCCTCAAGTCTGCACCATCATCCTGATGATCGTCTGGGGTCTGCACTCGGACCGCACACGCGAGCGCCGCTGGCACCTGGTGCTGCCCATGCTAATGGCTGCGATAGGCTGGATCCTCACAGCAGTGTCGAGCTACCCCGCGATGCAATTGCTGGGGGTATGCATGGCGGCCAGCGGTTCCTACAGCGCCATGTCGATCTTCTGGACCACGCCTGACCAGGCGTTGAGTTTCAATGCCCGTGCGGTGGGGATTGCGGTGATCAACGCTGTGGGCAATATCGGCTCGGCCGTCAACCCGCTGGTCATCGGTTGGCTAAAAGACCTGACCTTGAGTTTCAGCTCAGGCTTTGACTATGCCGCTACCTTGATGATACTGGGGGCACTGTTGGCCCTGCGCCTGCCGATCTCGACGCCAGAGCACCAGCCTTGAAGGGTGATAAAGTGTCAGGTACGTAGTTGGCATCAACCCTGCGCCTGACACGTTTAGAGAATCCGCCATGCAATACTGGCCCTTGCGCCCCGGCAGTGGTGAGCACAGCCTCAACATTGCTCACACCGCCAACCTGTTTGCCAGGGTTGGCCAGAACCGCAGCCGTTTCCTCGCAGCAGATTTGTTGCAAGTGATCGGTACAGGCGTGCCATTGGCCCAATGCACGATCTTTGCTTATCCGAAGCGGCGCAATGCCGAGGTGTTCTCCTTTGCGGACCGGGCGCGAGAGGTCTCGCTGCCCGTGATTTCCAACAAGTATGTGCAGCGCTTCTTTGGCCTGGACGGCAATCAGCTCGCTATGAGCCAAAACAGCTGCCTCGCCAACACCCTTGTGCAGCGCCAGTCCATCGAGGACATCACGCACCCGGAGTACCGGCGCATTTGCTACGAGCAGCCACAGATTTCTGAACGCGTTGCCTTGCTGACGCTGTGCGAAAGCAACAGGTGGTTGTCGGTTAACTTCTACCGTGGCCGCGAGCATGGGCGGTTCTCTCAGCGGGAGATTCACTGCTTGGAAGCCCTGGCGCCGCTGCTTATTCAGGCTGTACGCCTGCACTATCACGCCCACCTGCAAGCCAGCGAGATGCCGTTGTTGATGGCCGAGCGGGTGATGAAGCAGCAGCCTGTGGCGCTGACCTTGCGTGAGCAGGACCTGCTACGCCTGATGCTCAGCGGCCTTGCGGTGGAAGAGATTGCAGAGCAACTGGGCGTTCGGCCTGTCAGCGCGGCCACCTATGTGAAGCGACTTTACCGTAAACTGGGTATCAATGGGTTGCGCGAGCTGTTCGGGTTGGCCACGCAAGCTCAGTGGGTTTGAACTGTGCGGATCGATGATCTCATGAGGGCTCTATCATGCGCCGATTGATGATGTTGCTCGCCATCACAGCAATCGCAGGTTGCCAGGCGCCCATGCCGGCCGCCAACCCGCAGATGGCCTGGGTCGATTTCTCGGTGCCGTTTCCCAACGACAGGGTGCTGATGGCCGAACGTCTCGACAATCAGCGCCTGCGCGACGGTCGCTTTTTCCAGGTCAGCCCTGGCAGCCATGAGCTGATTGTCCGTTTCGACTTCGAGGCCAGCGGTGGCTCAGGCATGAGCATGATGGGGGGCAGCACCGTTCGCGAATGCTACCTGACCCTCAACTACCCGCACTTCAAGGCTGGCCAGCGCTACGTGCTGGAGGCGCGCTCGATGGCCTTGACGCCGGAGGCGCGGTTGTACGATGCCCAGGGGCAGAAGGTTGCAGAGGTGAGCGAGTTCTATTGTCTTATGTGAGTGATACTTGCCGTATGAATCGTCCGCTGTTCGTTTCTCTGGATGGGCCCAAAGGCACCGGCAAGACCACCTTGCTGGAGGCCATTACCAAAGTGCTGAGGGCAGGCAACAACAAGGTAATCCGGCTTTGCGAGCGCAATAACGACCCCAACAGGGGTGAAACCATGGTCTTGGTCAACCAACTCGCCAGAAACCCCTGCCGGGAACTGGAGTTGGGGGTTTGTGAGCGCTTGGCCGATAGCCGAAGCTGGATCTCACAGCATGTGCTGCCCAAGCAGCCGCCTGGCAGCATCATCCTGATCGATCGCTGGTACCCCTCCGATGCCGCGTTTCGGCGGACAGTGCCGTTTGCGGAGATTCTGCGGTTGAACATCGAGCGAAACGTGCGCGTGCCAGACCTGCATGTCGGCGTGGTCACCGACCCTGAGGTTTCATGGGCGAGGGCTGCGGCGCGCTCGCGTGGGTTGGGGAGCACGGTGATGTTCAACCTGGGGGAACAGGTGGCCAGTACCGAGGCATTCGAGCGGGTGGTGGCGGAGCAGGGGTGGGTGTTGTGCCGGAATGAAGGGACGGTGGAAGAGGCGACGATGCAGGTGGTTTCGCAGATTTACAGGGTGCTGGGATGCCCGTGACGCGACAGGGGTTGAAGATTTTGGAGCAGCGCTCACCTTCACAGGCATGAAATCGTATCTTTCAGGAATTGGCAGAACCAAAGCTGCGCGGTGCTATCACCACTGTGTTCATGCCAGTGCAGGCTGACTTCGAACCTTGGAACGGTAAATGGCAGTTCCAAGGTCTTGAGCCTGTTGCGCTCGATGTACATCTTCGCGACCCGCTCGGGCAGTGTCACCAACAGGTCACTGGTTGAAATGATTTCTGGCAGCACGCTGAAATGCGGGACCCGCAGGCTCACAGTGCGCTCGACGCCTGCTTCCCTCAAGCGATCTTCCACGAAATGGTGACCCGTCCCCGCGGATACCACTACATGCCGCTCCTCGAGAAACTGCTCCATGGACAGCGTGTCCCCCACGCGCGGATGGTCCAGTCGGGCCATGCAAACGTACCGCTCCTCAAACATGAGTTCGCACTTCGCCTGAACCGGCAGGTAGCTTCGATTGCACACCGCAGCGTCGATTTTTCCGGTTTTAAGCCACTCATCCAACCGCTCGATCTCGATCTGGATGACTTCCAGCTCCACCAGCGGTGCCTTGGCCTGCAACCCACGCAGCACATGCGGAAGGAAAAACACCTCACCCAGGTCTGACAGGGCCAAACGGAATCGTCGCGTTGATTGGTCGGGCTCGAATTTCTTCGTGAGCGCTACTGCGCGCTCGATGTCCGCAAGCGAGGGCCTGAACGAGCCATAGAGCTGAGACGCTAGAACGGTGGGTTGCATCCCATCCCGGGTGCGTTTGAACAGAGGGTCGCCCCATTGATCACGGAGCCGCCCTAGCGCATAGCTCACCGACGGCTGCGTGACATGCAGGCGTTCTGCCGCTCCGCTGACGCTGCCCGTTTCATAGATGGTGACAAAGACCCTGACGAGATTGAGATCGATCATATTCAAATAGAGGTGGCTTATTTTGTTTTCAAAAATATATCTATTTGATCTATCAGGCAACACTCCATAACGTGGCTCTTGGACGAAGCGTCGAGGTTTATCTGCCGATTCGATCCCTGAAAACAACAACAAGAGTACATGCCATGCAACGCATCAGTGCAGTCGGTATCCTCGATACCGCAAAGCTAAGCCGCTTTCATTTTCTCCTGGTTTTTTGGTGCTCCTTTATCATGCTGTTCGATGGCTACGACCTGGTCATCTACGGCTCTGTGCTGCCTCACCTGATGACAGAATGGAACCTGACGCCTTCGCAAGCGGGGATGCTGGGCTCTAGCTCTATGCTCGGGATGATGGTCGGCGCGGTGCTGCTAGGCACCACTGCTGATCGTTTAGGCCGGCGCCCCATCATCTTGTTCTGTGTCGCGCTCTTCAGCGTCGCGGCATTTGTGAACGCCTTTGCTGTCGATGCCGTCACCTTTGCGATCTGCCGTTTTCTGACCGGGGTAGGGCTGGGCGGTGTAGTGCCCAACCTGGTGACCATCTTGAAAGAAATGGCCCCCACCCAGTACCGCAATCGCCTGATCAACCTCATGCTCAGCTTCTTCGCAGTGGGCGGCCTACTGTCGGCGCTGGCGGGTATCTATTTGATTCCGATGATGGGTTGGCACTCCCCGTTCTACGTTGCCGGGCTGTCTTTGCTCTGCCTGCCACTGTTGTACAAGACGCTGCCCGAATCGGTTGCCTACCTTGTTCACAAAAACCGTCAAGAAGAGGTCGGGCTGCTTCTGCAGCGCATCAACCCCGCCCACCGTCACAGCAGTGGTATCCACTATGAAGTCGAGTCGGTCGCCAACACGGCAGGCACCTCGATGGCCTCGCTTTTCAGTGATGCTCGTGCTTTCGCAACGATGATGGTGTGGGTCGCGTTCGGCATGTGCATGCTGATGGTTTATGGGCTTAATACCTGGTTACCGAAACTGATGAACAGTGGCGGTTATCCGCTGGGTTCCAGCATTACATTCCTTTTGATCATGAACATTGGAGCGCTGATCGGGCAGCTCGCCAGTGGCTTTGTCGCTGACCGCTGGGGCTGCAAGCCGACGCTGCTGCTGTTCTTTGCAGTGTCCGCGATCTCGATCTCCTTGTTGGGTATTCGCCCTGGGCCGATGACGTTGTATGCGCTGCTGCTGGTGGCCGGTGGCGCGACGGTTGGATGTTTGTCTGTCGTGCACACCCTCGCAGCGGATATCTACCCCGCCAATGCACGTTCGACCGGGGTGAGCATGGCCGCCGCCGTGGGCCGTTGCGGCGCGGTGGCAGGGCCTCTTCTTGGGGGCTACCTCTACAGCTTGAGCCTGCCATTCGAGCAAAACTTCCTGCTGTTCGGGCTGCCCGGTGTAGTGGCCGTAATCGCCGTGATGATGATCGCCCAACGGCACGCCAACCGGGTGTCGGTGGACACCCCACTGAAACAAAACGCTTAAAACCTCCGTTTCACCCCGTTCTGGTTTAAAGCTCGCCTGCCAACGGGTTTTGGCGCGACGTTACCGTCGCGCCTTTTTATTCAACAACTTGCCCAGCGCTGCATTGACGGCCTGGGTGACTGCGCCCTGAAGAAATGCACACACAATAATAATTCGGAGTGGGTTAAATGAAGCAGATTGGTCGGATAGGCTGGGCTATGACGGGCTTGGCGTCAGTGTTTGCAGTGCCGGGTCATGCGGATGTGTTAAAGGACAGCCATCTCACTTTGGGGCTTCGTAATTTTTATTACGACCGGGATTTCAAACAAACCGATGCCCCCAAGTCCAGAGTGGGTAGTTGGAGCCAGGGCTTCGACGTGCAATTCAAGTCCGGTTATACAGAGGGCCCTGTACAGTTTGGGCTGGACGCCTATGGCCAGTATGCGTTCAGGCTCGATGGCGGTGGCGGGCGCGGGCCAGACACCGTACTCCCTTACGATGACAGCAAGGGGCGACCGGTGCAGGACTACGGCCGTGCAAGCCTGGCTGCAAAGATGAAGTTCTCGAACACGCAGGTACGTATCGGGGAACATCGCCCGATGTTGCCAGTGGCGTATTACGACGACTCCCGCCAGCTCATCACCACCTATGAAGGTGCGACCGTCGAGTCCAAGGAGTGGGCGAAGCTCACCCTCAACGCGGGGCGTTTCTGGAAGACGGCGACCCGCGAGTCGTCTGATCGCGAAGATATCTACTTGTTTGGTGATACGCCCGCACAGAGCAGTGATGGGTTGAACTTCGCGGGTGCGCGCTACGATTTCACCCCCGCCTTCAATACCACCTACTACTTTGCACAACTCGAGGATATTTATCAGCAGCATTATGCGGCTGCCGCGTACACCTGGGCGATGGGTGGTGGCTATACGCTGAAGTCTGATATTCGCTACTACAACACGCAGGATGAGGGTGCGAAGCGCTCAGGGGACTTGGATAACCGGTCTATCGGTTTCATGACGGCGCTGAACAAGGGCGGCCACACCTTTACTGCAGCCTACCAGCGTATGAGTGGTGATGACGCCTTCCCGTTGCTCAACGGCTATGCGCCTCAGCCGTTCCTGGTGAACTGGTCGACGATCGCGTTCTACAAGGCGCAGGAGCGCTCCTGGCAAGCACGCTACGACTACAACTTTGCGGCCATGGGCATGCCGGGGTTGAAACTCATGACGCGTTACTTGCGCGGTACGCAAATCGACCGGGGGCCTGGGCTGTCGGATAACGTCGAAAGCGAGACCAACGTTGTCATGTCCTATGTCATTCAGAGTGGGCCACTGAGCGGCCTTGCATTCGAAGGCCGTAACATCAAGGTCAAAACGCGCTACGGCGCGGACTTTGATGAGAACCGTCTGATCACCAGCTACACCTGGACATTCTGGTAACCGGTAAAGGGCTCGCCTGTGCGAGCCCGATGCACGTTCAGCTCACACCAGATATTGGGCAATCTGTTGCTCACGCCAGATGATGCCGGTACCCGGTAGATCCGGGATGACGGCATTACCGTTTGCAAAGGTGAGGGTAGGCTCGATGACGCTGCCGGCGAGATCCAGACGCTCCAACCAGTGCGCCGTCGGTGTCGCCGCCAGCAGGTGTGCACTGATTTCCTGGAACAGGTGGCTGGACATGGGGATGCTGAACTGTTGCGCCAGCGCGCTGGCGCGCAGCCAACCGGTTACGCCGCCGATCTTCATCACATCAGGCATGGCCAGCCGGCACGCACCCGCAGACAAGGCTTTGAACATTTCCTCTGGGCCAAGCCAGTTCTCGCCCATTTGCACGGGTACATCCAGAAGGCTCTGGATGCGCTGGTGCCCGGCATAATCATGCTGCAGCGTCGGCTCCTCGATCCAGGCGACGCCCTCGGCTTGCAACGCTTGGCTGCGCTTGATCGCCGCCGGCACATCCAGGCTCTGGTTGTAGTCCACCATGATGCCGAAACCATCGCCGACGGCTTCGCGAATACTGCGCACCACTGCCAAGTCACCCTCGAGGGTGGCGTAACCGATTTTGGTCTTCACGGCACGGAAGCCCGCTTCTGCTGCAGTCACAGCCCTTTCAGTGGCGAGCTTCACACCATCCAGGCTGTGGCTGTCATAGCTCTGGATCGGGCGTGCGCTGGCACCGAGCAATTGCACCAAAGGCATTTCATGGACTTTGCCCAATGCATCCCAGGCGGCCATGTCGATGCCCGCCGCCGCCATGCGGATCAAGCCGGTATAGCCTGCAAGGCAGAAACGTTTGGCCAGCATCGCTTCAAGGCTGACGGGCGCCAGGGGCTGGTTGACGATCAGTTGGGCCATGTCATCCAGAAGCTGCTTGAGGGATTTCAAGGCCACCGGTGTGTAAGCGAAAAGGTAGGCGTGGCCCACCACACCGGCATCGGTGCTGAGGTCGATGAGTACCAGGGGCGCGGTTCCGACAGTGCCGACCGCCGTGTGCACTGGATAGGCGAGTGGGACGTTGACTGCCCGCGTGCGCAACTGGGTAATCAATATTTCGCTCATGCGAGAGTTCCTTTACCAAGGGTTCGATTGATCGAGGAGGCCTCGACGCCCCCGTCGTTGAGGAGATACGCCTGAGACAGCGAGGCGACATCGGGGCATCCGATCTGAGCGAGGGTGCGATCGATATCCGTTTTGATGAGGGCTAACACCTCTTTAACACCGGTCTCTCCGCGGGCGGCCAGCCCATAGAGCGTTGCGCGGCCAAGGAGTACCGCTTCGGCGCCGAGGGCGAGGGCCTTCACGATGTCTGAGCCTCGGCGGAAGCCGCTGTCGATAAGCACCGGTTTGCCGATCTTCGCTACCGAGTCGGCGAGCACCTCCATCGGCGAAATCGCGCAGTCCAATTGGCGACCCCCGTGGTTGGAGAGAATCACGCCATCGGCACCGTGCGCGATGCAGCGATCTGCGTCTTCGGCGCTGAGCAGGCCTTTGACGAGCAGTTTGTGTGGCCACAGGTCCCGCAGCCATTTCAATGCTCGCCAGTCGAAACTGGCATCCATCTGCCGACTCATCAGGGCAGCTTGCATCTCCAGGCTGGAGGCCTGGCTGCTAGCAAAATTCGCAAGCTGCGGCATGCCGTGTCGTAACAGATCGAATGACCAGCGTGGATGCAGGCAACCCTCGAGCATGACCTTGGGGGTGTAGCGCATGGGCATTTTGAAACGGTTATGCAGGTCGCGCTCCCGGTAGCCGTTGACCGCAACGTCCGTGGTCAGTACCAGCGTCGTGTAGCCAGCGTGCAGGGCCTTGAGCACCATTGCCTGAGCAATCTCTCTGTGGATCACGTAGAGCTGAAACCACAGCTCTCCATCACAATGACGGGCGAGGTCCTCGATCGAGAGGTTGGACGCCGTCGACAGCACGAAAGGGATCCCAGCGTGTGTTGCCGCTCTGGCCAGGGCGAGGTCACCCTGTGGCCATAGCGCGCCGTTCAAGCCGGTAGGCCCGATCAACAACGGCATCGATTGGCGCTTGCCCAGCACCTGCGCCTGGAGATTACGTTGGCTTACGTCCACCAAGCGCTTGGGCTTGAAGCGCCATTGCTGGAAGACGTCGCGGTTGTGTTTAACGCCGTATTCGTCTTCCGCTCCGCCTTCAAGATAGTCGTACACCATTTTGGGCAAGCGTTTTTGCGCCAGTTTTCGATAGTCCTCGACGCTGAACAGGTTTTGCTGACTCATCGTCCGACCCTCACTGCACAGGGCTGACGGTGCTGACTTCGATCAGTACCGGCCCTTTGGCGGCCAGCGCTTCCTGCAAGGCGCCCGTGAGCTGCCCCAGGTTTTCGGCCTTCAACGCGTGCACGCCGTAACCCTTCGCGAGTGCGCCAAAGTCGATATTCGGAACGTCCAAGCCAGGGACATGCTCAGCTTCGAGTACGCCGGCAAACCACCGCAGGGCACCGTAGGTGCCGTTGTTCATGATCACGAAGATGGCTGGAATGTTGTACTGAGCGGCAGTCCACAACGCACTGATGCTGTAGTTGGCCGAACCATCGCCAATGACGGCAATGACTTGCCGATCCGGCTCAGCCAACTGAACACCGATTGCTGCTGGAAGGGCGAAACCCAGCCCGCCCGCGGCGCAAAAGTAGTAGCTGCCGGGGTGACGCATGTTCAAGCGCTGCCACATCTGAGCGGTGGTCGAGGTGGACTCGTTCAGGTAAATCGCATCTACCGGGGCCATCTCATTAAGCGTGTCGAACACGGTTTCAGGGCGGAGTCGCCCCGCGTCCTGGCTGAGCTTCTCAGGTTCAGGATTGGCGCATGGCATTGGGCGGTCGCTGTCACTCACGAGAATGGCGAGCGCAGAGGCCATTGCGCCGATGTCGGCAACGATTGCATCACCCATCGGTGCACGCGCGGCTTCAAGCGGGTCACAGGTCACAGAAATCAACCGGGTGCCAGGTTTGAGGTATTGCCCTGGGTCGAATTGGTGGTAGCGGAATACCGGAGCGCCAAGCACCAACACCACGTCATGGCCTTCCAGCAGTTGAGAAATCGCTGCGATCCCGGCAGGCATGAGCCCCCGGAAACACGGGTGTCGAGTCGGGAAGGGGCAGCGCGGGGCGGACGGCGCCACCCATACGGGGGCTTTGAGGCGTTCGGCCAGTGTCACGCAGTGCGCATTCGCATTCGCTGCATCGACATCTGGGCCCAGGACGATCGCGGGGTTGGACGCGCTATCGAGGACTTCCACCAGTGCTTCAAGGTCCTGGTCATTGAGCCTGACTGCCGAGCTGACGCTGCGATCGAACAGGTGATGGGACTGAGGGTCAGCGTCCTTGTCCCAGTCATCGTATGGCACAGACAGGTAGACAGGGCCGCGAGGCGCCATGCTCGCCATGTGGATGGCCCGGCTCATCGCATGCGGTACTTCTGCAGCGCTCGCGGGCTCGTAGCTCCATTTGACCAGCGGACGCGGCAGGTTGGGGGCATCGACGTTGGTCAGAAGCGCTTCGACGCCGATCATGGCGCGCGTTTGCTGGCCCGCCGTCACGATAAGGGGAGAGTGCGAGTTCCAGGCATTGCTGAGTGCGCCCATGGCGTTGCCGGTGCCGGCAGCTGAGTGCAGGTTGATGAACGCAGGCTTTCGCGTTGCCTGCGCGTAACCATCGGCAATCCCCACCACGCAGGCTTCCTGAA
This sequence comes from Pseudomonas sp. 5.2, assembly GCF_059025405.1. Lineage (NCBI taxonomy): Bacteria > Pseudomonadati > Pseudomonadota > Gammaproteobacteria > Pseudomonadales > Pseudomonadaceae > Pseudomonas > Pseudomonas sp. 5.2. Next base: position 59,167 of record NZ_JBYBHH010000006.1, read on the forward strand.
GCGCCAGGATGTATCGAAAGTCTTCCGGGAAATCTTTCAGAAACGGCAATTCATTCGAACCAGGGTTGCCGAAGACGGTGTCGATGCCCTGGCGGCGCAGAAGCTCATACGTGGTGCTATGTACCGAAGCCATGATGATTGTCTCTTACCAAATGATGAGAGCCACGATAGAATCGAGGCATAAATAGATCAAATAGATAGATTAAACATTTATCTATAGAGACGGATTATATTGCTGTGAGTGTGGTCTTGAGCCGCTGCGCAGCGTTTAGGGAGGTTTGCATGGCGACCTTGCTGCGAGGCATTAACGTAGATCGCGTTGCCGAACTCGTTTGGCTACTGGCTGAGTCACAGGGGCGGCCCGACATCCGGGCAAGGTCGCTTCAGGCAGTGGCGGCGCTTCTGGAGGCGGAGCATGTGGCATCGTTCGTATGGGATCAGCACGAGCATCGCTCCACCCAGCCCGTTGCTTTCAACATCGATGGGCACCACCTGCAGGCGTATGAGCAGCACTTCCATCGCGTGGATGTGGTGACCCCGGTGATGCGCAAGGTAAGGCAGGCTGCCCGCGTCGATTGCCACGTGCCACGTGCCACGCTTGTAGCCAGCGAGTTCTACAACGACTTCCTTCGGCCGGCGGACATGGAGCACGGTCTTAATGTGTTTTTCTTCGATGGCAACCAGGACGTGGCCGATTTGAGGATTTGGAGGGGGCGAGGGCGAGTGCCATTCAGTGAGCGAGAGGAGCAACTGCTTCTGACCCTTGAGCCGTACTTTCTCAACGCATTTCGCACCGTACCCAAACAGCGTCAGGCCTTGTCGCTCAGAGAGGCTGAGGTAGTCAGGCTGGTGGCCGGAGGCGCCAGTGATAAAGAGGTCGCCCGAGCACTCGGCATCAGCTTTACCACGGTGCGTACTCATCTCAAGAACGCGATGGCCAAGCTTGACTGTCGGAACCGGACGCAGTTGGCCCGCTGTGTGTGAACCCGTGCTGGCAATCCTCAAATTTGAGGAGACCCTTTGTCGCAGGGCCACATTAACGTGTCTGGCGACAGCATCGTCAGCGCGGCCAAGAGAACAAGAAATGGATCAGCATGAAGGCAACACCGTGGAGCAGGTCAGTGAGTCTGGTATGCCTCAAAAGGCATTGTGGGAGCTGACACTCACCGAGGCGTTGGCACGTATTCGAGAGGGTAAGGTCAGCAGTCGCAAGCTGGTTGAGGCGTTTCTTGCTCGGATCGCCGATTACCCTCAGCTAAACGCTTTCATCAGCGTCGACCCCGCTGCCGCGCTGGATCAGGCGGATGCGTATGACCGATATCTGGGGGAGGGTGGAGTGCCGCTTCCGCTGGGCGGCCTGCCGATTGCCGTGAAAGACAGCATTCACGTGATCGGCTTTGCCAACACGGCCGGAACACCCGCGCTGGCCAATTATTACCCCACGCGCAACGCCGACATTGTCGATGCCTTGCTCAAGGCAGGCGCCATTGTGGTTGGAAAGACCAACATGCATGAGTTGGCTTTCGGCACATCAGGCTACAACACCGCGTTCCACAGCCCAGGGGTCGTGGGTGTGCGCAACGCGTTTGACCCCACACGCATCGCCGGGGGCTCCTCTTCTGGCAGCGGTAGCGCTGTCGGCGCTCGCCTGGTGCCTGCTGCGCTGGGTACCGATACGGGAGGGTCTGTCAGGCAACCCAGCGCGCTGAATGGTTGCGTGGGGTTCCGGCCTACCGTGGGGCGCTATTCAACAGAGGGTGTCACACCTGTTTCACCGACGCGAGACACCCCCGGCCCCATGGCGCGCTCCGTTGAAGATGTCATCACTCTGGATACGATCATCACGGGGGCGCAGCCCATCGCTGCACCTGCAGCCTCGTCCATACGGCTGGGTGTGCTCAAAGAGTTCTGGACGGATCTTAGTGAGCCTGTGCAGGCGCTCGCCCTCGCCGCGTTGAACAAGCTGGAGCAGAGCGGTGTTCAGCTTGTGCGGCTGTCAGACCCTGAGATCTTTGCGTTGAACAGTGCTGTCAGCATGCCCTTGGCGCTGCACGAATGCAGGCCTGCACTGACCGATTACCTGTCGGTGAACGAGACCGGTGTGTCGTTCGACGGGCTGGTCGCTGCGATTAGCAGCCCGGATGTTCGAAGCATCTTCGAACAGCACATCGTGCCTGGTCAGCTGGGTAATGTGAACGGTCAGCCCGTGGACCTTGAGGGCGCTTATACGGCCGCCATCAAGCACAGCCGGCCCACGCTCATCGGGCGTTTCGACACCCTGTTCAAAGCGCATCAGCTAGATGCGCTTATCCACCCCACAACGCCAGATTTGGCCATCAAGAGTGAACCGGATGCGGCTCGCTTCGACGCGTTCGCACGCATGATCAGAAACGCCGACCCCGCCAGCAATGCCGGCATGCCCGGTATCAGTCTGCCCATCGGCCTCTCCGAGAAAGAGGGCCTGCCTGTAGGGATCGAGATCGATGGGCTGCCGGGTACTGACGCGCGCTTGCTGAGTATCGCGTTACTCATTGAAAGCATTGTTGAACCTGTAACCCCCTATCGAGAGTGATTCTGCCTATGAATTATCCATCTCCACCGGTGATCGACGCGCTGTTTGCGGCTCAGAAGGCTTTTTTCGCCACACGGGCCACGGCTGATATCGGCGTGCGCAAGCAAGCGCTCGAAAAGCTGCGCGGCGCTGTAATCAACAACACAGAAGCGCTCTATACGGCACTTGCTGAAGACTTGGGGAAGACCCGGGAGGTCGTTGACCTGGCGGAAATCGGAGAGGTGTTGCACGAAATCGATTTTGCGCTGGCTAACCTCGATGCCTGGGCCGTCCCCGAGCGGGTACCTACGCCAGACATCATCGCGCCCTCCGAGTGCTACATCGTTCAGGAACCCTATGGTGTCACTTACATCATAGGCCCGTTCAACTACCCGGTTAACCTGACGCTGACCCCGCTGATCGGCGCGATCGTGGGTGGCAACACCTGCATGATTAAACCGTCCGAAACCACACCCGCCACCTCGATTGTCATCGAAAAAATCATTTCAGAGGCGTTTGCACCTGAGTACGTCACGGTGGTGCAGGGTGGCCGCGTCGAAAACAGCCACCTGCTGAGCCTGCCCTTCGACTTCATCTTCTTCACCGGCAGCCCCACTGTCGGCAAGGTCGTCATGAAGGCGGCGGCGGAGCACCTTACGCCGGTTGTCCTTGAACTCGGTGGCAAGTGCCCGTTGATTGTTCTGCCTGATGCCGATCTCGACCAAACTGTGGATCAGTTGATGTTCGGCAAATTCATCAACAGCGGCCAAACGTGCATCGCGCCTGATTACCTTTACGTCCACCGAAGCGTCAAAGAAGCACTGTTGCAGCGGTTGGTGGCGCGGGTGAAAAGTGAGCTTCCCCACGTCAATTCCACGGGCAAGATCGTGACGGCTCGCCAAGTGGAGCGCTTGGTCGCCTTGGTGGCGGAAACATGCGGCACGGTATTGGTCGGGGCCCAAGCCGAGGTGGACAAGCGCGTGTTTAGCGCGACCGTGGTGGATAGCGTGAAATGGGATGATCCGCTGATGGCCGAAGAACTGTTCGGGCCGATCCTGCCAGTGCTGGAGTTCGATGACATCAACGGGGCTGTCGACCTGATAAACAAACACCATCCCAAGCCCCTGGCGGTCTACGTTTTCAGTAAGGACGTTGTTCAGGCCAAGGGGGTCATCGACCGAATCCAATCGGGAGACGCACAGGTGAACGGGGTCATGCTGCATGCCTTTTCGCCCTATCTGCCGTTTGGCGGTATCGGTGCGTCGGGGATGGGGGACTATCACGGGCACTACAGCTACCTGACCTTTACACACAAGAAGTCGGTGCGAATCGTGCCGTAACTTGCAGCGAAGCGCGCTTCGGCGCGCTTTGTCATATTCGTTGAGCTCGCTGAGTGACCCTTAACGCGCGTGAGGCGATATCCATAGGAGTACAAATGTGCTCCATGCCCCGTTTTCTACCTATAACGTCAGACAGGGGCCAGGGTGCTACCCGGCCGGGTACGGTCTATGCTCGAACCGTGAATCACGCATTTTCCTTCTGCAGCCTGCATCTTCGTCCTGGCTGATTACACTGTTCGCATCGCCACACATGGAGTACCCGGGATGGGCTGCATGTTGATCGCTCGTGCTGCTCTGAAGCCAGGCGGCCTATGGCTTGTGCTTATTGCTACAGGGCCTTCGGGCGGCAGAGGGCCGCAGGCATGAGCAATGCAGGGCGCGGCTATTCCTTGCAATGGCTGGTGGCGTTGGCCATTGTGCTGGGCATGTCGCTGTTGGGCGCGGGCCTTGCCTGGCAGGGCTATCGCGGAATCCAGCAGACACTGGTCGCCGCCGCCGGTGACACCGCTCGGCAGTTCGGCAAGACCATCGATGAACGCGCCCGGCGCTTGGTCGACCCCGTGCAGAGCAGCATCCGCCTGCTGGCCTTCAACCCGACGGCCAGCACCCTCGCGCAGCGCCTGGAGCGGCTACCGCAGCTGGTCGAAAGCCTCAACGCCAACAAGATGCTGAGCGCCGCTTATATGGGCTACCCCAATGGCGAGTTCTTGCTGGTGCGCAGGCTCAAGGACCCGCAACTGCTCCAGCGTTACGCCGCACCGGCAGGAACCGCGTTTCTGGTGCAGAGCGTCAGCAAGGGCGACGGTGGAACGCTGCTGGGGGAGTGGCGGTTCTACGACCCGGCGCTGACGCTACTCAAGTCCGAGGCCAAGCCGAATTACCGCTATGATCCCCGCGTACGCCCCTGGTTCGTCGAAGCATCCGGGCAATCCACCACTGTCTTTACCCACCCCTACGTGTTCTTCACCACCCGCGAGATCGGCATGACCATGGCTCAGCGCAGCGTCGACGGCGGCTCGGTGGTCGGCATGGACGTATCGGTCGACGACCTGGCCAGCGAAACCCGCGACATGCGCATGACCGCAGGCACCGAGATCGCCGTGGTAGACGGGAAGGGCAGTGTGGTGGCGTACCCGGACCTGGCGCGGGTCATCGTGCATGAAGGGGAGGCCGTGCGCTTGTCCCGTATCACCGAGCTGGGCATCCCGAGCCTGGCACAGCTCTACGCGCGCTTGCCCCAGGGCAGCCAGCCTGAAGCGTTCCAGGTGGACGGTGAAACCTGGTACGGCATGCTCGAGCAACTGACGACCCTGGCCGGGCAAGACTTGCAGGTGCTGATTGCCGTGCCGGCCCACGAACTGCTGGCCGACGCACGCAAGGTGCTGGTCGAGCAGTTGCTCTGGGCCGCTGTGCTGATGGGGGTGTTGCTGCCGCTCGGTGGCTTGCTGGGCCGGCGAATCGGCCGCCCGCTGCGCCTTCTGGCCGATCAGGTGCGTGGCCTGGCCAGCTTCGATTTCAGCCGTGAGGTGGGGGTTGAGTCGCAGGTGACCGAGGTGCGGGAGTTGAGCCGGGTGCTTGGTCGCATGTCCGGGACTATCCGCAATTTCCAGGCGATCACCCTGACGCTCAGCCGTGAAAGCCAGTTGGAACACATGCTCGACGGGGTGCTCACCCCTCTGGTGGACGCCGCCGGGGCCAGTGCTGGCGCGGTGTACCTGTTCGATGCCGAGCGCGACGAGCTGCGCCTGGCCGCCGCCTGCCGAGGCGAGGGCTACCCAGAGGCGTTGCCGATTGGCGAGCACGCCCCTGATAAGCTGGCGAACGCCGTGACACAGGCCCTGGCACTACAGGGCCGCGGTCACGCGGTGGTGCTCAATGATCGTAGTCATGCGTTGCTCGGCATCCTGGTGCTGCAGCTGGCGAGTGAGCAGGCGCTTGATGGAATGGGCGAACCGTTCCGACGCTTTGTCGAGGAACTGTCCGGCGCTGCTGCCGTGGCAATCGAGACCCGCCAGCTGGTCGAGGACCAGCAGCGCCTGCTCGATGCCATGATCAAGCTGCTGGCCGATGCCATCGATGCCAAGAGTGCCTACACCGGAGGCCACTGCGAACGCGTGCCGCAACTGGCGCAGATGCTGTTGGACAAGGCCGTGGCGGCCGACAGCGGCCCCTACGCCGGTTTCACCATGAGCGAGGCCGAGCGTTATGAGTTTCGGGTAGCGGCCTGGTTGCATGATTGCGGCAAGGTCACCAGCCCCGAATATGTGGTGGATAAGGCCACCAAGCTGGAGACCCTGTACAACCGCATTCATGAGGTGCGCATGCGCTTCGAGGTGCTCTGGCGCGACGCCGAGCTGGTGTACTGGCAAGGCGTGGCCAGCGGCGCGGATCGGCAGGTGCTGCAACGTACGCTTGAGCAGAACAAGGTCGAACTGCAGGAGGCGTTCGCCTTCGTCGCCAAGGCTAATATTGGCGGCGAGTGCATGCAGGACGAAGACGTCGAGCGTTTGCGCCGCATCGGCGAGCGGCGCTGGCAGCGCCATTTCGACAACCGCCTGGGCATCTCCCGCGACGAAGCGGCGCGCTTTGCCGGTGCGCCGCCTGTGCAACTGCCGGTGGACGAACCGCTACTAGCCGACCGCAGCGAACACCGGGTGCCCTGGGGGCCGCGCAAACCACCGGTGGCCAAAGGCGACCCGCGCAATGTCTGGGGTTTCGACATGCGCCTGCCGGCCAATGCCAGCGACCATGGCGAGTTGTACAACCTGTCGATTCGCCGCGGCACGCTGAACGACGAGGAGCGCTTCAAGATCAACGAACACATCGTGCAGACCATCATCATGCTCAGTTCGCTGCCGTTTCCGCGTCAGATGCGGCGTGTGCCCGATATCGCCGGCAATCATCATGAAAAAATGGACGGCAGCGGGTATCCGCGACGGTTGGGCAAGGCAGACCTGGGCATCGCTGAGCGGGTGATGGCGATCGCCGATATCTTCGAGGCACTGACGGCGGCGGATCGGCCGTACAAGGCGCCGAAGACCCTGTCCGAATCGGTGAAGATTCTGGTGTTCATGGCGCGGGACAACCATGTGGATGGTGAACTGCTGCGCTTGTTCCTGAGCAGTGGCGTGTATCGGGAATACGGCGAGCGGTTCTTGCGGGCAGAGCAGATGGATGAGGTGGATGTAGGGTATTGGCTAGGGCAGATCTAGGGGGCGTTTTCAAAGGCATTGTTCCAAGGGCGCAGTAGTGCTCAGCCTTTGAGGCTGGGCAATGGCGTTGGGCGGTGTTTCATACAGCGCCTAGGGCGGTGAAATGGTAATCACCGTTGAGCCGGAGAACGCACCTGGCGTCACGGTCCCGCGGGTGACCAGGGTCGATTCAATGTTCAGTGGGCTGGCCAGGCCATTTGTAACGGCCACGTTGATACCCGCCGTGGCGTCTTTGCCATTGACCGTAATCCTCGAGTACAAGCTGTTGTCGTCCCTCAGTCGTACCCCGTAAGAATCCGTTCTGGATGCCGTGACGGTCACGCTCGCCGGCCCCCGGCAGAGCACACTGAGCTGGGTTGAAGCTGTCGCGCCGTCCAGGGCATTGTCGGGCAAGTGTTTGTGGTTGATGTTGTTATCACCCTTGATTTCGCACATCAACACCGGCGCGACAACACGGGTGCATGGGCCGAAAGTACTTAGTGCGCCACCCAAGTCGGTGCCGATTTTCGCGTGGCTGAAACCGATGCACAGCTCATTGTTGGCATAGTTGGTACTGACCAGAACCGAGCCAGTGAGCGGTATTCGGAAACCTTGTGCTTGTAGATCCCATAGCAGTTCGCTCATCGACGAACTGCCACGATGAACGGCTACCTGCCACTTGGCATATGTGCCAACCGCGCTGTAAGTCCCAGCACGTTGGTGTGCGTTCAGATAGATGTTGCATAGGTGTAGACGCGGGTCGTCCGTTTGGCACGGGTTGGGCCTCCCTGTCCCAGCCGAGTCCCAGCCGCTTACTATGAAGTGATAGCGTACGCCCCCCGGCTCATATTGACTTTCCGTTGTGGTAATTGTGATGGCGTATGCCTGGGCCGCTGCACCGCCTAACAGCACCGCTGCCAGGGCGCTACGCAGCGCCGTTGCGTAAGGCTTATTCATGGTGATCACTCGTAACTCAAGGCAAAGGTGAGGGAGGCTTCGAATTCGCCTTCTCCGAGGGTGCGGTTGGCTAACACGTCGGGCTCGCCCTGCAAGTAGGCATTGAGGTTGAGCACGTTGTTGCCACTGGTCAGTTCACCCATGGGGTGTGTCTTGTTCAAGGGCAGTAGCTTTCCGGTCCGGGTTTCCATCCCTACCATCAGGCCTTTCACAGTGGTGCTTTGCAGCACCAGCAGCCCTGGTGGATCGCTGCTTTCGTTACCGCTGAAGGCGATGCTGACCATGCGTTTGCCAACGTCTAGGTCGCAGTTTTTCAAGCGCACTTCTATGGGGCGGCCCTTGGTCCTGCCGTTGAGGTAGAGGTCTTTGTCGACCACACTCTGGAAGTCCAGTTTGATTAATTCATCCCTTTCATCCAGCACGCACGGCTCATTCACCAGCGTGCCGGAGAAGTACAGGTTGTCTTCTGCTGCCTGTACCGCCGGCAACCACAGGCTGGCGGTGACCCAGGCGGTCAGGGTAATGGCCCATTTGCCCATGGAACCTCCTAGTAGAGTTCGGCCATCAATAGCGCCGACGCGGTAAAGTCGGTGCTGGGTAACGCCGCACCGGTAAGCTTCACCGGCACGGCCTCCAGCATGGGTGGCGTCGATGCATTCACATCGATATCTCGGGGCTGGTTGGGAATCAGTGCCGTGCCGCCGAGCAGAACCTTGATGCCCAGGTCGGTTACCGAGGTTTTAAGCGCGGCAGGTTCGAAATGGGCGTCATCCCCTTTGAGGGTCAGGCGCATGTGCCACGTGATACCGGCAGCGGCTGCCCCCGGGCAATCGATCTGATAGGGAATCGCCTGGCGGTAGCGTTCGCCATCGATGCGGTTGACGGCAATATTGCGCTCGAAGCGCACGTCGATACGTCCGCCCTTGTCGCTGACGGTGCAACCGGGCGGCGCCAGCAGGTTGCCGGTGAACTGCAGGTTGTCTGCGCCAACACACAGTAGGGGCAGGGTGGCAATCGACAGTAGTGCCAAGGTGCGGTGCAAGGTGTTCATCGATAATCCACCACCAGGGTTGCGCTGGCATTCAATTTGCCCGCTTGAACCTCACTGTTTTCGCGCTTGACCAGAACGGCTTGCAGCACCGGCTGTTTGCGGGTGTCGAAGTCAGCCCAGGTGTTGAGCGCAAGCGGCGCACCGTCTTTTTTCAGGGCGATGCCGAGGTTGTCGTAACCGCGTACCACCAACAGTTCAGGATCGAAAGCCGGGGTGCCGCGTACCTGAATACGTAACTCATTGGTTGCCGAGCGGCTGCAGTCGAGCGAGTAGTCCAGGGTGATGGTCTTGTACGTGCCATCGATGCCGGCGGTCTGCACATCGCCAAAGGGGCCAGTGATGGGCGCGTTTTTATTGATCACGCACGGGATCGCCGCATAGACGACGCCCTCGATCGTTACCACCATCTGCTCTTCAGCGTGGCTTATGGGTGCACAGCCCAACAGCATGGCCAGCAATACAGTACGTGCGACGGTCATTGCTGGGCCCTCAGTCATACGCCAGGTTCACATTGAGGCTGGCGCGGAAGGCGCCAGGGCGCAAAGGGGCCGCTGTGCGCTCAGGGCGAAGGTAGTACGTCAGTTGGTTGTCACCCGGTGAGACGAACCACGCCGGCGCGGTGCGGCCCAGGCGTACATCGTTGCCCTGGACATCGAGCAGGCGCAGGCCAAAGCCTTCGGCGCCGATCACCCTGATCAGTGCGGGCGTATCGGCATCGGCGACGGCGTTGAAGGCCAGCGCGGCCACCGGTTCGATGGCGCTCCAGACCAGAGTGCCTTGCAGCTCATCCTGGCGGCCGCCGTTGACGCGTACACAGCCTTGCAGTTTGAGATGCAGGGCCACAGGCGCACCCTGATCGCCAATGCGCAACAGGTGGGCAGTGCTCAAATCACCCACAGACAAGGTCTGATAGGCCGAGCTGGGGTCCAGGTAGCAGGCGCTTTCTAGCAAGGTACCGGTGACCTGGAACTCGGCCGTCTGCGCAAGGTTGCCGGCGGCATGAGTCAAGACACTGGCCGTACAGAGCCAGGCAGCAAGACAGATAGGGAGTCCAGGCTTCATGATTTGCCCTCACTGGAATAGGTCGTCGGGTGTCAGCGTTTGCTGGCTACGGGGCTGGCGCTACAGGTGTCTGCTGCGCAGCTGAACTGCAGTTGCGGGCGGCCGCCAAAGTCGTTGACGTAAGTCAGCACTGGCTTGTCGCCCAGCGCCTTGCTGCTTACGCCCAGGTCGAGCTGGCCCCTGGGGGCGATCATCAGGGGTTTGAAGTCGATCGCGCTGGCTGCCTTGAGGTTGGGTGTGGCATCGATCAGGGTGACGTAGTAGGGCGTCGGGTTGTTCACCTGATAGCGGCCGTTCTGGCGGGTCAGGATCAGTTTTTCCTGCCAGGGGGCTTCGTTGACACCGGCCCTTGGGGCGATCGCCGCCGGTCGATAGAACAGCTTCACCCGCGTTTGCAGGGCAATTTGCAATGTGTTGGGCTGGTCGCTGCGTGGCGGAATCTCGCGCAGGTTGAAGTAGAACAACGATTCGCGGTCCTGGGGTAGCAGGCCCAGTTCAGGCAGGCCTTGGATTTTTACCTGGCTGTTACCCCCGGCTTCCAGGCGCTGGATCGGGGGCACCACCACCAGAGGGCTGGTGATTTTCTCGGCCTGTTCGTTCTCGATCCACGCCTGTGCCAGGTAGGGCAATTGGGTGTTCTGGTTGCTGACGCTGAGGCTGACCGATTTTTCGCCGCCGGTAAAAATGACGCGTGTACGGTCCAGCGACACTGCCGCCAGGCTGGTTTGCGCCGCGCAGGTGCCCAACAGCGCGAGCAGGGTCAGGGTGTTGCGTTTCAAGCAGGTGTTCATAGATGTACCTATTGCAGATAGATTAAGCGGCAGAGTCGTCCGCGTCGCTGACGGGCTGGCATAGCAGCTCCAGTTGCCGTTCAGGCGATACCACCGGGTCGGGCAGGGTGAAATGGCAGCGTGCGCTGCCGTCCCAATGCAGCGACATGGTTTCGCCCGGCTTCATGCCGCTCAGGTAAGTCGATCCTTCTTCGCCAACAATGCCGGTCTCCTGGCCGCGGCTGTTGCGTGCGCTGGCGCCAAAGGGCGGCGCGCGGTGATTGGCCATGCGAATCATGACCATGGCCTTGTGGCCGGCGATGACATCGAAACGGCGGTAGCCAATTGCGCCTTCGGTCAGGGTTGCCTGGGTAATCGACTGGGTGGCTTCGACATCGTCGGCCAAGTCGTCCAGCACGATGCTGGCCTGATTGCGGTAGTAGCTGTTGACGTCGGTCACCACCGCCTTGCCGAAACGGTTGGTGCGGGTTATGCCGCCGTTGCCGCGCACCGGTACGTCGGCAACCCCCTGGGTATCGACCAGCAGCCGCGTGCCGCCCATGATGTTGCTGCGATGCAGGGCCGCACCTTCGCCGGTCAGCGTGGCGCCGCCTTGCAGGGACAGCCCGGCCGAGCTGTACTCACCGGCCTGGTAGCTGGCGCTGGCCACTAGCTGAGCCGCATCCCCGTCATGCGACAGAAAACCGCTGGCCATTTCCCCGCTGGAAGACTTACCCGCGCTGAGCATGTAGTGGTTGCGTGCATCGATACGGTCGTAATAGCTCAGGCTATGGGCGGTGTCGCCGCGGTTGACCGACGAGCTGTAGCTGAACGAACCGGTGCTGTCCCAGGGGATGTTGACCGACAGGTAGGCACCATCATCGGAGGTGCCGTTGCCTTTGTTCTGGTAAGCCGTCAGCGACAGGCTGAGGTTCTTCAAGCCACCGACATCGAAATAGCGCGACAACGACAGGCTATAGCGGTCACTCGCCTGGCTGTTCCAGTAAGTCTGGTGGTTGTAGTTGAAGTACACGCTGAGCGCCGAATCGCGAAATTGCTTGCTCACTGTGGCGGTGTACAGCTCCTTGCTCTGGTTCAACGGCCGGCTGCTCCGCCGGGTCTCGATGAATTCGTTCATGCTCATGTAGTTCTCTTCGGAGAACCGGTAGCCGGCAAAGGTGATCTGGCTGTCGTACTCGTCGAAGCGCTTGGAATAGCTGGCACGGTAGGACTTGCCGCTGAGTGTGTCGCGCTCCGCAAGCGTGGCCCGCGATTGGGTGACGTCGAACGAGAGCGCCCCGAATGCCATCAGGTCACGGCCCACACCCACGGCGAGCGATCCATAATCCTTGGCGCCGAGGCTGCCGCCATACAGCGACCAGCCGTTGCTCACACCCCAGGAAAACTCACCCGTGGCGAACGCGGGGCCATCGAGCTGATGTTCCCAGTCAGACGGTTTACCGGTGGCCAACTTGTAGCGCACCGTGCCTGGGCGAGTCAGATAGGGGATGCTGGCGGTGTCCATCTGGAACTCCTGAACGCTGCCATCCTGTTCTTCGACGCGCACGTCCAGCTGGCCAGAGACCGCATCGTTGAGGTCCTGAATGCGAAACGCCCCTGGTGGCACCTGGGTGTCGTAGAGCACACGGCCTTGCTGGCGAATAACTACGCGCGCGTTGGTGCGGGCCACACCGCTGACCTCCGGGGCATAACCCCGGAGGTTGGGCGGCAGCATGTTGTCGTTGCTGCTGAGATTGACGCCGGTGTAGCGGAAACTGCCGAACAGGTTGGAGTCCAGGTAGTCTTCGCCGACGATCAGGTTCGAGCGCAGCGACGGCACGGCGCGCAGCGCATAGAAACGGCTCCAGGCAAACTGGTTTTGTGACGGCTGGTCGTCACTGCGTTGCATCTGGGTCTGCCAGTCGCCACGCAAGCGCCAGGCGCCCAGGTTGACCCCGGCGGTTCCGTTGCCGCTTAGGGTGTCGCTGCGGCCTTTGCCGTGCGTACGCTCGGTGGTCTGAGCGTTCAAGTTGTAATCGAACAGCACCCCGGAAATACCTTCGTCCCAGCGCGACGGTGGGTCCCAGTTCGGAGCGGTGTATTCCAGCTGATCCTGGGGAATGCTCACGTACAGCGCCGAAGTGCCCAAGTTGCCACGGGCCTGCAGGCCAGGAACGCTGGCCAAGTCAAGACAGGCGCCACCGTGCCACCAGGCCAGTGAATTGATAACCTGCTCTTTCAAGCCCAGTTCATTGACCAACGCCGGCGAAAGACAGGCGACGCTGCTTTTCGGATCGTCTTCGGCCGGGAGATAGTCGACGGCAAACTCCGTCAATGTATCGCGGTTCACGTGTACCATCAGGCTGTATTGGCCGGGCATGATGAAGTTGGCCGAAGCAAACACCCCAAGATCAAGGTTCTCGCGATCCTTGAGGTCCAGTACATCGGTGTTGAATTGGAATTCTTCGGCTGCACTTGCCCACGCCGCGATACAGCACAACGCCGTGGTAGCCAATACCTTACGGTGATCCACGTGACTAAATCCTTGAGCGGAAACTGCGCTAATGCAGTGCAGTTCAGAAGTGCTGAATGTTCAGCTTGAGGGTGGCGTGATAATCGCCTGCTTCCAGTACACGTCCGCTACCGACGAGCGTCAAAGAATAATTGAGCAGCAACTGGTCGGCAGACAGAGGGCTGTGCTCGAGTAACATGCCGGGCGATACCAACTTGCCCCGGTGATCTTTTATTTGCAGTGCAATACCTTTTGCGACGCCCTCAATGGCGAAGTATTTACCATACGCTTGGCCGTCGAATGTCAGCCTGAAACGCTGGGACGTATCAGTATCGTTAGATTTTTCCGATGCAATACAGTCGGTAACATAGACGGTCAAGAACTGCTGCGAAGACGGATCACCGTTGAGCAATCCATTCAGTGCCATGGGTTTGAACGCAACTGTCTGACGGTCGCTTCCCACACGGATGGAGCAGGCGCTGTCGACGATGCTCCCGGCCATTTGTACTCGCCCCTTGAGTGCATCAGCCGCGCAGACGGGCGGGCCAAGGGGTAAAAGGACCAGTAGCAGCAGTGTGGTTGAGCGAATCATCTAAACCTCCGCAAGCTTCCCCGCAGCACGCAGTGAGCGCGTACTGCGGGGCACTTCAGTGACGAATGACGTTACTGATAAGCGAGGGTGAAGTTGGCGAATGTCTCGAAGTTGCCTGGTACGATTTCGGCCGCGGTGGCTGCGCCGCCACCCTGTGCGGCAACCATGTCACCCTGCAGGTAGGCTTGGAATTCCAGGTAGGTGTCGCCATTGGACAGCGTCTGCGCAGGCGAAGCGTCGCCCAGCTTGATCAGCTCGCCGGTGTGGCTGGCGATGGCCAGGCTGGCGCCTTGGGCAGTCCCTTTGATTGCCAGCAGGTCTGGGTTGGAAGCAGGCGAACCGGTGAAGGTTGCAGTGGCCGACTTCAGGGCGCCCAGTTCACAGCCGCGCAGTTCGATCTTGAAGGTTTTCGGGCTGGATTTACCGCCGTTTTTCAGGGAAACGTTGGAGATTTCATCCATCGGGACAGTTTGGTAGGCCGAGTCTTGAGCGATGGAGCACGGTGCATCGATAATCGCGCCCTTGAAGGTAATGACACCGTGGCCCTCATCCTTGGCAAAACTGACTGCCGAAGTGGCTGCCAAGGTCGCCGCCATAATTGCGCCAGCCAACGTACTAACTTTCATGTACTACTCCTAGTTTTACATTGAAGTGATTGAAGAAGACTCAATCGAACACTCTCGCTGCTCGGGTATCTGTGTACCGTTGAGCTGGAGTAAGCCTAGGGGCGGGGAGGGAAGAAGTGAGTAGGACGTTGCCGACGAAGGCGTAGGAAAATTCCTACACGCCTTTAAAGACCGTTCACGGCGTCAATGCATTGCGCTTGGCAAACTCAGCCAGGTCAACCAGCGACGCAGCGCCCAGCTTTTGTAGCAGCCGTGTTTTGTAGGTGCTCACGGTTTTATTGCTCAGAAACAGCATGTCGCCAATCTGTTTGTTGGAGTAGCCCTGCGCCAAGTATTGCAAGACCGTCACTTCCCGGTCGGTCAGTGAACGAATCTGCTCCAACTCCGAAAGTTGCTCTGCAGGGTTGACACTGTCAAACGTCAGCGAAGGAAAGAACGTATAGCCGGCATCCACCGATTTGATCGCGGTGATCAAGCTGCCCAAGTCTTCTTCCTTGTTGACGAAACCGCGCGCACCTAACTGAATACAGCGTCGGCATACCGAATCGGCGGGCTGCGAAGTCAGGATGAGTACCTTGCTACGTACATTCAGCATTTTGATCTTGGAAATAACGGTAAACCCGTCCAATTTGGGAATACCAATATCGAGAATGACCACCTGCGGGTTGAGTTCGCGTACCAGCTGAACTGCATCCAGGCCATTGTCCGCTTCGCCCACCACACGCATGCCGTGCTTTTCCAGCAGCACCCGGACGGCAAGTCGAATGACTGGATGATCGTCAACTATCAGAACGCTGTGCATAGTGTGATTTTACCTTGAGAACGCGCTTGTTACAGAACGGTATCGATTAGCCACTAACAGGTTAACACCATTGGCTGTGTAGGACAGAGCTGTAGTTGCTTAGGAAATTTCCGATGGATGAGAGGAAATTTCCCATGGAGGTGTTGGCGGTGCGCCTCGCAGACTGTGCTTCCTTCAATGGCGTGCGTGTAGACCTGCGATGCAAGACTTGACTGTTCTGGTGCTGGAGGATGAACCCTTTCAACGCCTGGTCACCGTGACAGCACTGCAAAAAGTGTTGCCGGGACCCATTCTGCAAGCGGCGGACGGCCATGAGGCCGTGGCTGTGCTGTCCAACTGCGACGCAGTGGACATTGTGCTGTGTGATTTGAAAATGGCCGGCATGGACGGCCTGGCGTTTCTTCGCCAAGCCAGTTGCAGCGGCAAGATTGGTGCAGTGGTGCTCTGCAGCGAGCTGGACCCGGCGCTGCGGCAGGCCACGGTCGCCATGATCCAGTGCCTGGGCCTGACTTTTTTAGGCGATCTGGGCAAGCCATTCAACCTGGACGGTTTCAGCCAGGTGGTCAAACGCTACCGGGAACATTGCAGCGCCGTCCCCAGGTTGTTATCGCCTGCCGAGCTCCCGACCCTGGGTGACGTGCAACAGGGCCTGGACAATGGTGAGTTCGAGGCGTACTACCAACCCAAAGTTACCCTCCAAGGCCAGTCACTGGTTGGCGCAGAAGTGCTTGCACGCTGGACCCACCCTCAGTGGGGTGTGCTGGCGCCCGCTCATTTTTTACCGGTGATGGAAGAGCACAACCTGATCAACCGCCTGTTCTGGCAGTTGTTCGAGCAGGGCCTTGCCTTTCAGCGAAGGCTGGCAGCGCAGGGGCAGGGGATCAACCTGGCGTTCAACCTGCACCCGGCACAGTTGGCCTGTGCCGCGCTGACCGAGCGCATCACCTTGCTGATCAGGCGTTCGCAAGTGCCTGCGGCCAGCGTGATGTTTGAAATCACCGAGTCTGGCCTGATCAGTGCACCCGCCAGAAGCCTGGAGAACCTCGTGCGGCTGCGGATGCTCGGCTGTGGTTTGGCCATGGACGATTTTGGTGCCGGATATTCTTCGCTGGATCGGCTCAGCGATCTGCCATTCAGTGAGATCAAGCTTGACCGGGCGTTCGTGCGCAAGATGCAAAACCAGCCCAAAAGCGCTGCGATCATCAGCTGCTCGGTGGCGCTGGCTCAGGCGTTAGGTATCTCGCTGGTCATCGAAGGTGTAGAGACCGTCGAGCAACAGGCCCGGCTGATTGAGTTGGGCGCCACCCTTGCCCAGGGTTTTCTGTTTGCCCGGCCGATGCCGGAAAGTCACTTTATCGACTTCTGCACGCAGCATAGGTTGTGAGCTTGGCTTGCAGGTACGAGCGACTGCTCCGGCTTTGAACTATCATTGCGCCGCTCCTGGCGGCGATCCCCAGGCATTTTCGGTTGTTTATCTCGTATGCGTCTACGTTCCCTCTGCCTTTCCATCGGCCTGCTGTTGAGCAGTGCGCCGCTGCTGGCCGCCTCCTTACCACTGGCCCCGCAGGTGCTGGCTAGCCAACTGCGTATCGACCGTCATGACATGGCGATTTCGACCGAGGACTGGCATTGGCTCCGGCACAAGGCCGAGCTCAAGGTTGGCGTGTCTGCAACCGAAGCCGCGCCGTTTTCGGTCAACGCCCAAGACAACCTGTACGAGGGCATCAGCGCCGACGCAACCGCACTGGTCGCGCAGCTGTTGGGTTTGCAGGTGAAAGTCGTGCCCTTTGCCAGTGAGCAGGACGCGCTCAAAGCAGTGCAGGCCGGTAGCGTCGACGTGATCAGTATGCATGGCAGCACTGCGCCGCGGCCGGACCTGCTACTGAGCATTCCTTACGCCCAGGACCGGCTGGCGGTGTTCAAGCGCAGTGCCGAACCCCGGCATTCCCCGGTCGACCTTGCCGGCTTGCGTGTAGCGATTACCCACGAACACAGCGCTGAGCTCAAGCAACACTACCCGAGGGCGGATTTCCGGGTGTACGCCGACCACGATAAGGCGATTGCCGCTGCTGCGTTCGGGCAGGCCGATGTTTATCTGGACGACCTGTACAGCGCCTACTACCTGATCAATCGTTCGTTTTATAACTTCGTCCGTTTCGAGCGGTTTTCCGACGTACGCGGAGGCGACTACAGCTATGCCCTGCAGGTCGACAACACGCGTTTGCAGCGGCTGCTCAATGTGGCCCTTACCTCCATCGGCGAAGCTCAGTTGCGCAATTTGGCCAAGCGATGGGTAGGCAACAGTTACATCCCCAGTGAAGCGCCGATCGACCTCACCGTAGAGCAGGCACGCTGGATCCAGCGGCATCCGGTGATACGGCTGGTGATCAATGATGACCTGGCGCCCGGCGCGTATTTCGATGCGAGTGGGGTGTTTTCCGGTGGGATCGCCGATATCCTCGAAGTGGTCACCCTCAGTACCGGCCTGCATTTTGAAGTGGTTTCACGCAGTGGCGGCTTCCCGCAGATCATCGACGCCGTGCAAAAGGGCAAGGCAGACCTGGCGTTGATGACGGCAAGTTCCGAGCGCGAAGAGTACCTGCGCTTTTCCCGGCCACTGCTCAACAGCCCGTTTGTATTGCTGAGCAGCACTGATCAACAAGGCAAGCTGGGCAACCTGGTCGACAAGCGTGTTGCGGTGCCCACAGGCCATGTGGCCATCGAGCAACTGCGCAAGCGTTACCCCGAAGCCCGTGTGGTGGAGGCGGGGGGCTCGCTGGACTCGATGAACCTGCTCTACGAGGGCGAAGCCGATGCCGCCATGGTGTCGTTGCCTGCGGCGCGCTATTACATCGAGCGTTTGTTTCGCGACAAACTGGGCATCAACGAGATACTCGATGTTGGCCCGGCGACGGTCAATTTCGCCATGCGCCGCAGTGATGTGGAGCTGCAGTCGATCATCGACACTGTCTTGCAGAGCATTGCACCGGACGAGCTCAATGCGATTTCCAACCGCTGGCGTTCGCCACCGGGTATGAGCGGTCAGACCTGGGTCGATTATGAGCGCCTGATCACTGAAATTGTCGCCGCTGCAGCGCTGTTGCTGTTGCTTTCGCTGGTATGGGTGTTTTACCTGCGCAGGCAGATCAAGGCCCGGCTCAAGGCCGAGCGGATGCTCAACGATCAGTTGCAGTTTGTCGAAACCCTGACCGACTGCATGCCGCCGCCGCTTTACGTCCGTGATACCAAGGGGCGGATGCTGTCGTGCAACCGTAGCTACCTCAAAAGCGTTGGCCTGAGTGCCGAAGCGGTGCTGAATAAAACCGTCCGTCAATTACCTAAGGAGAACTTCGAGAGCCTCCCGGACTTTCACCGCAACTACTTTCAGGCCATGCGCGAAGGGCGGACGATCGAGTCGGTACATGCCGTGCAGCTCCAGGGCAGGGAGGCGTGGATCAACCATTGGGTGCAACCCTTCCAGGACTCCAAAGGTGAAATCAAGGGCGTGATCTGTGGTTGGCTGGACATCACAGAACACCGCCAGCTGGTAGCGCAGCTGCAAGAAGCGAAGGCACTTTCAGACGACGCCAGTCGCGCCAAGACCAGCTTCCTGGCCACCATGAGTCATGAAATCCGCACGCCCATGAACGCCGTGATCGGCATCCTTGAGCTTGCGCTCAAACGCGCCGAAAGCCAGCCGATCGACCGTGCCAGCATTGAAATCGCTCACACCTCGGCCAAGAGCCTGTTGGAGCTGATCGGCGATATCCTCGACATCGCCCGTATTGAGTCGGGGCGCCTAAGCCTGTCGCCCAAGCGTGCAAACTTGCGTGAGCTGGTTGAATCGGTAGCCAGGGTGTTCGAGGGGCTGGCCAGGCAAAAACGCCTGAACCTGATCCTCGACATTGATTCGAGCATCAACTGCGATGTGCTGGTCGATGCACTTCGCTTCAAGCAGATCCTCTCGAACCTGATCAGCAATGCCATCAAGTTCACCGAAGAAGGCTCGATCAAGGTCAGTATTGCCGGGCTGCAAGTCAATGCCAGCCTGCTCAATGTCCACCTCAGCGTCGAAGACACCGGCGTGGGCATCAGCCTGGCCGATCAGCAGCGCCTGTTCACGCCCTTTGTCCAGGCGCAACGCAATGTGCAACAGACTGAAGGGACTGGCCTGGGCCTGGTGATCTGTCGGTCGCTGTGCGAAATGATGGGGGGCAGGGTGGTGCTGACCAGCACCCTGGGGCGCGGCACCCGGGTGGATGTCGAAATGCGCCTGCAGGTCCTTGAGTACATCGCCACGCGGCACGTACCTGGGCTGATCCCGGCAAGGCCTCGGCAGCGATTGCAAGTGCTGATAGTGGATGATCATCGGATCAACCGCCAGGTGCTGCACGAGCAACTTAATTTTCTCGGCCATGACGTCAGTGAGGCTGAAAATGGCCAGGTGGCTTACGAGCGTTGGCGTGATCAGCCCTTCGATATCATCATCACCGACTGCCATATGCCGGTGATGAGCGGCGTCGACCTTGCTCGGGCGATCCGTAAGGCGGAACAGGCGCGAGGCGGGGAGGCGTCGGTGATCATCGGCCTGACAGCCGATGCCCAGCCCGAAGAGATCGAATTGTGTATTCAAGCCGGCATGAACGAGTGCCTGATCAAGCCGCTGGGGTTGGATGACCTCGATGCGCGCCTGCTGGCACTTGGGCCAGAGGCGGCATTCGATACTGTTGTGCTAGAGCATTGCCCGCCAGCGCCACTGCTTGCACCCACTGAGTCGAAAAAGCTGCTTGATCTCGGGCCGTTGGAGCTGTTGATCAGCAGTGAACCGGTGAAGTTTCGCCAGATCCTGGACGAACTGATCCATAACAATCGCAAAGACTGCAAGACCTTGCATGCCTTGCTAGGTGAACGGGATACCGACCGGTTGCGAGAGTACGCACATCGAATCAAAGGTGCCGCGAGGGTGGTCAAGGGGGAGCAATTAGTCGAATGCTGTCAGCGCTTGGAGGTTGTGTGCGCGGACCCGCAGGTGACTTTCGGGCAGATGGCGGACGCCGTGGGCAAGATTGAAACTGCTATCGATGAACTGGAACAGGCGCTGTTGGCGTTTCAGACGTCCTGACGGCCCAAGCAGATCCGCCTTGGCGGCGATGCGACCTTTTAGGCCCATTCGCCGGCAGGCGGATACCTACGCTTTGCGCGGGTTACTTGATCAGCGGTACGCCACTGAGCTTCTGCAACTCGTCGAAGTCGATGTCGGCGCAGATCTCGACCACTTTCAGCCCGTCGGACGTCACGTCCAGCACGGCCAGGTCGGTGTAGATGCGGCTGACGCACCCAATGCCAGTCAGCGGATAGGTGCACTCGGGCACGATCTTGCTTTCGCCGGACTTGGTCAGGTGGTCCATCATCACGAACACCTGGCGGGCGCCGGTGGCCAGGTCCATCGCGCCGCCTACGGCCGGGATCGAGCCTTCGGCGCCGGTGTGCCAGTTGGCCAGGTCACCTTTGGCCGACACTTGGAAGGCGCCCAGTACGGCGATGTCCAGGTGGCCGCCACGCATCATCGAGAACGAGTCGGCGTGGTGGAAGAAGGCACCCCCGGTGAGCAGGGTCACGTGCTGCTTGCCGGCGTTGATCAGGTCATCGTCTTCTTCGCCCGGCGCGGGGCTTGGGCCCATGCCCAGCAGGCCGTTCTCGCTGTGCAGGAACACTTCCTTGTCGCCCAGGTAGTTGGCCACCATGGTCGGTGCGCCGATGCCCAGGTTGACGTAGGCGCCTTCCTGAATGTCTGCGGCCACGCGCTGGGCCATCTCGGTGCGGGAGAGCTTTTTGGTGATGGTCATGGCAGGCCTCAGACAGCGTTGGCGATCGAAGAAGCGGCAGCGCCGGTGACGGCGACCACACGCTGGACGAAGATACCCGGGGTGATGATGTGTTCCGGGTCCAGTTCACCGAGTTCGACAATCTGGTCGACCTGGGCAATGGCGGTTTTGGCGGCCATGGCCATGATAGGGCCGAAGTTGCGAGCGGCCTTGCGGTAAACCAGGTTGCCCCAACGGTCACCCTTGTGCGCCTTGATCAGCGCGAAGTCAGCGTGCAGCGGCATTTCCAGGACGTACTGGCGGCCGTCGATCTCACGGGTTTCTTTGCCTTCGGCCAGCAGGGTGCCGTAGCCGGTCGGCGAGAAGAACGCACCGATGCCCGAGCCCGCGGCGCGGATACGCTCGGCCAGGTTGCCTTGTGGTACCACTTCGAGTTCGATCTTGCCGGCCCGGAACAGTTCGTCGAAGACATAGGAGTCGGACTGGCGCGGGAACGAGCAGACCACCTTGCGCACGCTGCCCGCCTTGAGCAGCGCGGCCAGGCCGACCTCACCGTTGCCGGCGTTGTTGCTGATGATGGTCAGGTCGCGGGTACCGGTGGCGATCAGAGCATCAATCAGCTCAGACGGCATACCGGCAGTGCCGAAGCCACCGACCATGATGGTCGAACCGTCGGTGATGCCTTCCACCGCGCTGGCGATGGACTCAAACGTTTTATTGATCAAAGCGAGCTCCTGGTTTTTCCTGGAGTAGGGATTGTCGACCTGGCCGGCGCGCTTCGAAGCGACTGGGCCAGTCAGCGCCTAGGAAATGTTTGCTGACTGCCGATAGCGTGCCGCAAGATTGGGCACAAGTAGAGAGAGGGGAGCGGATTTTGTGCGATTATCGAACTGTTGTGCGGTGTGCGGGTATTGTTGATGGGCATCTCAGCCCAGGTTTTTCTTTGATTCGTGGGGGCGTCATTGCAGAAATTACAGGTCGTTTTCTCTACCCGCGAGATACTCGAACAGCTTGGCCGCCTCAGGCGATAGCTGGGTCTCACCTGCAACCCCTACATACAGCGTTCGCATGGCCCAGTCATCGGTGAGCCTGATGGCTTGGATCTGCGTCCCTAGCAGCTCTTTCCTCACTGATGCCAGCGGCAGAACGCCCACGCCAAGGCCGGCCTCGATCATCCTGCAGATCCCATCGAAGCTGCTGACCTGAATGCGAACCTTCAGCATCTTTCCGTTCGCTACTGCTGCGTCAGTCAAGCGCCGCAGCAGCGAACTGCCTTGGTTGAGTGCCACGAAATCGTAGTCTAGCGCGTCCGCCAGCGCTATCTCGCTCGATGCAGTCAGTGGGTGATCAGTGGGCACCAGCAGCACCAGTTGATCACGCCGGTAGACCCTCTTCAACAGCCCCTCAGACGCGACGTTGTCAGCAAAAATCCCGATGTCAGCTCGGCCATTGAAAACAGCGTCCACAATGTCGTCGCTGAGCGCTTCGTCCATCCCTATGCGGACATGCGGGTTATCGGCAAGGTAGCTCGCCAGATCCTGGGGTAGAAATTGCACGACAGCAGACGTGTTGGCGGTCAGCCGAACGTGACCGCGCACGCCCATGGCAAAGTCATTTGCATCGCAAGCCATGCGGTTGACGCTCTCGAGTATATGCCGAGCGTGATCAGCGATGCCTCGACCCGCTGCAGTCAATTCCACCCCACGTGGCAAGCGGACGAACAGTGCGCAGTCGGTAATGCGCTCCAGCTCAGACAGGCGCTTGCTCGCGGTGGAGAGCGTCATGTTTGCGCGATGGGCCGCTTGAGTCAGATTGAGCGTTTCTGCCGCGAAGACCAGGAGGCGTAGGGATACCAAATCCACATGTAGAAGGCTCATCAATGGCTCCTAGCCTTTCGATTTTGGAAAGGGTACTGGATAGTTTCGCAATTTTCATCATGCACAATGAGAGGGATCATCCTGCCATAACAACCAACAAGAGCGGATGACGCCATGACCCTCCCATTACAAGGCATCAAGGTCATCGAAATGGGGCAGCTGATTGCTGGCCCGTTTGCTGCCAAGATGCTCGCCGAGTTCGGTGCCGACGTTATCAAGATCGAGCCACCTGTGACCGGCGACCCTCTGCGCAAATGGCGCATGCTCCACAACGGAACGTCCGTATGGTGGGCTTCTCAATCGCGCAACAAGCGCTCTATTACGCTGGATCTGCGTCAGGCTGAAGCCCATGATGTGGTCAAGCGGCTGGTTGCAGACGCTGATATCCTCATCGAAAACTTCCGCCCCGGCACGCTTGAAAAGTGGGGCCTAGGGTGGGACGTCCTGCGCGAAATCAACCCCCGCCTGGTCATGCTGCGTGTGTCTGGCTACGGGCAGAGCGGCCCGTACCGTGACTTACCGGGCTTTGGTGTCATTGGGGAGGCCATGGGTGGCTTACGCCATCTCTCCGGTGAGCCAGGGCGTACGCCTGTGCGGGTTGGGGTGTCGATCGGTGACTCTCTGTCTGCGCTTCATGGGGTGATTGGCGTTCTTCTGGCTTTGCGCCATAGAGAGCAGAACAACGGCGAGGGGCAGCAGGTTGATGTCGCGCTGTACGAGTCTGTGTTCAACATGATGGAAAGCCTGATCCCTGAGTACTCGGTATTCAAGTCCATTCGCCAACCGGCTGGCAGCAGCCTGCCTGGGATCGCACCCACAAACGCATACCGTTGCAAGGATGGAAAGTATGCGCTGATCGCGGGTAATGGGGACAGCATCTATCGCCGCCTGATGGAGAAGATTGATCGCCTCGATCTCGCCAATGATCCTGAGCTTGAGCAGAACGATGGCCGCGTTCGACACGTAGCCCGCATCGACGCTGCGATCTCGACCTGGACGGCCGAGCGCTCGCTTGAAGAAGTCCTGGATGCGCTGAACGATGCGCGCATTCCTGCCGGCAAGATCTACGACGCCGCCGATATCGCAACCGACCCCCACTACCAGGCTCGTGAGATGTTGCTGGCGAGCACGCTGGACGATGGAACACCGGTCACCCTGCCAGGCATCGTGCCCAAGCTCCTTTCCACGCCAGGGCAATTGCGATCAAGGGCACCGACACTCGGCGAGCACACCGACCACGTCTTGAATGCGTACGGCATCGATGCGCAAACCCGTGAACAGTGGCGCGCACGCGGCATTATTTGAAGTACGGAGTAACCTGATGAAACGTCTATTTATGCAAGAAGTCGCAACCCGTGACGGCTTCCAGAACGAAGCAACCTTCATCGAGACGGCTGACAAGATTTCGATGATCGACACGCTTAGCCAGTGCGGCTTCGCCAAAATTGAGGTGACCTCGTTTACCTCGCCCAAGGCGATTCCGGCGCTGCGTGACGCAGAAGCCGTGATGCATGGCATCAAACGCCAGCCCGGGGTCGAGTATACGGTGCTCGTTCCCAATGTCCGGGGTGCCGAGCGCGCATTGGGTTGCGGAATCGACGAGGCCAACCTGGTCATGTCGGTGAGCGAACCCCACAACAGGTCCAATCTGCGCATGACCCGTGAAGACTCCTTTGCTCAATTGAAGGAAGTAGTCTCGGTTATTGGGCAAGGCACCGTTGCCGTGAACGTGTCGCTCTCTACGGTATTCGGTTGTCCGATGCAGGGCGATGTGGCGTTTTCAGAGGTAATGAGCTGGGTTGCCCGCTTCGCAGATTTGGGTGTGCGTGGGGTTACGCTGTGTGACACCACAGGCATGGCGTTCCCTTCTCAGGTGCAAGCCTTGTCAGCTGAAGTGCTCAAACGCTTCCCTGAACTGCAGGTGACGCTACATTTCCACAACACCCGCGGCATGGCCCTGGCGAACACGTTGGCCGCACTCGAGGCCGGGGTCGATCGGTTTGACGCTTCACTCGGTGGGCTGGGCGGCTGTCCCTACGCCCCGGGCGCGAGTGGCAATGTGTGTACTGAAGACCTCGTTCATATGCTCGACCTGATCGGATACGACACCGGCGTCGACTTGGACAAAATCCTCATGGCCTCAGCACGCCTGCCAGGGTTGATCGGGCACTCAACGCCCAGCCAGATCCTCAAGGCGGGTAAGCGCCTGAACCTGCATCCCATCCCTGATCACGTCCACAACATGACCAAGCAAGTCGTGTCGGCGATACCGGAGGTGGCGAAATGATTGACCACCTGGACCATCTGGTACTTACCACCATTGATGTCGAAGCGTGCAAAGACTTCTATGTCCGCGTCATGGGCATGCGCCTCGAGACCTTCGGGGCAGGGCGCCTGGCGTTCTGTTTTGGCAATCAGAAGATCAATGTCCACGTCCGCGGCCAAGAGTTTGAGCCAAAGGCCCATCTACCCGTTCCCGGCGCATTGGACTTGTGCTTCATCGCCAGCGTCGGTCTAGAACAGGTGATTGCACATCTGCAGGCCCAGGCGTGGCCGATCGTTGAAGGGCCCATTCAGCGCACGGGCGCCACTGGGCCTATCCGTTCAGTCTACGTGCGCGACCCAGATCTCAACCTGATCGAGATTTCCGAGCCGCTGTGAACGCGCTCGCGACCTGACAAAATAACAAGAGGTACTTCATGAATACCGTATTCCTGGACGGCGCCAGCCTGCCGTCTGCCATGCCGCGCCCCACATTTGCTAACAGCTGGACTGTCCGCGAGCGCACAGGCCCTGACGAGGTGGTCGCTGCGCTTGCAGATGCCCAGGTTGCCATTACCAACAAGGTGAAATTGGGGCGGGTGCAGCTTGAACAACTCCCTGGGTTGAAGCTGATCTGCGTCGCAGCGACCGGTTATGATTGCATCGACATCGCAGCGTGCAGGGATTTGGGCGTTACCGTTTGCAATGCACCGGCTTACTCAGCGGTAAGCGTTGCTGAAGCAGTTGTCGCCTCCCTGTTCGCACTCCGCAGGCGCCTCTTCGAATACCGTGAGGCCGCGTCACGTCAGTGGCCCACCTCCAATCACTTCTGCGTGCACGGTACGCCGATCCTCGACATCCGGGGCGCCACCCTGGGTATTGTGGGGCGCGGTGATATCGGGAGTAGGGTGGCCCGGTTGGCTTCAGCGCTCGAGATGAAGGTGATCTTCGCCGAGCATCGCGGCGCGGCCACTGTCCGTGACTGATCCCGCTACGCTGGATGCATCCGCTATTGCTGGCTACACCAAGGCTGCACACGATCAAAGCGTTATTGGCTTCCTGACTCACATCATTCCCACCACCGTGTTTGGCGCCTTCGCTGACGGCGAGATCCTTCAGGTACTGTTTATCTCTGTGTTGTTCGCCTTTGGGCTCCAGCTGCTAGGGCCTATCGGCAAACCGCTGTTGGCGACGATTGATCTGGTTGCTCAAGCGTTCTTCCGGATGCTCAAAATCGTCATGTACGTGGCACCGCTGGGCGCTTTCGGTGGCATGGCATTCACGGTGGGCAAGTACGGTATCGGATCGCTCGCGGCCTATGGAAACCTGCTGATCTGCTACTACGTGACCGGCCTTGTGTTCGTGTTCGTGATCTTGAACCTTGCCGCTCGGCTGGCTGGTTTCAGCCTCTGGAAGTTTTTGAAGTACATCAGGGAAGAGCTGTTTCTGGTGCTCGGCACATCGTCCTCTGAGTCCGCGCTGCCGCGACTCATGACCAAGCTTGAGAAGCTTGGCTGCGAGAAGTCCACGGTGGGCCTGGTGGTGCCGTCAGGCTATTGCTTCAACCTGGACGGTAGCTGCATCAACATGACGGTGCTGGCCATCTTTATCGCCCAAGCCCTGGATATCGATGTATCACTCTACCACCAGATAACGCTGCTGCTCATCCTGCTGCTGACTTCCAAGGGGGCAGCGAGCGTGACCGGGGGCGCGTTTATCACGCTGGCTGCGACGCTTGGCTCCATCGACGTCATTCCCGCTGCCGGCCTGGTGTTGGTGCTGGGCGTCTACCGGTTCATCTCTGAAGGCGGTGCACTGATCAATGTGATTGGTAACGGTGTCGCCGCACTGTTTGTGGCTCGCTGGGAAGGTGTTCTCGATCAAGAACAACTCAAACGCGAGCTGGGCTAGGTTTACGTGCTGGCCTTCCTGATGCCTGCCACGCACAGGTAGCAGGCGGGCTGGCGCGTAACTTTTCAGGTATGAGGCAAGCATGCCTCAGCCGTTCCGGTGTAAGCGCTATATGAGATATTCCGCGTGGAGTACAAATGTACTCCACGCGAGTGCGCTTCCAAAAGGCGAAGCGCTGTGCTCGCTATCGCTCGGCATCACGCTTTAGAATCGCCTCCAGTGGCAAGTCGCTCATAGGCGTAAGAAAGAGGCAATTTATGGATCGCGAAGGCGCCGGCTCTTCAGGAGACTTGGATGCTCCCGCATCACCCCATCAGGAGTCCGCGTTTCCGACGAGCGTTTTGGAGCGCCTGCAGTTGGCGCTCGATGCTGGCGCGATCGTTGGAACGTGGGTGTGGAACATCCTCGACAACCAAGTGACTGCGGATGAGCGATTCTCGCGATCTTTTGGACTTCCAGCAGATAAATGCATGGCAGGTATCCCGATTGAGGAAGCCTTCGCCTCTATTCACCCTGACGATCGTGAACGTGTCTCTGCCGATATCGAAGAGGCGATGACCCGCGGGGGGGCCTACCGGTGTGAATACCGCGTCAGACAGCATGATGGCAACTACCGTTGGATTGAGGCTAATGGTAGAGCTGAGCTTGACGATGAAGGTCGCCCTGTTCGGTTCCCTGGCGTTCTCATGGACATTGAGTCACGCCGGTCAGCAGAGGCTGAGCGCGACAGGATGTCAGCGTTGCTTCGTACCTTCACTGCTGCCGTTCCGGGTGTTGTCTACGCAAAAGATCTAGCGGGGCGGCTGATCGTTGCCAACGATGGTGTCACCCAACTGGTTGGCAAGCCACCGGAGCTCTACCTGGGCAAAACCGACTTGGAGTTTTTGGAAGACAAAGCCCAAGCACGCCAGATAATGGAAACCGATCGGCACATCATGCAGGGCGGGCAGGCCGTTCAGATCGAAGAGCGTGTCGACATGCCGGATGGCACAGCCACCTACTGGCTTTCGGTCAAAGCGCCACTGTGCGACGAAGCAGGCGAGGTCATGGGGCTGATCGGCTCATCCATCGATGTAACCGCGCGAAGAAACGCCGAGGCGGAGCTGCTTGAGCTCAACCGCACCTTGGAAGCGAGGGTTGAAGAAGCTGTGGCCGAGCGAGAAGCGGCGCAAGCAGCGCTGCGTCAATCGCAAAAAATGGAAGCGGTCGGCCAATTGACCGGAGGCATCGCACACGACTTCAACAATCTGCTGGCGGGCATCACGGGGAGCCTTGATTTGATCAAGCTCCGCTTGAAGCAGGGACGCATAGCTGATGTAGAGCGCTACCTGACAGTGGCCCACGGTGCGGCGCATAGGGCGGCCTCACTCACTCACCGGCTGCTAGCGTTCTCTCGCCGCCAGACACTGATGCCTGTTCATACCAATGTGAACACCCTCATCAGCGATATGGAGGAGCTAATAAGTCGGACAGTAGGGCCAGCCATTCAACTCAAGGTGGAGCTCCATGCGGCATCGAGTACCTGCCTGGTCGACCCGGCCCAAGTGGAGAACGCGCTGCTGAACTTGTGCATCAACGCGCGTGACGCGTTGAAAGGCGGAGGGTCAATCGCCATCAAGACCTACAACGAGGAACTGGTGCAAGGGGCCGAGCTGGATCCGGAATTGGAGCCTGGAACCTACTTCACAATCTGTGTCGCCGACGACGGTCTCGGCATGAGTTCCGAAACGCTCACTCGAGTATTTGAGCCGTTCTTCACGACCAAACCCGTAGGGGCGGGCACCGGGCTTGGGCTGTCCATGATTTATGGCTTTGCCAAACAATCGGGCGGGCAGGTCAGGATCGAGTCGGAAGAGGGGCGAGGAACCCGGGTATTCCTTCAATTACCCAGCCTTGCAGCCAGCGTCGAAGCTGCACCTCGCGCAGAGTCCTTGCCTGAATCGCCAATGGCCTTGCCAGGCGAGACGGTACTGGTCGTCGATGATGAGCCCTCCGTCCGCATGTTTGTGAGTGAAGCGCTGGGGAACTGCGGCTATATCGTCATTGAGGCCGCCGACAGTTTGGCTGGCCTTCAATTACTGCGTTCGGATACCCGCATCGATTTGCTGGTGACCGACATTGGCCTCCCAGGAGGCATTGACGGCAGGCAGATGGCCGATGCCGGCCGCTGTACTCGGTCGGGGCTTCCGGTCTTGTTCATGACGGGGTATGCGCAGCCGCACGTGTTGGACAATGCCCAGCTAGAGCCCAACACGGCTGTGCTGACGAAACCGTTCACGCTTGAAGCGTTGACGTTGAACGTTAATGCTTTGCTCAAGGGTTGCTAAACCAAAACGAGTACGACACGCAAATATCTGAGGCGATCGGCTGCGGTCATGACGGACTCCTCTGCAGCTCTCAATGAGGGGGGGGTTATCTGGCCCGCCTGAAATCTTGATGAGATCAGGCGGGCTGAAGAGACTATTTCAATTGAGCGACGAGTGCCTTCGCTACGCCTTCAGAGCTTGCTGGGTTCTGCCCTGTGACCAGCTTGCCGTCTTCGATAATGAATGGCGCCCAATCGGGGCCTTTCTGGTAATGCCCGCCCAAGCGCTGGAACTCATCCTCGATTAGGAAAGGCACCACGTCGGTTAACGCCACGGCCGCTTCCTCGCCGTTCGTAAAGCCGGTAACTCGACGGCCTTTAATCAACGGGGCGCCGTCAGCAGCCTTGACATGGCGAAGTGCGCCAGGCGCGTGGCATACGAACCCAATGGGTTTGCCAGCGCGCTCAAAAGACTCAATCAGGCTGATGGAGGTCTTTGACTCCGCGAGGTCCCACAGCGGCCCATGACCCCCCGGGTAAAATACCGTGTCAAAGTCTTTCTCGCTGACGGTATTGAGCTTGACGGTATTCGCGAGTGCCTTTTGCGCAGCTGCGTCGGCATTGAAGCGTTGGGTCATGTCAGTTTGGAAGTCAGCCAGTTCACTTTTCGGATCAAGCGGTGGTTGGCCTCCTGCAGGCGACGCGAGAACGATTTCGGCACCAGCCTCCTTGAAGATGTAGTAGGGGGCGGCGAATTCTTCGAGCCAAAACCCCGTTTTCAACCCGGTGTCACCGAGTTTGTCGTGCGACGTAAGTACCATCAAAACTTTCATTTCTTGTCCCTCTAACTCAGAAGTCCTGCGATGTCGGACGCAGCACGATCTCATTGATATCCACGTCAGCCGGTTGCTCAATGGCGAATGCGATGGCTCGTGCAACGGATTGCGCAGGAATTGCGTTTTTGTAGAAATCAGCCACTGCCTGCGCACTGGCCTCATGCCCGCTACCGAACTTAAGTTCAGAATCCACCGCACCGGGTTCGATTGTGGTCGTGCGGATGCTTCTACCAACCTCATGGCGCAAGCCATCCGAGATCGCGCGAACAGCGTATTTTGTGCCGCTGTAGACAGAACCCCCTGGGCTGAACACCTTGATACCGGCCACGGAAGAGATGTTGATGAAGTGACCTGAGCCTTGCTTCTCGAACAGAGGTAACGCAGCCGCGATACCGTACATGACCCCCTTGATGTTGATGTCGATCATACGATCCCATTCATCGACTCGCAGTTCCGAGAGAGGTGCGATTGCCATCAGGCCGGCGTTGTTGATCATCACGTCTACACGGCCAAACGTGTCTACTGCGTGCTGAACGAGGGCAACCAGGTCTTCGCGAAGGGTCACGTCTACCACGCGCGCCGTGGCTTTACCGCCACCGGCTTGGATGTCCGCAACGATTGCCTGAAGCCGGTCGTTGCGGCGTGCGGCCAACACGACGGAGGCACCCAGTTTCGCCAAGTGCCGAGCGCTGGATTCGCCCAGACCACTACTTGCACCTGTGATTACGACCACTTTCCCTTCGATACCATTGCTCATTTCGCTAACCTCGGTGGGTGGAGATGGCACCGATTATGAGTTGCCATTCAATCACATAGAATGGAATATTTAGGATTTGAAAATTCCGATTTGTGGAATAACGTAATGCTGAACCGACTAGAAATGATCAGAGTTTTCCTTACGGTCGTGGACGCTTCGTCCTTCCGTGAGGCCGCGAACCAGTTGGGAGCTTCCCCGCAAAAGGTTACGCGAGCGGTGCAGGAGCTTGAGCGGCTACTGGGCGAGCCCCTGTTTCACCGGAGCACGCGACAGATGAGGATCACGGATTTCGGAAGGGAGCTCGCCCGGGATGCGAGAGCGTCCGTGGAAAGTTTCGACCAACTGTTTGCGAAGGCAGACCATGGTGAGGAGGACGGGGTCGTTGGGCGCGTGGGGCTGACCGCCCCTCATGCGATCGGCAAACTCTATCTTGCGCGCTTCCTGGCAGAGTTGCGCCGGCAACATCCACAATTGAGCATCGACCTTTCGTTGGATGATGAGCTGACAGACTCAGTGGTATCGAAGATTGATATTGGCATTCGGGTGGGTACCGTCCGAGATCGGCGATTTATCGCCAGGACTGTCGCGAGTGTTCCGCTGATTGTCGTTGCCGCGCCCGCGCTCATCACCAGTGCGGGTATGCCCTCGAACCTGGACCAGCTCAAAGACATGCCCTTGTCCTTGCTCCTGGATCGTAGGTCCGGGCGCGGTTGGCCGTGGATTTTTGCTAACGAAGAGAGTTTTACGCCTGAGCAACCTGGCTTCACCTGTGATGATCCGGAAACCGAGTTGGAAATGGTGCTGCAGGGGGCTGTGTTTGCCCAAATGCCTTTGTATCTCGCGGAGCCTCATTTGTCCCAAGGTACCCTTGTGCAGGTGGTGCCTGACTATGCTCCGCAGCCGCTCGATTTGGTTCTTTATCGTACGCGACCCGGGCCCGCGCCACGCCGAATACGAGTGGTATATGACTTCTTGTTGAAGAAACTCGGCGACAAAGATCTGTTTCCTGGTGGTGCTCCAACGATGGCTTAACAGGGTGTGCACAGGTCAGCAATGATCATCTTCCGCGCTGATCCAAAAATTATGTGTTGTTCTAGGGGTAAGCGGCGCAGGCGGTGATAATAGGGGCAATGACAAGGGCCATATCATGCTGACCATCTCCAATAACGTGCATCTGCCGGATGCCGAAATCGAACTGACATACATCCGCGCGCAAGGCGCGGGTGGCCAGAATGTCAACAAGGTGTCCAGCGCCGTGCACCTGCGCTTCGACATCCGTGCCTCATCGTTGCCCGAGTTCTATAAGGAGCGGCTGCTGGCGCTGCGTGACAGCCGCATCACCGGTGACGGCGTGTTGATCATCAAGGGCCAGCAGTATCGCACCCAGGAGCAGAACCGTGCTGACGCACTGGCGCGTCTTGCCGAGTTGATCATCAGTGCCGGCAAGACCGAGAAGAAACGCCGCCCCACCAAGCCGACCCTCGGCTCGAAGACCCGCCGCCTCGAAGGAAAAGCCAGGCGGAGTACGGTCAAGGCGGGTCGGGGTAGGGTGGACTTCTAGTGCGAGTAGGCCAGCACCTCTGGGTCAATGCTGTGATTGCGCTTGCAGGTTGTGAGTTGGAGCCGAAGCGGCAAGGGCGGCAGGCCTGGATGACAGGGCTGCGATTGCCGCTATCAAGGCGAGGCCACCAATGAAGCACGCGACCGGGACCCAATCGCTACCGTTGGACATGAGTGCGTAGCACAGACTAGGTGAGAAACCGGCAACGATGAAGCTCAGCTGGGTGGCTAAGCCGACACCGGTATAGCGCACACGGATGCTGAACATCTCTGCATAGAACGAAGGCCACAGGGCATTAGGGGCGCTGTAAAGCAAAGATTTGAGTACAACAGTGCTGAAGATGATCAGACCAATGCTTCCAGTGGTGATTGACCACAGGAAGAAGAATACCCCTGCACTGCAAGCGAATGCGCCCACCGTGAAGATTGTCTTGCGCCCAATTCGGTCACCCAACAGCCCGAACAAGGGCTGACACACCAACGCTACCGCCTGACTGGCTGCAATCGCGGTAAGCATTGAGGGCCGATCGATCCCTTGGTTATTGGTGGCCCAGGAGAGGCCAAATATCATCACAAGGGAGGAAACCGAACAGATCAATGCGCAGCAAAATACAGTAAAGAATGCGCGACGTTCGTTGCGCAGGAGGTCGACGACAGGCGGAAGGTCACTGGCAGGTTTACTTGCTTTGAACTCGGGACTTTCTTCAACGCCGCGACGGATAATCCACGTGATCACGACCATTACTGCGCTGAGCAAGAACGGAATGCGCCATCCCCAGCTCAGAAGCTGCTCTTCACTCAACATGGAGAGTGGGATGAACACTGAGGTGGCGAGGATCGACCCCATGGAGGCGCCATTGATCAACCAGCTTGTGTAGAACCCTTTACTTTTACCCGGAGCATGCTCCATGGTCAGCAAGCTGGCCCCCACCTGTTCTCCACCTGCAGAAAACCCTTGAAGCAAACGGCATAAAACCAACAGCGCTGGTGCCCACGCACCCACTGTCGCGTAAGTTGGCAGAAGGCCGATGGTGAATGTTGCGAGACCCATCAGCAGCAGCGTCATCATCAATACTTGCTTTCGGCCCCACTTGTCGCCCAGGTGACCGCAAACCAATGCGCCGATTGGGCGCGCTATGTAGCCAACGCCGAAGGTGGCAAGCGCAGCAAGCGTACCCGCCATAGGATCATTGGAGGGGAAGAAGAGGGTGCTGAAAACCAAGGCTGCGGCAGAGCCGTAAATGAAGAAGTCGTAGTACTCGACGACGCTACCCAGGAAGCTGCCGAATGCAGCTCTGCGGGCCATGCGCCGGTGGTTTGTGGCATCTGAATGCATGGTGACACCTTTCTTGTAATTGTTTTTTCAAGAAAACTCAGCGGCTGCCAAATGGTGCCAGCTGGCTACCGCCGCAGACATGAATGACTTCGGCGGTTACGAATCCGGCGTCCCCAGACGCCAAATAAGAAGTCGTTCCAGCAATATCCTCTGGCGTGGCCAGACGCTTCAGTGGTGTATTGCTGATAGACCCCTGCGCCATTCGCTCAAAGCTCTCTGCATCACGTCCATCCAGTGTGAATGCGGAGGGTAAGAGGCCTGGCGCAATGGCATTTACGGTGACGTTGTAGTCGGCTAGTTCTCGAGCCATCGATCGTGTCAGGCCCACCAAGCCAGCCTTGCACGCCACATAGGCAGGAGGGCCGCCCGCTACCCAGCATCGCGACACCATGTTGATTACTCGACCACTTGCTTGTCGCTGCCAGTAGGGGGCGACGTGCTGGCAAATCAACGCCGGAGCGCGGAGGTTTACAGCCATCATGTGATCCCACTTCGCGACGTCGAAGTCGTAGATAGAACCTCGGTGGTTAACGGCAGCGTTGTTAACCACAACGTCGATGCGACCAAACTGCTGACCCACCTGCTCGACCATTTCACGGATCGACGCGGGGATGCCAAGATCAGCCTGGACTGCAACGGCACATTGGTCGGGCGCCAGTTGAAGCTGTTTCAAGAAGCCCTGAGTCGCTTCCAAATCGATATCAACGGCCGCAATGTGCATTCCATCTTTGGCCAAGCGAATGCAGATTGCCCGCCCCAGTTCTCCAGCGGCGCCGGTGACGAGTGCAACGCGGCGATTTTCATGTGTTGTATTCATGGGCACGGTACCTCAGGGCTTGTTTCGCAAGCGACGGTGGTCATATTCATGTAGCGACGCACAAGATCCCGGTTCCGGGACAGCTTCGATACGTCGGTGTGGCTCGAGTCAAAATCCTCAATTGAGATCCAGTCGTCGAAACCGTTTTTTCGGAGCGTTTTCAGCATGGATTGAAGCGGTAGCACCCCCTCATCCGGCGGGCACCATTCCCAGCGCCAGCCCTCGCCAGGGGCCTGCGGAACGTACGCCACATTTTTAACTTGCACGTGAGCGAGGTAATCGCCCATCAGATCCAGCGACAGCTGCACGTCCTCTCGCCCCTCGATTGCGAGGTTGCCAAGGTCGTAAATGATGCCCAGCTGCTGCGCCGGATAGTGCTCAGCGATTCGCATCGCAAGCGAAGGGCTAGAGCAGATGGTTCGTTGGTGGACTTCAAGCGCGAGCTGAATACCTGCTTTTTCGGCGAGCGGGACAATGTCATCGAGGAAGCGGCGCATAGTCGAATAGCCGGCGGCATAACGCTGATTCTCGTAGCCAGGGCCCCAGAGTCGAAGTCGGGCTTGACCTGCTTGAGCGGCCAGGTCGATGAGGAGACGCGCATTTTCAATGTCCCCGACAGCCAGGTAAGGGCTTAGCCCAAAAATCTCGAGGCCGTGCGACTGGCAGTGACGGTAAATGCGATCAATAGCCTGATGAGTCGGAGGCACGGTACAGCGGTTATTGCTTCGCGCGTCCCATGGGCGCCCAGCATCCAGGTTATCGACGTTTGCCACCCGCCATTCCACACCTTGGTAGCCTTCCCGCGCTAAGTGCTCGACAAGGTGTTCGGGGGAAAGCGTAGGCAGCGAAGCGCTGGAGACGCCTAAACGCGGCGTTTTTTGTTGTGTCATATACAGCACCTTAATCACACCCCGAGGTGGTGGGGTGGCTGGATGCTAAATCAAACAGCTGGTTCATTAAATTGATATAAAAGCCACCTTTGGTTAACCTGTGGGTTGATAAACAGAGGTGTTGAATGAAGCCATCACCCATCAGTCTTCGTCATTTCAGGGTGTTCCTCGCAGTCGTTAGCTCTGGCAGCCTTGTGACGGCTGCCAAGCTTCTTCACATCACGCTGTCGGCGGTATCCAAAAGCATCAAGGAGCTTGAGCAGGAACTGGACGCCCAGTTGCTGGTGCGTGGGCGAAAAGGGGTACAACTGACGCAAGCGGGCGAGGCGTTCAGCAAGCATGCCACTCAGACCATGGCCAACTTCCGGCTGGCCATGGAGGAAGTGAAAGACGTGCCCCAAGCACCCCAGGTTTTGAAAGTGGGTGCGTTACCGACTGCTGCTGGTTACATGCTTGCACCTGTCGTAGAGCAGATGCGTCAGCGATACCCCCATATTCAGGTGCAGGTCGCTTCCGGTATTTACGATTACCTGGTGGGCAAGCTGAGAACGCGTGAACTCGACTTGATCGTGGGCCGCTTGATCGGACGGGACATGGTAGGTGTGGTGTTTGAAGCACTCTACGAAGAGGATCTGGTGCTTGTGGTACGCAGTGGCCACCCATTGACCCGGCAGCGTCATCTTGGTTTGGAAGATCTGCGCCCCTACACGCTCGTCGTTTCGCCGCACGGGACCTTGGTGCGGATCAGCGTCGACAATTTTCTATTATCCAAGGGCGGGGTTGAGGGATTTCAAATACAGGAATCTCTGAGCGAGACATTCTCGCGAGTGTATGTGCAAGATTTCGATGGGGTGTGGTTTGTTCAGCGGGGGGTGGTCGATCTGGATATGCGCATGGGGTTAGTTCAGCAATTGCCGTTCAGCAGCACACTGCTTCGTGCTCCGATAGGATTGACGTCCCCGACAGACCGGCCATTATCAGAGGCGGCGACCGTTTTTGCCGAGCTACTGAGGCAATGGTGTGCTCAAGTGCAACCCCAAAACTGAGTGACTGGATGGGCCTCAATATCGACTGACCTGCAGCAGGTGGTGATGGGGGCGATCCCGCTCGCCCCCGTAGCCTGATACCCGCACGATATAAACGCACTGGGCATTCAGCGGGTTGAGTGACAGAGCCTTTCTATGATCCGGCGGGCCCTGTTGGCACCGACGTCAACATGAATATCAATCATCTGCCGTTCACCGAATCGACACATGTTCTTGTATTGAGATTCGATAACAACTTTGTCCTCATCAAATGTCATTATGGTTTGCTCAACTACTTTCGCTTTGACTTCTTCGTGATTGCTTTCCGGGTTGGTGGCGATGGTCCAGAAGTAATGGCTAGTGGTTTCGGTTTCCGGGGTCACGCCGTGGAAGCCGCGCATGTGGAAGCCGCCCCGCTGCGGATTGTCCAGGGGCTCGGTTCCGGCATCTACAGCGCCGGTCCAAATACGCAAGTGGCTGATATGAAACTCAATTTCCTGCCAGCGATCGACAGTGCCCTTGAATGGGTAGGCGGCGATATAGGTCGGAGGTGGGACGGAGTCAGGCATGTGTCGAACAACGCGAACCGAATGGTCGTCACTTTCTACCGTCATCTGGGCATTCATGTGAACGCTGGCGTTGCCGCCAATGGTGCGTAGGTGGACATAGCCCAAATGGCTTAGATCCATCAAGTTGTCGTGTATGAGCTGATAGGGCGCGTCGTAGTGATACACGTCACCCTCAAAAAGATAATGCCCATTCGTGTGAACATCGTAGGCAGGAGGTTCATCGATAGGCTCTGGGTGTTCGGGGCTGCCAAACCAGATCCAAACGATCTGGTCTTTTTCAACCACGTGAAAGGCTGCCACTTTTGCTTTGCTAGGTATTTTTTCCTGGCCGGGGACCTCAATGCATTTACCGGCTTCATTGAACAAGAGACCGTGATAGCCGCAGCGAAGTCCGCTGGCTTCAAGTGTTCCATCAGACAGCGGTAGTGCCCTGTGACAGCATCGGTCTTCGAGTGCCGCCACCTTGCCATCCGCGGTGCGGAACATCACGACTGATGTGTTCAGCAAGGTTCGGCCCACGGGACGATCCTTGAGTTCCCAGCCCAATGCAGCCACATACCATTGATTGAGCGGGAATGTGGAAGGCTTGGGGGGTGCAATATCCTGGGCGAGTGACTGAAGGGGAGAGGCAGTCATAGGAGTCTCCGTTGCAGTGAATGTGTTGGTTAGAGATCAGAGGTCAAGTACGAGTCGAGGTGACTTTGCCCGGGAGCAGCACGGCGTGAAGCAATCATTCCTGGCGTGTTCATCGGCGGTCATGAATTGATCCCTGTGATCCGGGATACCCTCCAGCACGCGTGTCACGCATGTCCCACACACGCCTTGTTCGCAGGATGTTTGAACTTCAATTCCCGCGTCGTCCAACACCTCGAATACGCTGCGGTCGACTGGAATTTCAAAGGTTCTACCGCTCCTGGCGAGCACTACATCGAAGGGCGTGTTCGAACCCTGGTCACTGACCTGGCCCGTAAAGAACTCCCGATGCATGCGCGCTTGCGGCCAGCCGGCCGCCTCGCCGGTTTCCAGAATGTGGTTCATGAAGCCTGTGGGGCCGCACACATACAGATGGCAACCTTGATCGACCCTATCGAGAATGGCGGCGGCATTCAGTTTTTGCTGCTGCACGCCGCTGTCATCATGGAAAGTGATGCGGTCCGCGAACGGCGCATGAGCAAGTGCGTTAACGAATGCTGCGCGGTCGCTGGAGCGGAAGCAGTAATGAAGCTCGAACTCCAGGCTGCGATGCGAAAGCTCATAAGCCATGGCCAGGATCGGGGTAATACCAATGCCCCCGGCAAACAGCAGGTGGCGCTTTGCGCGGTGGTCGAGCTTGAACAGATTGCGTGGCGCACTGATCGTCAGCGTTTGACCTTGCTCTACAGCTGAGTGCATTGCCTGCGAGCCGCCGCGGGAGCTAGGCTCCCTCAGAACACTGATGAGATAGCGATTACGCTCTCGTGGGTCATTGCACAGCGAGTACTGGCGAATGAACCCGCCTGGTACATGAACGTCAATGTGGGCACCGGCTTCAAAGGGCGGAAGTGATCCGCCATCCAAGGGGCTCAATTCAAAGCTGCAAACACCTTCTGCTTCGATTGCCTTGCGGCTGACGTTGACTTCAAACATGACTCATCCCTCCACATTCAAGCGGCTACTGAAAATTCACAGGTAAAAGATCGACCGGGAGGAGGTCAGCCTGGCGCGAAGGGCGGCAGCTCTGGCTTGCAGCCAGGCACGCGGGAAGTGACTAGGTGACGGGTGTTCATGGCATTACCTGATAATTATTTTTGTGAGGTACGGTGACGGCATATCATGCTGGGCTGGCCCCAGCTATCGGTTGAGTAAATCCTCGGATCAATTGGTTGCGGTGTCAACTAATTTTCTCCAAGGCCAATTGAAGGTGTGCTCTCTATGTCCACAGCCCCCCAGCTAGACCTCGCCCGCTATGTGCCCGCGCTGCTGAATTTTTTGTCGAACAAACTCTCCTCAGGGGCTTCGCAGTGCTATCGAAAACACTTCGGGATTGGCGTTGTGGAGTGGAGGATGCTGTCCATGCTGGCAGTGGAAAGCGGGATAACGGCGAATCGTATCTGCCAGGTGATCGGCCTCGACAAAAGTGCTGTTAGCCGCTCTCTACAGGCGCTGGAGGTGGCAGGGCGAGTTCGTACGGAAGTAGATCCTGCTGACGGAAGGCGCTACACCGTTTCGCTTACCGAGAGCGGTGTGCAGTTGTACAACCGGGTCTTGATGGTTGCGCTTGAACGAGAGCGTCGCTTGCTGAGCGGCCTCTCGTCAGCCGAAGTCGATACCTTGATCAACTTGCTTGGACGCTTGAACAGCCAGGTCTCTCACGTCAACGACTACGATCCAGAGAACCCCTGAGCGTGGTGACCATGATCTTCAGCCGTTCGACGACCAAGCTGCACCTGAGATAACACTACCGGCTACCGGCGCCCCCTTCCGGTATCAACCTTCCAGGCTGCCTTCGCACCTTTGCGCGGGCATACCCCCCTCGGACCATCGCAACCGCACCATTCAATGCTTGGCCACAAGTATCGCGATTGCCGATAGGTCACATCCCAACAAGCGATTAGTCAGAGCCCTGCACTGAGGTCAACCTGTTCCCGTCGTCTGGTCTATCCCGCCAGCTGACTTCACTTCGGCAGGTCGATCGCATCGATCCCGTTCGCCTCGTCCGGCCGTGGTGGCAAAGAAAATTGCCAACAAAAACAATAAAAGAGGGTTCGTTCGATGGCTATTCGCTCCATCGCCGCAGCGCGGCGTGCGCCTTTCACTCTGACGCTCGCCACTGCCTTGGTCTGCGGTCTTCCATGTGCCCAGGCGTTTGAAGTGCAGACCGACAACCCTGACCTCAGTCTGCGGTGGGACAACACGCTCAAGTACAGCTCTGCCTGGCGCCTGAAGGACCAAAGCAGCAAGCTCAGCAGCGGCTCGGTAGCGTTGAACCAGGACGATGGCGACCGCAACTTTGACAAGGGCCTGATCTCCAACCGCCTGGATGTACTCTCTGAACTGGACATTGGCTACCGCGAATACGGCGCGCGGATCAGTGGCGCGGGCTGGTTCGATACTGAATACCAGAAAGACAACGACAACAATGACCCGACGCGGGCCAACCAGCGTTCGGTTGCCTACGACGAATTCACCGACGATACCCGCCACTTGCACGGCGGCGACGGCGAGCTACTGGATGCCTTTGTCTACTGGAACGGTGATCTGGCCGACCGCGCGCTCTCGGTACGTCTGGGCCGCCACGGGCTGATCTGGGGCGAAAGCCTGTTCTTCGGCGCCAACGGTATCGCTGGCGGCATGGCACCGGTAGACGTGGTCAAGGCAGTGTCGGTACCCAACACCCAGTTCAAGGAAATCACCCGGCCGGTCAGCCAGCTGTCGACCACCTATCAACTGACCGATGCATTGTCAGTCGGCGCTTACTACCAGTTCGAATGGGAAGAAACCCGTTTGCCGGGGGCTGGCAGCTATTTTTCGGTGAGCGACACCATTGGCGAAGGTAACGAGCGACTGATTGTCGGCGCACCGTTCCCGCCATTTCTGGGCGGCAACCCCGGCAGCCCGGCAGCCTTTTTCCACGGCAACGACAAAGAAGCCAAGAGCTCGGGGCAGGGCGGCCTGCAGTTGCGCTACACCGCCGACACCGTTGAGTACGGCCTTTACGCCATCCAGTACCACGACAAATCCCCCAAGCTGTACTTGAAGCCAAGCGCTACCGGACCGAACTTCGCCACTGGCCAGATCGGCGAATACTACTGGGTCTATCCCGAAGAGATCCGTGCACTGGGCGCAAGCTTTGCCACCACGCTGAATGAGTACAGCTTCGCCGGTGAAGCCTCCATGCGCTGGAATATGCCGCTGGTTTCCAACGGCCAGACCGTTACGCCGGGCATGGTTGCCGACAATGACGACCATCCGCTTTATGCCGTGGGCCGCACGGCGCACCTGAACCTCAACATGCTGGCGTCGCTGGGCCCCTCGTTCATCGCCAATGAGGCAAGCCTGGTCGGCGAAATCGCTTGGAACCGCTTGCTCAGTGTCACCAAGAACCGTGCTGCGCTTGACCCGAGCGCTACCGACGACGGCGTTGGCATCAAGCTGGTGTACAGCCCGACATATCGGCAGATTTTCCCTGGCATCGACCTCAGTGTGCCAGTGGGCGTCAGCTACTTCCCCATGGGCAAATCGGCGGTGATCAGCAGCTTCGGCCCGGACCGCGGTGGCGATTTCAACATCGGCCTGAGTGCCACCTACCTGGACCGAGTCACCTTCGGCCTGACCTACACCCACTACTACGGCCCAGAGGACACCAACCTCAACGCCGCCAGCCAGTTTACGTTCAAACAATCACTGAAAGACCGGGACTACCTGGCCTTCTCAGTCAAAACAACATTCTGAGGGGACGCGTGCATGAACATTCCTTTCTCACTCAAGCACTTTTGTGTGGCCCTGCTCGGCGCTGCCGCGCTCAGTTTGCAACCCGTGCAAGCCGCTGGCCCGGATGATCTGGGCAAGCAACTGACGCCGCTGGGCGCTGAGCGCGCCGGTAACGCCGACGGCAGCATTCCGGCCTGGGACGGCGGCTACACCAAGGTGGACCCCGCGTTCAAAGAGGGTGGCAAGCGCGGCGATCCGTTTGCCGCTGACAAACCGCTGTTCAGCATCACTAGCAAGAACATGGACCAGTACGCGGCCAAACTCAGCGATGGCACCAAAGCCATGTTCAAGCGTTACCCGGATACCTATCGCATCGACGTTTATCCAACCCGGCGCAGCGCTGCAGCTCCGCAATGGGTGTACGACAACACCCTGAACAATGCCAAGCACGCCAAGCTGGTGCAAAGCAGTGCAGGCCTTGTGCCTGAAGGTGCCTACGGCGGTATTCCGTTCCCGATCCCGAAAGACGGCACAGAGGCGATGTGGAACCACATCCTCAACTGGCGCGGCACGTCACTGGCGATGGATTTCCGGCATTACCTGATCACCGCCGATGGCGCCCAAGTACTGACCACTGACGGCAAAGCGGTGCAGGAGATGCCGTATTACTACAAGGATGGTAACGCCGCCAGCTTCGACGGTGACTATTGGCTGTTCCGCCTGCTCAACGTTGGCCCGCCATTGCGGGCAGGCGAACAAATCATGGGACGTACCAACCTCAATGGCGACAAGTCAGAGGCCCACGTCTACCTGACCGGTCAGCGACGAGTACGCAAGCTGCCCAACGCCTGCTGCGACACCCCTACGCCGGCGACCGCAGGCGTGATGTCGTTCGATGAGCTGAGTGTGTTCCAAGGTCGGCTGGACCGCTTCAACTGGAAGTTGGTGGGCAAGCAAGAGATGTACATCCCCTACAACACCAACAAGGTCCAGGCTGCTGGCAAGCCTGAAGACCTGTTCGACAAACATCACCTGAACCCCGACCAAGTGCGCTGGGAGCTCCATCGTGTGTGGGTGGTAGACGCAGAACTTGCACCCGGCAAGCGTCACCAGTTGCCCAAAGGGCGGTACTACCTCGACGAGGACACATGGCAAGCCATGCTCGGTGACCGCTGGGACGCCAATGGCCAGTTGGCCAAGACCCTGTGGTCGCTGCCTGCGGTGATGCCAGACCTGCCGGCGGTGGCCCAGTTGTCTTCGGGCTTCTACGACCTGGTGTCCGGTGCCTGGTTCATCCAGAACGTTTACACCGGCAAAGCTCAGCAGTACGCCTCGGTCGAACGTTACAAACCTGCTGAATTCTCACCTGCCGCAATGGCCGGGCGCGGCGTGCGCTGACGATGTTCAGGGGAGGGTGCACAGCGCCTTCCCCTCCTGCGACAGAATCGAGGTAGATATGAACACACTGCGTCAGTTGAGTGGCCTGTTGTTGGCCCTCCTTATGCCTTTTGTGCCTTATTGCCTGGCTCAAGGGCTGGTGGTCGGCGACGTACTACAGAGCCCGGCGGCCAAGGTTGCCAACCCTCAGCGCGGGGTTTTCACTGCCCTGGCCTTGGCGGGCCAGCGCCTGGTGGCGGTAGGTGAACGCGGTCTGATCCTGCTATCCGATGACAACGGCGAGCATTGGCGTCAAGCCAGCGTGCCGGTGTCGGTGGGGCTCACCGCAGTGCAGTTTGCCGATGCCAATGTCGGCTGGGCCGTGGGCCATGGCGGTGTGGTACTGGGGACCGGCGACGGTGGCGAAAGCTGGCGACTTCAGCTCGATGGCCTGCGTGCAGCGCAGCTTGAATTGCAGGCAGCGCAAAGCGCGCTGTCGACCCAGGCGGATGACGAAGTGGCGCAAGTACGCGTTCAAACCGCCGAACGCCTGCTTGCTGAAGGGCCCGACAAACCACTCCTGGCGCTGGCAGCCAGTGACACGAAGCATGTGCTGGTGGTCGGTGCCTACGGCCTGGCCATGCGCAGCGACGACGGCGGCGCTAGCTGGCATTCAGCGATGGGCCAGATCGACAACCCAATGGGCCTGCACCTGTATGCCGTGGCGTACCAAGGTAATGACTTGGTGCTGGCCGGCGAGCAGGGCTACTTAGCGCGGGCGCTGGACGGTGAACACTTCGAACAGATAAGCAGCCCCTATGCCGGCACGCTGTTCACCTTGGCAACGCGCGGCGACGGTGCACTGCTCATTGGCGGGCTCAAAGGCCACGCGTTTGTCCTGGCGCCCGGTGCCGAGCGCGCCGAAGCGTTGCCGACCCTGGCGCCGGTGTCCTTCAGTGATGCCCGTGTTCTAAACGATGGTCGCGTGTTACTAGCCAATCAAGCGGGCGGATTGTTTGCAAGCGCTCCCTCGGGATTCACCCCGGTCTCCGAATCATTGCGCAAACCGGTCTCAGGCATCGTCCAGGCCGCCGATGGCAGCCTCGTTGCCGCGGGGTTCTCCGGGCTTACGCGCCTGCCACAGCCCACCGTTTCCGCTTCGGAGTGAGTCAATGAATTCCGCTCGCCAAACCCTGTCATCCGCGTCCGATAACTTCGATCCTCGCTCTGGATCGCTGATCGAACGCGCACTGTTCAATCACCGCCATTGGGTGCTGTTGCTGTGCCTGCTGACCACCGTGCTGCTCGGCTGGCAGTCGGGCCGCCTGGAGCTCAATGCCAGCTTCGAGAAGATGATCCCCACCGGGCACCCCTACATCGCCAACTACCTGGACAACCAGAAGGAGTTGTCCGGCATCGGCAATGCGGTGCGTATCGCCGTCACCAACCGCCACGGTGATATCTACGACGCCGATTACCTGCGTACCCTGCAGGCGCTGAGCGACCAGATCTACCTGTTGCCGGGTGTTGACCGCGCCTACATGAAGTCGCTATGGACGCCTGCCACCCGTTGGGTTTCGGTGACCGAAGAGGGCCTGGACGGCGGCCCGGTGATTCCTGATGAATACGATGGCAGCCCGTCATCGCTGGGCGAACTGCGGCGCAACGTGCAATTGTCCAACGAGATCGGTCAATTGGTAGCCTTCGACCAGCGCTCCAGCATCATCTACGTGCCGCTGATGGCG
This sequence comes from Pseudomonas sp. 5.2, assembly GCF_059025405.1. Taxonomy (NCBI): domain Bacteria; kingdom Pseudomonadati; phylum Pseudomonadota; class Gammaproteobacteria; order Pseudomonadales; family Pseudomonadaceae; genus Pseudomonas; species Pseudomonas sp. 5.2. The sequence continues at coordinate 104,123 of NZ_JBYBHH010000006.1, forward strand.
CGCACGCCCGATGGCAAGCCGTTGGACTACCGGGTGTTGTCCGATCAGTTGGAGACCCTGCGGGCGAAGTACCAGAGCGACAGCGTCGATATCCACATCACCGGTTTCGCCAAGAAAGTCGGTGACCTGATCGAAGGCCTGGAGCAGATCCTGCTGTTCTTCGCTGTTGCCATCCTGATCACCACGGTGGTGCTCTACGGCTACACGCGTTGTGTGCGCAGTACCTTGCTGGTGGTGTTCTGCTCGCTGGTGGCGGTGGTCTGGCAGCTTGGCCTGCTGCCCCTGCTGGGCTACGAACTGGACCCCTATTCGGTGCTGGTGCCGTTCCTGGTGTTCGCCATTGGCATGAGCCACGGCGCGCAGAAAATGAACGGCATCATGCAGGACATCGGCCGCGGCATGCACCGCGTTGTGGCTGCGCGTTTCACCTTCCGCCGACTGTTCCTCGCAGGCCTCACTGCGCTGCTGTGCGACGCCGTGGGCTTTGCCGTTTTGATGCTTATCCAGATCCAGGTGATCCAGGACCTGGCGATCATCGCCAGCATCGGTGTGGCCGTGCTGATCTTCACCAACCTGATCCTGCTTCCGGTGCTGCTCTCCTATGTCGGCGTCAGCCCTAACGCTGCTGCGTTGAGCCTTAGAAGCGAGCGGGCCGAGGAGGGGGGCCAAGTGCGTCATGCATTCTGGCGCTTCCTTGACCTGTTCACCCGCAAGCCCTGGGCCGCCGTCTGCGTGGTTGTCAGCCTGGTGATGGCAGTGCTCGGCTTCCTGGTCAGCCTGAACTTGGCCATCGGCGATCTTGACGCCGGGGCCCCGGAGTTGCGCGCCGACTCGCGCTACAACCTGGACGATGCCTTCATGACCCGCAGTTACGGGGCCAGCAGCGATCTTTTCGCGATCATGGTGCGTACACCTAACAGCGCCTGCGCACGCTACGACATCCTGCGCAAGGTCGATGAGCTGGACTGGCAACTGCGCAGCCTGCCGGGCGTGGACTCGACCAACTCGCTGGCGCTGCTCAACCGTCGGATGCTGGTGGGTCTCTCCGAAGGCAGCCCGAAGTGGTACGAACTGCAGAACAACCAGGCGATGCTCAACATGATCACTGCCAGCGCGCCGCGCGGGCTGTACAACGAGTCGTGCAACTTGCTCACGCTCTATGTCTACCTCTCCGACCACAAGGCGCAAACGCTGACCCGGCTGGTGGAGCACGTCGAAGCCTTCGCCGCCGCCAACGACACCGACGAAGTCAAATTCCAGTTGGCTGCCGGTAACGCCGGGATCGAGGCCGCTACCAACATCGTGGTCAAGGAAGCCAATCGCGAGATGCTGTTCTGGGTCTACGGCGCGGTGATCTTGCTGTGTCTGATCACCTTCCGCTCCTGGCGCGCCACCCTCTGTGCGGTGATTCCGCTGATGCTTACCTCCATTCTCTGCGAGGCGTTGATGGTCTGGCTGGGCATCGGCGTCAAGGTCGCCACCTTGCCGGTGATCGCCTTGGGCGTGGGCATTGGCGTCGACTACGCGCTGTATGTGATGAGCATCATGCTTGGCCACCTGCGCCAGGGCGCCAGCCTTTCCGAAGCCTATTACCGCGCGCTGGTCTCCACCGGCAAGGTGGTGATGCTCACTGGCGTGACCCTGGCCATCGGCGTCGGCACCTGGATCTTCTCGCCCATCAAGTTCCAGGCCGACATGGGCGTGCTATTGGCCTTCATGTTCGTCTGGAACATGGTCGGCGCATTGCTGCTGTTGCCAGCGCTCGCCTATTTCCTGCTGCCAGCGACCCGCCGCAGCGATGCAGTCGTCGCCGCCGAGCCAGTCGCCGATATGGAGCCCGCCAAGGCCGCCGCCACGGGTCGCCCGTTGTTGCTGGATACCGCCACCCGCTGACCTTCGCCCCAACAACAAGAGCACATGGGTATGACACCACTGATCGAGACTTTGCAAACCCTCTGGCTCGCACTGCCGCGCGGCCTACAGACGGCCATGGAGGCGCACTGCAATGAGCACTGAGCGCCAGGCGGGTTTGCCGCAATCCTTGTTGCTACTGTTTGGCAGCTGTTTGCCGGTGCTGGGCGCGGTGCTGCTGGCACCGGTACTGCCGCGCATGCAGGCGCATTTTGCCGATACACCCGGCGCCGAAGTGCTGGTGCCTATCAGCCTGACCATTCCGGCGTTAGTTATCGCGCTGCTGGCGCCGTTTGCCGGTGTCATCGCCGACCGTCTGGGGCGCAAGCCGCTGTTGCTGGCCTCGATGATGCTTTACAGCCTCTGCGGGCTGCTGCCGCTGTGGCTTGAGTCGCTGCTGGGTATCGTCATCAGCCGTGCAGGCCTGGGCCTGGCGGAGGCTGGCATCATGACCTGCTGCACGACGCTGATGGGTGACTACTACCAGGGCGGGCGGCGCGAGCGCTTGTTCGCCCTGCAGATGGTCGCCACTTCGCTTTCGGCGGCAGTGTTCATCGCCTTGGGCGGCGCACTTGGGCAAAACGACTGGCGTCTGCCTTTCGTGCTGTACGGCGCCGGCCTGTTGCTCCTGCCGCTGATGGCAATGCTGCTCTGGGAGCCGAAGGTCGCTGAAGCCGCGGCGTTGTCTGGCAAGGCTGAGGACTTCCCGTGGCGCAGGCTCTTGCCGTTGTACCTGCTCACCGTACTGGCGGGCATCAGCCTATTCATCGTGCCGGTGCAAGCCGGCTTCCTGCTCACCTTGCTGCACGTCGATTCGCCCCAGCAGATCGGCATGACGATGGGCGCCAACCAGCTCGGCGTGCTGGCCGGTGCACTGAGCTTCCGCCTGCTCAACGCCCAGCGCCGGCAACACCTGCTGCTGCTGGCTTTCGCCACAGCCGGGGGCGGTGGGCTGCTGATGGCCACCACCGACAACCCAGCGCTGGTGGTGGTTGCGGTGCTGATCAATGGCCTGGGCATCGGATTGATGCTGCCGACCCTGATCACCGGGGTGATGAGGCAGGTCGATTTCACCCAGCGCGGCCGCGCCACCGGAGGCTTCACCGCGGCCCTATTCGCCGGCGAGTTCATCAGCCCTCTGGTGGTGCTGGGCCTTAATGGCGGCGTGGTCGCCCAATTGCCTGGCGCCCTGACCGTGGTGGCTGTCGCCCAGTTGCTGCTGGCGCTCGCCTGCGTGGTGCTGGCGAAGTGTTTCCGTTCGCGCGGCGCTGGCGCTACCACCACGCCTGATCACATCTAGAGGTAGCCATGCCCCTCGTGACGGCAATTGATTGAAAGGAGTTTTCATGCAAGCACTTCCCCCATTCCAGCGCGTGGTCACCGGCCACGACAATGAGGGCCGCGCCGTGGTCACCCTGGCAGGCGCTACGCCCAACAACTTCCCGCTCAAGGCGGTGCCCGGCACCCTGTTCTATGAGGTCTGGAACAGCAGCGTCAGCCCGGCGCTGCTGGACAATGGCGCCGACCCAACCGACAAGCCCCTGCAACTTTCCCCGGGTGCCCAGGGCAGTGTTATCCGTGTGGTGGATATCCCGCCAGACAGCGTGCAGAACCAAGTTAGCGCCGAGGATGCCGCCGCGGCCTTCGCCGAGATCGGCCAAGCCCATGCAGGCACTGGCAAGGCGGACTCCAGACATAAGCTCATGCACCGCACCGAAACCCTCGACTACGGCCTCGTCACCGAGGGTGAGGTGTGGCTGGTGCTCGACGGCGAGGAAGTCCACCTCAAGCGCGGCGACATCGTGGTCCAGCGTGGCACCAACCATGCCTGGAGCAACCGCACCGAGAACATGGCGCGGATGGTCTTCATCCTGCTTGACGGCCGCTACGCCCCCGAACTCAAGGAGATGCTGCAATGAAGCTTGCCACACTCGACGACGGCAGCCGCGACGGCCGCCTGCTACTGGTTTCCTGTGACTTGAGCCGTGCGGTGGACGCCGCCGATATCGCCCCCACGTTGCAAGCGGCCGTGGATGACTGGCCGAACGTGGAGGCCGACTTGCGCGGCCGCTATGATGCCCTTAACAAAGGTGAACTCGCCGGTGCCTTCGACTTCGAACCCAACCGCGTGATGGCGCCGCTGCCGCGCGCCTGGCAATGGCTGGACGGCTCTTGCTTCCTCAGCCACGGCGAGCTGATGCAGCGAGCGTTCAACCTTGCGCCCATCGAAGGCGTAGAGTCCACGCCGCTGATGTACCAGGGTGCTGGCGACGACTTCCTTGGCCCGCAGCAAGACATTGCACTGCCCAGCGAGGCCCACGGCATCGACTTCGAAGGCGAGTTCGCTGTGCTGGTGGACGAGGTGCCCATGGGCTGCACGGCCGAACAGGCACTGAAGCATATTCGCCTGGTACTGCAGGTCAACGACGTCAGCCTGCGGGCGTTGGCACCACGGGAGATGAAGACCGGCTTCGGCTTCGTCCAGGCCAAATCCTCCTCCAGCTTCGCCCCGGTGGCCGTTACCCCAGACGAGTTGGGAGGTGCCTGGCGCGACGGTCGCGTGCACCTGCCGCTGAACGTGGAGTGGAACGGCCAGTGGTTTGGCCACCCGCATGGCGGCGCCATGCACTTCGGCTTCCATCAGTTGATCGCCCATGCCGCACTGACCCGTCGCCTTGGCGCCGGCAGCGTGATTGGCTCTGGCACCGTTTCCAATGCCGACCGCAGCGTGGGATCGGCGTGTATTTCCGAGCGCCGCGCCATTGAAATGATTGAACACGGTGCGCCGCGCACCGGCTTTCTGCAATTCGGTCACCGCATTCGCATGGAGGCGCGCAACACGGATGGTTCGCCGTTGTTTGGTGCCATCGACCAGCAGGTAGTCCAGGCAGCCCCGCCATGCGCGTGATGATTACCGGAGCTGCCGGTTTCCTTGGACGCTTGCTGGTGCAACGACTGCTGGACAAGGGCCAACTGCGCGGCCAGCCGTTGGAAGCGCTGGTGTTACTGGATCGGCAACTGGAGGGTTTTCCTTCCGACCCGCGCCTGCGCTTGCTCGCCGGCAGTATCGCAGAACCGACCCTGTTACGCCGCGCCCTGGCCGATGGCGTGGATGTCGTGTTCCATCTGGTGAGCGTCCCCGGCGGCGCAGCCGAGGAGCACTATGCATTGGGCCGGCAGGTGAACCTGCTGGCGACCCTGGAACTGCTCGACCAGTTGCGCAACGCTGCGCGGCCACCGGTGCTGGTCTACGCCAGCAGCGTGGCCGTGTACGGTGCGCAACTACCGGCACGCATGGACGAGCAGTGGATGCCGCGTCCGGCGCTGTCTTATGGCGCGCACAAGGTCATGGTGGAAACCCAGCTCAATGACCTCGCCCGCCGTGGCGAGGTAGATGGCCGCGCATTGCGGCTACCGGGCATCGTCGCAAGGCCCCGCGAGCCGAACGGCTTGCGTTCGGCCTTCATGAGCGACCTGATGCACGCCCTTGCCGCTGGAGAAAACTATTGCTGCCCGGTATCGCCGCAGGCCACCGCCTGGTGGATGTCGGCGCGTTGCTGCGTCGACAACCTGCTGCATGCCGCCGAACTGCAAAACCCCGGCCCTCAGCGGGTGTGGCAGTTGCCAGTGCTGCACCTGGCCATGGACCAAGTGGTCGAGGCTCTGGCCGAGGCCTTCGGCGACGACCGTCGGGCCTTGGTGAGCTACCAGCCGAACGTGGACCTGGAGGCCCTGTTCGGCCGCTATCCGCCTTTGCGTACCCCGCAATCGCGAGCCCTGGGATTTCATCACGATGGCTCTGCCCAAACCCTGGTGCGTAACGCCCTTAGCCTGAGCCAACGCCCGCGCCATGCGCGCGCGTCATTACAAACCCTTTGAGACCTGCTGCCATGACCCTTGCCCGTAAACGCCGCCTCGTCGATCTCTCGGTAACACTGGACAACAACCCCTACACCGACCCGCCGCCGCTGCTGCCCAAGATCGACTACATGGACCACCAGCAGGGTTGGCCAGAAATGGCCGCGATGTTCCCTGGCCTGTCCTTGGACCAGATGCCGGGGCACGAGTCGTGGGCAGCAGAGCGCCTATCGATCACCACCCACAGCGGCACCCACATGGATGCGCCTTGGCACTACGCCTCTACCACCGACGGCGGCAAGCCCGCGTTCGGTATCGATGAACTGCCGCTGGAGTGGTGCCTGCAAGCGGGAGTGAAGCTGGACTTTCGCCACCTGCCCGATGGCCATGTGGTGACTGGCGCCGAGGTGCACGCTGAGCTTTCGCGTATCGGCCATGAGCTGCAACCGCTGGACATCGTGCTGGTGAACACCCGTGCCGGCAGCCTGTTCGGCGAGCCGGGGTATCTGGAAGCAGGCGTCGGCATGGGCCGTGAAGCCACCCTCTACCTGCTGGAGCGCGGCGTGCGGGTCGTGGGTACCGACGCTTGGAGCTGGGACGCACCCTTCAAGTACACCCGCGAACGCTTCGCCGAGAGTGGCGATGCGTCGATCATCTGGGAAGGCCACAAGGCTGGGCGCGACATCGGCTACGGCCAGATGGAGAAACTGGCCAACCTTGATAGCCTGCCGGCCAGCGGCTTTTTGGTGTCTTGCTTCCCTTACAAGATCAAGCATGCCTCGGCCGGCTTCGTCCGCGCCGTGGCCATCTTCGAAGAATAAGAACAGGAGCAACTCCCCATGCGATTACGCGTACTGTTGGCGGCCTTAGCGTGCCTTGCGCCAGTGCTCGCTGATGCGGCCGAGCGCCCCAATATATTGCTGATCGTGGCCGATGACCTGGGCTACTCCGACCTCGGCGCCTTCGGTGGTGAAATCGCCACACCGAGCCTCGATCACCTGGCGGCCAGTGGTCTGCAACTGACCAGCATGTACGCTGCGCCGACCTGTTCGCCGACCCGATCCATGCTGATGTCCGGCACCGACAACCACCTGGCCGGGCTGGGTACCATGGCCGAAGGGATGCAGCCATTCCAGCGAGGCAAGCCAGGCTATGAGGGCTACCTCAACCAACAGGCGCACTCCATCGCCGGCCTGTTGCGCGATGGTGGTTACCGTACCGCCATGGTCGGAAAGTGGCACTTGGGCCTGGCCCCGGAGCAGGGCCCGGACCGTCGTGGCTTCGAGCAGTCTTTCACCCTGCTCGAAGGGGGTGGGGTGCACTTCAAGCCCGCCCCTGGCTCGACCGCGAAGATCGAACAACTCTCTTACCGCGAGAATGGCAAGCCAGTGGAGCTTCCGGATGACTTTTATTCCACGGACTTCTATACCGACAAGTTGCTGGCGTACCTGAAGGCGGGGCAGGGCAGTGGCAAACCCTTCTTCGCGTATGCGGCTTACACCTCGCCACACTGGCCGTTGCAAGCACCGCAGGCTTACCTGGATAAATACCGCGGTCGCTACGACGGCGGCTACGACGCGGTTCGCCAGGCGCGAATCGAGCGCATGAAAGAAAAAGGCCTGCTGCCTGCCGACTTCCAGAGCGCCGCGCCGCTCCCGGTCACCCCGCAGTTGCCTGGCTGGGACCAACTGGACCCCCAGCGCAAGCGCATCGAGGCGCGCAAGATGGAGATCTACGCCGCGATGGTGGACAACCTCGACCACAACGTCGGTCGCCTGCTGGAATACCTGCAGACCAGCGGCCAGATGGACAATACCTTGATCGTTTTCATGTCCGACAACGGCCCCGCTGGCGAACGCCACGAGCAGTACTACCCCGCGGCGCCGAATACCGACAACCGCCTGGAGAATCTCGGCCGACGCGGGTCGCAGATCGACTACGGGCTGCGCTGGGCAGAGGTGAGCGCGGCGCCACTGCGGCTGTTCAAGGGCAGCACCGCCGAAGGCGGTATCAGCGTGCCGGCCATCGTACAATTGCCGGCCAGCCTGCGTCGTCAGGGGCTGGAACGTGGTGTGGCACGGGTGGATGACCTAGCGCCGACCTTCCTCGCCCTGGCGGGTCTGCCGGACCCGGGTGACCAGTACCAAGGCCAGCCTAAGCATCCCATCACCGGCCGCTCCATGCTGCCGATGCTCGAAGGCAAAGGCCGGGCTGAGCCGGTAATGGCCGGTGAGCTGTTTGGCAGCCGCTATTACCGTGAAGGTAACCTGAAACTCCTTGGCCTGGTGCCCTGGAGCATGCCGGGCCAGCCCCAGCCACCGTTGCGTTGGCAGTTGTTCGACTTGTCGCACGATCGCGGCGAGCAGCACGACCTCTCCGCCAGCCAGCCGGAAACGACGCAACGCTTGCAGCAGGCCTGGCAGGACTACGCCCGCCGGGTCGGAGTGGTCGCACCGCCTCTGGCCAAGGCCCCATGAGGCGCCAGCTCTTCGTCGTCGGTTGCTTGAGTGTGCTGGCCCTGGCGACGGTAGCTGCGCGGCCGCCCACCAGCCTGCCCTTGGGCAATGTCGCCGGCTGCGAGGCCTACGGTGGCTTGCCGGCGGGTTGGGGCAACGACCCGCTGGCCGGGATGGTCCGCGTCAGCGGTGGGCGCTTCACCCCCGGCACTGATGGGGGTTACCCGGATGAGCGACCGTTCGCCGCTGTGCACGTGGGCGACTTCTGGATCGATCGCACCGAAGTTACCCGCGCGCAGTTCGGCGCCTTTGTCGAGGCTACCCATTACATCACCGAGGCTGAGCGCTCCGGTGGCGCCGCGTTGTTCCACGTACCGCTGGACACGGCCAGCGACGGGTCGGCGTTGCCTTGGTGGCGTTACGTAAGGGGTGCTGACTGGCGCCACCCATCGGGCCCGGACGGGCCGTTGGCCAACCTGGACCAATACCCAGTGACCTTGGTCACCCTGGCGGACGCCCAGGCCTACGCACAGTGGCGCGGCAACGACCTTCCCAGCGAGGCCGAGTGGGAATATGCAGCGCGCGGCGTTGACCCCTCGCAACGTCTCGGCGAGGAACCACGCGACAGCAACGGCCAGCCCGCCGCAAATTACTGGCAGGGCGTGTTCCCCGTGCATGACGCAGCCGAGGACGGTTTCGCTGGCGTTGCCCCAGTGGGCTGTTTTGCCACCAACGCCGCTGGGCTGTTCGACATGATCGGCAACGTTTGGGAATGGACGGCAGATGCCCAATGGGGGCCGCTGATCAGTCACGCCAATGGCGATCCGAGCCAATTGCGTAGCGCGCTTGCACGGTCGCGTCCCCAGGTCATCAAGGGTGGCTCCTACCTTTGCGCCGCGTCCTATTGCGCCCGCTATCGCACGGCGGCACGTGAGCGCCAGGATGCGGACCTGGCGACCTCTCATGTGGGCTTTCGCACCATTCGCCGTATCCCGCCAACAACCTTGACCCACTCGGAGTGGTAGGGTAGTACAAGCAGTCTGAATGACCCCTCGCCAACCGGTTTGCCGGGAAACGAAGAGCGGGTCGCCCCAGGGTATGGGGGCGACCCGCTCACGGCGTGTCAGCGTTCGTGGAACCACCCACCCTCAATGTTTGGGTGGCGGGCCGCCAGGGGCCCATTTTTCCTGGTAGTGGAAGAGGAAGTACTGCGAGTTATCGGCACCGGGCGCTGCAACCCGCGCGGTCCAGCGCTCGTCATGCAGGTCCATGTCGGCGTCGTATTCCACGTGGCAGCCCATGGGGCTGTTGAAGTACCAGAACCAGTTGGACCCCAGCTGGTGACGCCCTGGCCCCCAGAACGACTCATAGCCTTTCTCGACGAAGCGGGTACCGGCAATCATCACCTCGGTTGGGCCACCCATGTGGAAGGTAAAGTGTTCGATACCTTTCATGAACGGCGGCGTCTGGATCAGGAACAGGGTGTGGTGGTCCTGGGTGCCAGCCGGGCGCAGGAAGGGGCCGGTGTCGACGAAGCGGTCGGTGCAGACAAAGCCCAGGCGGGTGTAGAACGCTTCTGCCTTGGCCTGGTCAGGCACGAAATAGACCACATGCGACAGGCTGCGTGGCAAAGCCGGCATGTCGTCGCTGGCGCCCAGCGAGTTGATGGCGCGGCCCAACTGTGCGCCGGGGGCGTTGCTTATTTCGCCGGGCATCACCAACGGGCGGCGCAGGGTGATGCGAAAACCCAGGGCGAAGCCCATGTCGTCCACCACGCGCAAAACGCCGTCCTCCCCACGCACAACGGTGCGGTCCTTGGAAAGTTCGGCCTCGATGGCCTGCAGGGTGGCTTCGTCGGCTACGCCGTAAACAGTTTCGCGCAGGGTGTTCGCAGTCTCCATGGCCTTGGGCAGGCGTGGGTCGTCGCGGTGGCGAATTTCAATGCCTGTGCCGTCCAGGGCCTCAAGGTAGCCGCCGGCTTCGTCCAGCTTGCCCGGCTTCAAACCGTAGTCGGTGAGGTATTGCACGCAGGCGTCGACGTTGTCGACGCCGAACACAAGGTAATCAGGTCCGATGATCTTCATGGTCGGTTTCTCTTCTTGTCTATCAGGCGGTACGACCACCGAGGTTTTCGGCGACCCAGTCGGCGATGTACTGGCCGGCGTTAATGGAGTTATCGAAGCTGGAGTGCTGCACACCGCCTTCGCGCGGGGTGAAGATCTTCAGTTCGCGCTTGGGGCTATTGACCAGTTGTTCGTAGGTGCGGTGGGCCCATTTGAGCGGGATCTGTGAGTCCTGCTCGCCATGGGTGACCAGGAACGGCACCTTGATCCGCTCCACGACGCCGTCCAGGTGGACGTTTTCGGCGATGGTCATGAATTCGTCGATGTTCTTACCGCCCCAGACCCAGCGCACGTGCTCCCAGTAATGCGGCACCGGGAAGCTGCCTTCGCGTTCCAGGCGGCGCTTTTGCACGTCGCGCCAGTCGTGGTTGGCGCCCCACACCACGCCACAGGCAAAGCGCGGCTCGAAAGCCACCACACGCGGGCAGTAGTAGCCGCCCAGCGACACGCCTTCGCAGCCGATGCGCTTGGGGTCCACATCCGCATGGGTTTCCAGCCAGTCGAACACGCGGCTGCCCCAATGCTCGGCGTCATAACGGGCTTTCAGGTCGTGCAGGCGCAGCGCTTCGCCGGTGCCCGGCTGGTCGATCACTAGCGATGACACGCCCCGCTTGGCGAGCCAGGCCGGTAGGCCAACCCGGTATTTCATTTCTTTCGTGGAATCCAGGCCGTTGAGTTGCAGCAGTAGAGGCGCCGGCCCCTGTACGCCTTCGGCACGGATGAATAGCCCGGAAATGACTTTGCCCTCATAGGGGATCTCGACCCGCTCGCAGTTCTCGCCGGAGAGCGCGATGCCGCGGGCGAAGGTGTCGAGGAAGCGTTGGTAAAGCTCCATGCGACCTGGGGCGCCGTGAGCTTGCAGGCGTTCACCTGTGAGGTAGTAGGTTGCGGCACGGTTGTACTTTTCGCCGGCCGAAAGCAGGCGGCCTTTCTCTTCGTCCTCGCGGGCCAGGTCGCAGAGTTTGTCGGCCGTCTTCGACCAGGCTTCTCGAAAGGCGCGGGTTCCGTCGGCGTCAGGTTGCTTGGCGGCTTCCTGAAGCGGTTCGCACATTTCGACGATTTCACCGATGCGCGCGCCCATCTCGATAGCGAGGTTTACCGAGAGGTTCCAAACGTAGTTGGTGGGGAAATAGCGGAACATATTGTTGTTTTTCCTTCTTCTGGTCCTGGCCGCAATCGACCCTGCATAGCGAGGGCTATCGCCCGAGGCGCTGTTCGCAGATCGGCAGGGCTCAAGTCGGGCAACCCGGTGTGAACGCTCCCGCATCAAGCAGTGACGCGGGCGTCGGCCGCCCCTTGAGGCAGCTTGCGCAAGCTCGCATGGGTCAAAGGATTGGACAAATCGCTTGTTCGGATGCCAGCTATCGGATTGCGAGATACCTGGCGTGCCGCCGTGACGGCAGGCATGGCGAACGCTGAGGGCACGCATCGCCAGTATCGATTGGTTGGCGCATCCGGGATGGGGCCGTAGCGGGACCCCGAATGCCGAGGGGCTCAAGCGGTAACGGCAGACTCTGGGCGGCTGACCATCTCCGTCAGCTTTTCGCGCAGCCAGCGCAGCATGGGGTCACGGTCCAGGCTGCGGTGCCAACTCATGTATTCCTGCATGGCCGGCAGCTCCACCGGCGGCGGCAGGATGCGCAGCGGCAGGTTGCGTGCATAAAGCCGTGCCAGGCGGCTGTGCATGGTGGCGATGCGTTGGGTACCAATGACCAGTTGCGCCAAGGTATTGAAGTCGTGGGTGATGACTTCCACGCGGCGTTTGCAGCCGTACTGGCTCATGAACCACTCCTCTATGCCGGGCGTACGGCTGCGCCCGAAGGCGACGCCGACATGCCCCAGCTCAAGGTAGCGTTCCAGTGTCAGGCGCTCGCCGATGCTGTGGTTCTCGGCGCACACCACGCAGACGTGCTGTTCGTCGAACAAGAGCTGTGAGGGGTGCTCCTTCACGATGAAGTGCTCTGGCGCGATCATCAGGTCCACTTCGCCACGCATGAGCATTTCCATGGCGGTCTGGCCGGGGCTGATGAGTTCGAAGGTGATGTTCGGGGCTTCGTGGTTGATCTCGCGAATCGCCTCGGCGAACAGCACGCTGATCAGGTAGTCCGAGGCCATGATGCGGAAGTGACGTTTACTCTCGGAGATGTCGTGCACCGGTTTGGCGGTGATGGAGGTCTGGATTTTCAGCAGTACGTCGCGAACCGGTAATGCCAGTTCCTTTGCCAGTGGGGTGGGCATCATCTTGCGGCCCACCTGCACTAGCAGGTCATCTTCGAAGTAGGTCCGCAGGCGTCCGAGCACACCGCTGGTGGCCGATTGGGTCATGTGCAGGCGGGCGGCGGCACGGGTGATGTTCTGCTCTTCGAGCAGTACATCCAGCGCCACCAGGAGGTTCAAATCCAGGTGTTTAAAGCGCATCACGGGCATCTCTTGTTGTATTTATTTTCGCGATACCCTGCATCCCGACTAACGATTAGTCAAATTGTTCCTGCCTTCCTAGCCTGTGCTCCTAAGGGCCCCTCTGTTGTTGTGCTACCCAGCCGCGCTGGCGTGGTCCCGGTCAAAACACTGTTAATGCTCGGGTTGTCACGCTCGCGATCGACCCTGCGCTCCCACAACAAGAACAAGGATTCATCCATGAGCAGCGATATCAGCAAGGTACTCGTAGTCGGCGGCGGGATTGGTGGCCTCTGCGCGGCCATCGCATTGCGCCGCCAGGGCATCGCGGTGGACCTGGTGGAAATCAAGTCCGAGTGGACCGTCTATGGTGTCGGCATCATTCAGCAGAGCAACGTGGTGCGAGAGATGGCCCGCCTCGGCGTGCTCGAAGGCTACCTCGAAGCGGCCTATGCCTTCGAGGATGTTGGCATCTACGATCTGCAGGGCAATGCCCTGGTACGCATCCCAGGCCAGCGCCTGGCCGGCCCGGAGTATCCCGCCAACGTCGGTATCTCGCGCCTGTCTCTGCACCAGGTGCTGAGCACCACTGCGATCGACCTTGGCACCCAGGTACGACTTGGCTTGTCGGTAGATTCCTTCCAACAAGACGCGGCCGGCGTAGATGTGAGCTTCACCGATGGCAGCGCTGCTCGCTACGACTTGGTTGTGGGGGCCGACGGCGTTTATTCGAAGATTCGCGGCATGCTCTTTGGCGACACCTACAAGCCGCGTTTCACCGGGCAGGCCGTGTGGCGCTACAACTTTCCTCGACATCCTTCCATTGATCATCTGGCGAGCTATGTCGGTGCTGAGGGCAACGCCGGCCTGGTACCGCTGTCCGACGACCTGATGTACATGTTCTCCACCTCCCACGAGCCGGGTAACCCCCGCTATGAGCCGGCACAGTTGGCCGAACTGATGCGTGACCGCATCAGTAAGATCGCAGGCCTAGTGGGCGAGCTGCGCGAGCAGATTACCGACAGCAGCCAGGTGGTCTACAAACCCATGGAAGTGGTGTTCGTCAACGAACCTTGGTTCAAAGGCCGTGTGCTGCTGATTGGCGACGCGGCTCATGCAACCACGCCGCATCTGGGGCAGGGCGCCGGGATGGCAATCGAGGACGCGCTGGTTCTGAGCCTGGAGCTGTGCGGCAGCGGCTCGGTGGAGGAGCGGCTTGAGCGTTTCATGACGCGCCGCTTTGAGCGCTGCAAGTACATCAGCGAGAACTCGATCATGGCCGGGGAGAGGGAAATGGCCCGTGACGCGACGTTCGATCGCATCGGGCTGACCAAGGCGATGCTCAAGCTGACCGCCGAACCGATCTGAAACTGCTAGCCGTGGCGGCTATTCCGGTGTTTACGCGTTCACCCCCTGAGTTATCGAGGTCTCTGTGTCCCAGGATTTGACATTGCTTTGCCGCGACGACCAGTTGCAGGAAGGCCTAGCACGTGGGTTCGACCCCTGGGCCCAGGGGCGTGACACCGTGCTTGCGTTGCGCTGGCGTGGCCAGGTGCGTGTCTATCGAAACCTGTGCCCGCACCTGGATGTGGCCATGCAGTACCGCAAGGACCGCTTCATGTCTGGCGATGGCCGGCACATCGTCTGCTTTGCTCATGGTGCGCTGTTTCAGCCCGACAACGGCTTCTGCGTGCTCGGCCCCTGTCAGGGCCAGTCGCTGCAAGCACTGAGGGTAAAGGTCGACGTTTCGGGAAACGTATGGCTGGAGGAGGGTGGCCCTCGGGCAAACGATGAGGCTATTGCGTGCGCTTCCATGGACTAGACCTGAACCTGCTGGTGGTGCTGGACGCTTTGTTTGTCGAGCAGCACGTCACGCGTGCCGCGGTGCGCCTGCACCTGACCCAGTCAGCGGTCAGCGCGGCCCTGGGTCGCCTGCGGGAGCATTTTAACGATCCGCTGTTTGTCCTCGTGGGCGGCGCCATGCTGCCCACGGCGCTGATGCAGTCAATGCACCCACGTATCGACCAAGTACTGGAAAACGCGCGGGGCATTGCCTTCGCCAATGCAAGCTTCGACCCGGGAGCGGCGCGCCGCAAATTCCGCATCATTGCGTCGGATTATGTGATCGCGGTGCTCATGCCGGCGCTAATGCGACGGTTGGCCAGCCTTGCGCCCCAGGTCGGCTTGCAACTTCTCACGCTGGTGCCGCTGCGCGGTGCCGAGCCGGGCAGCCTGGTGGATGAGGCCCTGGAGCACCGGCACTGCGACCTGGTGATCCTGCCGCTTGCCCATGGCTCGGCGCGTCATCCGCAACAACCGTTGTTCGAAGACAGCTTCAGCGTCATTGCCTGCAGGGATAACTGCGCCCTGATGGACGGCCTCACGCTGGAGCATTACTTGGCAGCGCCACATGTGGTCCGCGAGACCGGCGCAGGCGCCCAGGGCAGCATGGAAGCGGAATTTATCGCAAGCCAGGGGCTGACGCGGCGGGTGGCTGTGGCTGTGGACCAGTTTGCGTTGATACCGGAATTCATCGTTGGCGGCCCCTGCCTATCGACCCTGCACAGTCGCCTGGCGCACCTCTACGCGCAGCGCTTTCCTCTGCGCCTGCTGCCACCACCACTCGCCATTCCCGCCACTCTGCAGGTGATGCAATGGCACGCCTACCAGGACAGTGACCCGGCGCTGGTCTGGCTGCGCCAGTTGTTGGCGGAGGTGGCGGGCTGACCACGACGGCTATCAATTTCTGTCATGGCCGGCTAGCAGCAAACTTCACTTCCTCAGGCATTGGCTGCCCAATACCGTATTGGCACGACAACAACAGGACAGACCGCCATGCCCAGACGCCACGTTCACTGCCAAACCCTCTTTACTGGCCTTGAGGACCAGGCTCGACACGACCAGGTGCTGATCATCGAAAAGGGTGTGTTCACCCATGTCGGCCCTCGCCAGACCGCTCCTCAGCCATTGCCTGGCGAACGCGTGATTGACACTGGCGGACACTTCGTCATGCCCGGCCTGGTGGATGTCCACACCCATCTGGTATTCGGCAACGCCAAAAGTGAGGAAGACATCGACCTGCACGTCTCGCCGGAATTTCGCGCCCTGCGCGGTCTGTTTTTTACCCAGCATGTACTGGCCGCCGGCTACACCTCGGTGGTGGTGCCGGGTGACGCCGGGCATTGCAGCATTGCCGTACGCAACGCTATCAATGCCGGTATGTTCACTGGCCCACGCATTGCCGCCAGCAGCAATGTAATCGCCAACCGGCAGAGCCTGAACGATTGGTTCCCCAGTTGGGTCGGTACGCCTGAGTATTTCTCTGGCCGCCTGTGCGCTACCCGCGACGAGCAGATTGCGGAAATCCGTCGCCAGGCCAAGGACGGCGTGGACCTGATCAAGATCGCTATGGACGGCCCGCACATGCGCCCCAACGGGGAACATATCGCTGCGTTCACTCAGGACGAGACCCGCGCCATGGTCGAGGAGATCCACCGCCTTGGAAAAAAGGTCGCCGTGCATGCCTATGGCCGCGAAGCGGTGCTGTATGCGGCGAAGGCGGGGGTGGACGTAATCTTCCACGGTTTTTTCCTGGACGATGCCTGCATCGAGGCAATACTCGAATCGGGTAGTCACCTCGCTCCGACCTTCACCATGCTCGCCAACAACGTCGAATTTGCCGAGGATTACGAGCCTTCGACCCGCTGTGGTTACGCTGCGATGCAGCGCCGTGTGATCGAGGTGGGTTGTCGCAACTTGCGCCGCGCCCGGGAAGCCGGTGTGCCGTTCATGACCGGCAGTGACAGCGGTTTCGCCATCACTCCCTACGGTGAATGGCACGCCCGTGAAATCGAGATTTTTGTCGACTGGTTGGGTTTCAGCCCTGCCCAGGCACTGCGCGCGGCAACCTCGGTTGCCGCGCGGATGATGCCCGTGTCGCAGCAGGTGGGCGCCATCGAAGTGGGCCGTCGCGCCGACTTTATCTGCGTTGATGGCTCCCCCCTGCAGAACGTCTCGATTCTTCAGGAGCGCGAGCGCATACGTGACGTGTACCTCGGCGGGCATCGCGTGGAGGCCCAGGTACCGGGCTACGATCCCTACAAGGTCAGTGACTTCAACACGGTGAAATGGGCCGAACTTCACACCCGGCAACGGGCCGTGGAAATGGGCAAGCGCAGCGCACCTGAACCTGAGCAAGAGGTAGGCCGGCATGAATAAGCTCACCCTGGAACTGGCGTCGCAGATGGTCGACACTGCGCTGGCAGAGGGCCGGCGGTTAGCCTTGCAGCCACTTTGTGTTGCGGTACTGGATGCCGGCGGTCACCTGCTGGCGCTCAAACGCGACGAGCGCGCCAGCCTGCTGCGACCGCAAATCGCGTCGGGCAAGGCCGCATCAGTGCTGGGCATGGGCTTTGGCGGCCGCGAACTTGCCCGTCGTGCTGCAGCGCTTCCTGCCTTCTTCAATGCATTGAGTGCCCTGGCCGGCGGCAATATGGTTCCGGTGCCCGGCGGGGTGCTGGTGCGTAACGGGGCAGGGGAAGTGATCGGCGCTATCGGTATCAGCGGTGACAGCTCCGACAACGATGAACGCTGTGCGATTGCCGGTGTGCTGGGGGCAAACTTGATGCCCGACAGTGGGGCATGTTGATAGGAAAAAGGCCACTTTTGCCACTGCGGCTTGGGTGGCTTTTCTCATTTCATACGCTTATTTGGTGCGCTGAGCCTCGGATATCTGAAAAAGTTTCAGTCTGAATCGCCACGGGTTTCCTAGGCACCTCCAAGCCTCATATTGAGGCCCAAATAGGAGGTGCCATGAGTCGTCAGCGTTACCCCGAAGAATTCAAGAATCTGCCCGCGCCAATCCAAGCCCTAGATGCATGTGTTGTATTGCCGTTGGGAATTCAACGGATGCAGTTGTGGGCGATCCAGTTGATGAACCGGTCGGCGTACAAGGTACTAATGAACGGCTGGCTCAGATTGCTGATTTTGCTCAGGCTGTCAGCCTACCTTAAAAAAAATAAATGTTAAGCGATTGCTTTGCATGGCTTTTTTGAAAAAAACAAAACACCAAGCTGGGATAAAGGTCAGATTTTCTTCTTTTTATGCGAGAAATGCACGAAATTATTCTTTACATCTTCAAGGCTAAGGCCTGTCGAAGGCCCCCTAATCTGCCTATCGTCAGAGTTAGTCGTGGAGGGTTTTGAGTCGACCAGTGAGTATGCGAAATCGCATGATGTGCCTACTTTGATCGGATTGTTTTCAATCATATCGAACCATGGGATTATCCAGGAATCGCTTTAGCTAAAACTCAGCCCATTCAGACCCCTCATCTCCCGATTGGTCGTACTTTAACGTCGAAGTAATACTTTTATGCCCGAGTGCAATTTGAGCGGCGCTTAAGCCATATTTGTGTGAAAAATCCATAGCGAATGTTCGCCTTGCGTCGTGAGGCCCCAAGGGACAGATGCCCGCTTCTAAGCACCTTGACCTTAGTGCGCTATACAAACCATCCGCCGTAAGATTTCCCAGTACTCTCCCGCTCTTGCTGACACGTTGGAGAATACAATCGCCACAGTCGATATGGTTGCCTGACTCCTCCAGCCAGTTAATCAATGGCTCGTGTGCCCAGTTGAGTAGAAGTCGACGGGAGGTTGGCTTTCCTTTGTTGAATATTTGCAGCGATGTATTTTTCAAATTCACATCATGACGCCTAACTGCGCTAGCCTCTGCTCGACGTAAACCCGCTCCGAAAAGCAAAGCTACCATGGCGCAATCTCTAAGTGCGAGGATGTAACGTTCATCGTTCAGACAGCTGCGCATTAAATTTACAATGGTGTCGGAGTTGACATAGACGCCACGATAATGTCTCAATTGTTCAAATTCAAATCGAAGCGCATCTACTTCGCGGTACTGTTTGTCAGGGATGAGGCCTTGATTCATACAGCATCGAATTATTTTTCGTACTGCAATCAGCCTCAGCTCTATAGTGGCTGTAGAGTATTTTTTTTGCCACTCACTGACTAATGAAATAATGCTGGGGGCGTCCAGACTTTGCCAAGGTACTCTTTCCAGTCGTGAGTCGTCGTAGCCAATGTCGCGTGCAAGGTACTTAAGGCAGTTAGACATCGTCGTGCGACTGTCGCCGAAAAAGTGTAAAAAATATTGCTTTAAAGCCCGCTGAGCGAAGAAGACGTTTTCAGGAAGAATTGAGTGCTCCAAGTCATTGGGGTCGATTGGGTTTGCCATGCGAGGATTCTCCAAACGGGGCGGTTAGCAGTCGCAAACCTTTAGGGACGTTATCGAATAAAACAAAAGGGCGCGGGATGGAGTCGGTGGGTCCCTACGCTACTAAGCCAACCCTCCACGAGATCAACGTAAGGGTTTTTATAAGCACATAATTTTTTGATGATCTCATTAGTTATTTGTGCTTCTATATCAGGAAAAAAGCTTATGAGGGATGATGGACTATACCGATAATTCCTGCTAAGTATGTGCCACATTGATAAGCAAGAAGGGATACCTAGGAATGCCCCAAGTGTAGCGAGTAATCTTGAGGTATGCAAAGGGTCAAACCGCGCAATATCGCTAGGTGCTAATCTAGCAGCGTTGCGGTGATCGGCTTCACTGCTGGTGTCGTGTGGCGTAAAAGATACGAGGGCAAGGTCCGTGTCGCAAAACCCCTTGACCAAAGTTATTGCGGTGGCATCAATTATCTGTAAGAGGTGGTTGGCTTTTATTGGCTTTCCGGCAGGCAGATAAACTGTCGAATGTTTAAGGGCGTTTGCCAGCCAAAGCTGAAAGTGTAGCGCAGTCAGAAAGCAGCCAAGTTCCGGACGCCGTAAAGAAGCAGCCAAGATGTCTTGATAGCTAAATTTATACCAAGGCGAGTCGCCTGATAGAGCAACAAAAACAGCATGGCTTAAAGTTTCATTAGTGTCCTCAGTAAACTGATGGATCATCGACAACGGATGTAAGTGCACAGGGCACCCAACGGACCATCGATGGAGCCAAGATCTTCTGTAAGCTGGATGGCGCCCTTGAGCCAGATCTTCAGCCATGCATGAAATACAGTATTTTCGTCTCTGAGTGACGGGCGGAAGCCACAAAGCGGGGGTTGGCAGTAGGCTCTGGATCGCGCTAGGTGTGCAGCCCAGGATCTGAGAGGACAAGATGCACACTTGGGCATGCTTGGTGCTATCTGGATCAGTAATCCCGTAATGAGCCAATATTGCTGCCGTCTCAAGGAACTTTGGAAGGCCTCGTTTTATGCCTCGATTAAGCCACGAACTGAAGACCTCATCAGAGTAAGGTCGGTGCATGCCTGCAAATAAGTGGTTACTGCTCATACACTGAGCTCAGGTCAGGGAGGAAATCAGATCTTTTAAGCACATCAATACTAATGCGCTCGGAACCTTCAAGAATGGCCGTCATTGCAGCCCATTTGAGTCGATTGACGATATTACGTGTTGTTGGCTCTAGCTGATTAACAAAGTAATCAACTATCTCTTTGGACGCCAAATTGGATGGATGCATGAGGGGGATGCATTTTTCGTAGCTGGCCAGAAATGATCGAAATTCCTCGTCTGGCCTCCACTGCTCCAGTTCAAAAACCTGAAAGCGACTGGAGAGCTGAATGTCCATTCTTATAGCGTGCATAGCATCATGTGTGCCAAACACTACCAGTATGAGTGACATTGGGGGGCCAGAGATAAGCTTGAAGAAATTTAAATTCTTTCTCGCTTCGATTCGATTCACAGCCAGCAGGTGATTGAATTCATCCACGAGCAACATTCTGACTTTTCGGGCCTTAAATAATAGTTCCAGCGGCCTGGGCAGTGCATCTTTCGTTCCGCTGTGGGTAGACAGCCCGCACTGGTGGCACAGCGCGGATATATTGTTTTTCAAGGTCGGATCTGATGGCAACTTCAATTGCAAGTATGGTGCGGGTACGCCTTGTCGATGAGCCCATGATTCACAATCTTTCACGACGCGATCAAGCAGACTAGACTTTCCAACTCATCCGGCACCTACGATCATCATGCACATTGCTTGTTCGTTATTGGGCAGGAAAAGTGAGGATTTGATTCTATTCCGGATGTTCACTCCAGCGCTATGATTTACCCACTTATCTTCATGAATGAAACCTATCCTCTCCTTGATGGGCAGCGCCATTACGGACTGGCACAGTGTGTTGAGGTGCGAATAGTCGCTAGCCATCACATTCACTCCACGTCGTAAGTCTTTGGTTGACGGCTATAGTCCAGGCGAAGTGTGCGCTCTGGCACTATCCTGTTTAAATCTGCGGTGAACACATTTTTTTGTTTTTCTTGCTCGCGTCTCATTTTTGCAGTCTTTTGTGTCGCTGCTGCAACCCTCTCGCGGTTTCTTTCAACTGCCGCGAAAATCATTGAAACAGGCACTCTAGATTTGTTCTCGGCGCTCAGCTCCTTGCGTGCAGCCTTTAGTTCAGCGAGGGAGCAATCTGGTAATCTGACGTCCGAGTAGTCGCACTGAATATAACTACCTTCACCGTTTGGTTTTACCCAGATCTTACTGATTGACTGTGGGTTGAACTTGATAATGCAAGGCGTTTTAATGCTGAAGCGCTTGAGCGCCGGTGCATAATATTGCACTCCGTGAATAGTGACGCCGCTTCTCTGGATTGAGCCTCGCTTGAATGGAAGGAAGTCTATGGCTAATTTCCTAAAGTCTCCTACTATCGCTGGCGGGATGATTTTTCCATCTTTATTTTTGTGAGCACTCTCCCATTTAAACAGGGGGGAGCACCCCAGTTCGGAGTGCTCTTTCATGTGATAAATACCGATCTGCTCAATGATCCAGTCGCGCACTTCACTCAATGTCATTCCTGGCGACTTCAGATTGGAGTACCTTGACTTGTCTGCGACACTCGCGAGGATAGCGCCCGGCAAGCCACGCATAGATTTCATAAGGGTTCCGATGTATCGCTCGATGTGACCGCCATAATGTGGCGAACCAGGAGGGCGCCACGTTAATTTAATGTCATATTCTTTACATCCTGAAATGAACGCGGCAGAGCGAAAATCCTTGCCGTTGTCGACGTGAATGTGCTGGGGGAGCCCATACATAGGGTATTGAATTTCATGCAAATTGAGCTCTGATAGCCAGCCGTGTTTAGGTGTGACCGAGTGCACTAAGCATGCAGCATTGGATACCGCGGAAGGATGGTGGAGGCTTAGATAAAAACCGATGACAGATCTGGTGTGGACGTCGATTGCAATCGTTAGCCATGGGCGTCCAATCGGTTTTCGGCTGGTCGAATCGACGACGATAACGTCAATGATGCAGTGGTCTATTTGAACTAGCTCTAGCGCACGCTTAGTTAGATGTTTTCCTCCGCGCACCAGATGGTCCTGTCGAGATTTCTTTCCACCATGCAACCGTTTCGTATTGTCACTGGGGGAGCGCTGGCGTACTCTCAAGGCAATGGTCTTAGTGCTCGGCGCTGGGTAGCCAGCATTCTCGCACATTGTTTTGACTGCTTCTGATATGGCGTTGATAGAGCTTCCAGGACCTTGGCTCGCGGTGATCGTACTGTCGATGATGTTCTCTACTTCGCTAGCAAGGCGTCGCGTACCAACTTTCCGTCCACACTTCTCCTTTATCAGCGAGCTAAAACTCCCGCGCGCATAGCGACGGATCAGTGTGTAGGCATATGAATTACTACAGGCCAGGTCCTGAGCCACAGCTTCGGCAACTGGGCGACTGGCTGGTTCTTCAAGGTGCTTGGTGATGACATCATATTTTCTCTGGGCATCGCTCAGCTGTTCTGCATCGAAAGCCGAAATGTCAAGGCTATAGTTTTTCAATGATGTCTGGAGAGTGGCATGATCAATTACGCACTGAATCTCACAAATGTTGATTATTTTGATTTTGTGATAACTGTCAATTATCTGCAGCTTGTCAGCTTCTACCCAAGCTACTACTTCAGCTAAAGCGCCGTTATGAATTATTTTTGTACCTTCCGTCAGTATGTGCCTGTGCATCGATTAACTACCTCGCGTAGCTCACGTAAAAAGTGGCATCGCGGTCGATGACTGGCAAGCGCAGATTGTCGGAAAGGGTCAGGCACTAGGTATAACATCATTATACCTTGTAAAAGTTGTTTTGTTTATATATCAGCCAACCATTTGGCATCCATGCCATACTTGCAGACCCGTTATGGGGGAGCTCTAGCACACGGCTTGTGGGCTGATAGGTAGGAGTTTAGCAGCTCCGCTGATCACGTTCGTCGGGAGGCGCACGTTCCTGATGGTTGGGCCTTACATTATTGCGAAGCAGGTGCCGGAGACCGGCCTCTCGCCGGTCGGGTTTGCCTATTCAGGCTGTAAGCGTTTGTGACGCCAACCCGACTAATCAGCTTGGCGCCAGACCTAAAAGCGAACCCCCTTGGAGCCGCGGGAGTGGGACGGGGTGCGAAGCGTAAGCTCACTCGGTTACTGGCATTTGTTTATCGTCGTCCTCTGGAGTTGGTGCTGGATACAGTTGGCTAGCACGGCTGCCCAGCAGAGAGCCTGCCTGGAAGTAGCCCATCACCGTGCTGATGCTACGGTGTTCAGTTATCGCCATGACTTCATCAAGCGGCACGCCCTGTCTTACAGCCTCAGTGACGAATCCTGAGCGTAGGCTGTACGCCGCCCAGTCGCAGTCAACGCCGGCCAGTGCCGCGCGACGTTTAACGATGCGCGCGACCTGGTCACCGGACAGACCATTAGCCGCGAACCGGCCCCCTTTGTACAAGCGGTGAAATAGCGGACCCTCGCAGGCCGGTGCTACAGGAAGCCATACGTTCAGCGCCGGAGCCGCCAGTCCCTAAAGCGGCTTTTCCCGCCGTACGCCGCTACTATCGGTTTTGGTTGCCTCGAGTGTATAAAGCCAGGTGTCGACGTCTAGGCGGCGCAGGTCTCCGATCTGTAAACCCACGATTTCCGAGCGGCGCCGGCCACCGCCGCTCCAGGCCAGCTACAGCAGGGCGCGTGCCACGCACGCCGTCATTGCAGGTGGCGAGCATCGCCTGCAGCGGCTCCAATTCCACTGCGGTTTTCTTCCGCACGGATAAGCCTTGGCGCGCCTGAGCCTTGCGTGTCTCACGCAGTAGAGCCTTCACCGCTGGAGCCACACTTGGGTTTTCCCAGTGTTGCAGGCGATCCCATTTAGCCCAAACTGCCGAGCGGTGGTTGGCGGTGCTGAACGACAGTGGCCCCAGCTTTCCCTTGACTTTGGCCGCCACCAACGCGGCGTCGACGGCCGGCGGCAGCAGGTGTGTCCAACCGCCGGTAGTATCAGGCCTGGCTAGGTGGTCCACGATGAACTGCACCGCAACCTCGGGCGGCAGCGCGCCATCGCCAAGCGACCGGCAATAGCGCAAACGCAGCCACGCCGCCGAGAATGCGAGGGCGCTCTGATAGCTGCGTACGGTATTGGCTGCGGTGCCGGCCGTGATGATGCTTCAGCAGCGGCCCAGGTGTTGTCAGCCAGCTCTGCCAGCACCAGCGGCAGGGACGAGAGCATCTGTATCGGCTCTGTCAATTTCATATTGCTCAACGCTGCAATAGGTTCGGATAACCTGTGGCTTATTAGACGCTATCAGCTGCCAGGTGATAGCGGTTAGCGCCTCGGTTATGGCGTTAGATTTGGGCTTGCGGAGCATAGTAATCATAGTCAGCTTGCTTGTAGTACATCACGATGTACTCGATATAGTGGCCCAATCGGCTGCGTGATGCCATCGACTACTAGGGCCTCGACAGGATGAGCTGTTCCTCAAGGATACCGGAGCCATGGTGTTTGACGCTGCTCGCGAGCAGGGTGCACCGATCTATCACACCAACCTTCTGATGTGTGTGGCGACGAAGCTTGCGCTGGTAGGGTTTGGTACTTTCACTAACAAAGTGAGAGCTGAGGAGGTGCGTATGCGTTTGATGGTGTCAGGCCGCGATGTGATCGACCTGATCAATCAGCGGATCGAGGAAATTGCCGGAAATGCCATAATTGCTTTAGCGCTTCAGCATTCATGCTTTTCCCGCCCTCCCTGGCCGGAGGTGCATGTTGATCAGTCGGTTGCCTCCTCCTTACGATCGCACCTGAACGATCCTAGGAAGATCCGCGAGAGCAAACCGGCTCTCGCTTCTCCATCTACGTATGAACCCAGCGCAACGCGCGGTTCAACTGACATGCCCACTCCCAAGCGTTGCAAACCTGGTTGGTCTGCATCTAACAGGATGCGGACGGGGAAGCGGCGTACAATTTTAGTGAAGTTTCCTGAAGCATTGTCGGGTGGTATGACTGCGAACTCAGATCCACTTGCCCCTGAAATGCTTTCCACATACCCGCAGTACGTCTGATCTGGCACGGCATCCACTTGGACCTGTACGCGGTCACCCTGGCGCATTCGCGCCAGCTGGGTTTCGCGCAGATTAGCCTCGATCCACAAATCACGCGTCGGTGCAATTGCCATGAGCCTGGTGCCTGCTGTCACATATTCGCCCAAGCGAACATTACGCGCGGCTACCAGTCCTTCACGGGGCGCTCTGATCTGAGTCCACGCCAGATCATTGTTTGCCCGCTGCAATGTCGCTTGTGCAGACTTCAACTGGGCATCGATGACGGTGCGCTCGGCGCGCAGCACTTCCATTTGTTGTTGGGCATAGTCGACTTGCGATTGATTTTGCGCGAGGGCTGCACGCGCTCGTGTCCAGGCAGCTTTTGACTGGTCGAACTCTTGTTGGCTGATCGCCCCCTGCGCCACCAACGCTTGTGCGCGCTTGAAGTCGGCTGATGTTTCGCTCAAGGACGCTTGTGCCGATGTTACGCCTGCTTCCGAAACCTTGATCTGAGCTTGCTGTAAGCGTTGCTGTTGGTCCAGTTGCACCAGTGATGCATGCTGTTGTGCAACCGAGGCCACCGCAGTCTGGACCGCTACCTGGTAGTCCGACGGGTCGATACGGACCAGTACATCCCCCGGCGCGACCTTGCGGTTGTTTTCCGTTTCGACGGCAGTTACGTAACCACTGACCTTCGGTGACACGTAGGTCAGATTGCCTTTGATGTAGGCGTTATCGGTGCTCTCGAAGTCGACCCTCTGATGCCATTGCGCATAGGCGAATGCTACGGCGACCAAGCAGGCATTAGCGAGCACCGCTGCAATCAGTATTCTGCGGCCACTGGCCCAGCGCGCCGCCGGCTTCTGTTCATTATCGGGAGTTGCATTCATGTGGCGGTCTCGGGTTTAGCAGGTTGAACGGGAGGCGTAGCTGGCGGTGCCGCTGAGGGGAGGGTAGGCAAAGCCCACACGAGGATGGCGCCCACGAACATCACCAGCGTGGTGACTAGAAAGGCGTCGCCATAAGCCAAGGTATAAGCCTGGTTCATTGCACTGTCGGACAGCTTGCCCAGCGCAGTGCCGTGAGTAGCCGCAGCATCGGTGACAAATCGTGTATAGAGCGACTGACTCTCGGCAATACGCTGAGTGGTCAGTGGATCAGTGTTGCCGAGGGCTTCAGCTATGCGTGTGTAGTGGTATTTCTCGCGCTCTGTGACCAGATGCCATAGACCTCCAAGGCCACCTAAAAGCGCGTAGAGCCTGGCCAAGTTAAAGATGATGCCGCACGTCGGCCCTTCTTCCTTACCGACCCCAAAAACAGCGTATCGAAGCAGGGCCACCTGAACGAAAGCCTGGCCGAAGCCGACCAGCACTATGGGCGTGCGAAATTCATCCAGCGCCCAATCGGGCGCCAGATCGCTGCACAGCGCAGCGGCAAGTGCGAAGATCAGCAATCCAAGGGACAGCGCTACACGGGCGTCCACGCGCCGCACTAACCAATAAGCCAGTATGAAACCCAGTAATGTACTTGGCACCATCGCCAGCAACAGTTCCCCTGTCTGCAGCGCTTTGAAACCTTGCATACGCGCCAAGTACTGCGGGGCGATCCATACGGTAAGCAAGGTACCGAAGCGGAAGATGAACGACAGAATGATCGCCCAGGTGAAGGTTGGCTTTCTGAAGATCTTCAGAACCAGCAGCGGGCGCTGAGCAATCCACAATGAATGTGCACCATAAACGAGGCCAACCAGGCTGCTCAGTAGCAGCGCGGGAATCCACCAGGTTTCCAGCCAGAAGCGGCGCTCGCCCTCTGCCATCACCACCATCAGACCGCTCAATCCTGCAGCCAGAAAGGCATAGCTCGGCCAGTCCTTAGTGCTGAGGTATTCGAGGTCGCCGCGCTCATCAGGCAGAACCCTCAACGCCAGCAAGGTATAGACGCCACCAACCAATGCCTGTATCCAGAACAGTCCTCGCCAACCGAATTCGGTGAGCAGATAGCCACCGATGGATGCCGCTATGCCCGTACCGATGGACGTGGCCAGCGCGAACAGGGTCATGCCTTCGAGCTGGCCACGCCCGGGAAACAGGCTGGTCATGACCAATTGCATCATGAGCACAGGGAGCATTCCGCCGAAGAAGCCGTGGATGAAGCGTGTAACCAAGGCCCATTCGTAGAAAGGGGAAACGGCAACGGCGATCGAACTGAGGGTGTAGAACAGCCCTGCGATCAGCATCGCTCGACCTCTGCCCAAGGACGCTGCCATTGTCATGATGATAGGCAATCCGCAGATCGCGCCCACGTTGTATAGCGTGTTCAACCATGCAGCGTCATCGCTGCTCACTGACAGCCCACCACCAATGTCGCCGAGGGTGAGGATCGCCATCACTGAGAAGGTAGTGCCTGCCACCGCGCCGAGGCTGGAAACAAGCAGGGCGTAGCGGATTGGCAAAAGATAGGAAAACGCCATAGATTATCTCCGCTATGCAATCAATTTGCGGCTGGCCAGTGGCAGTTAAGCACCTGACGCTACGCGCCGATATTCAGCACTGAGCCGCATCGAATGGGTGACCAACCCCCGAATGAAGGGCATACGAGTTGCTTCGTAACCCGCGAGCACGGCACTCATCGCCTCATCGGGCTTCTTTTCGGCAAGCAACTGGGCCAACAGCGCTGCATCCTCCACCGCGGTGAGGAAGCCTCGGCCGGTCATTGGCGATAACACATGGGCGGCATCGCCCAATATGGCCAATGGGCCATTGACCAATCGCTGGGGCAGGTATTCGGCAATCGGCGCGCCACTCAACGAATCTGCTGACGCGATCCCTAGCATCACAGCCTCTTGCCAGAGCGCAGGCCAAACGCGCGGCACGCGGTCGAGCAAGTTATGTTTTAGCGTTTGGCTGATAGTTCCTCTGCCAAGGGTACCCTCAATGAATCCATCGACGGTCAGGCAACCGGTCTCCTGAAGCAGCGCTTGCTGATGAGCATCAAACCAGGCAAATGTGATTTGCCGGCGGCCAGGTTCGATTGAGCCATCACGCCCAGGTAACGTGGCTGCGACCAGTCGATACCCATCCACGAAGTCGATCCACAGCCCCCCAGTCGAGGGCCAGGCAACAGGTTGCAGAAGACGGTCTTCATCGACCAAACCACGCCAAACGAGGTACCCGGCATAGCGAGCGAATGGAGCCTGTGGCGCGATGCTCTGGCGCACAACACTGCGGTACCCATCCGCGCCAAACACTGCCGAGGCTATTCGCTGCTTCCCATCAGCAAGTGTGATGGCAGCCTTCTCCCCATGAATATGAACACCCGCCACGGTGACACCTTCTTCCAGTGTAATCGAGGGCGAGGCCAGCACTCTATCTCGCAGCCATCCGTACAGGGCAGACCACGTCGTCAAGTCACGGTAGGCGGGGACCACCGGCAGGCTGGGGGGCTGTCTGGGGTCATGACCAACTGTCTTGGCGAGCAATGAAAGGTCAACGGTCAGACTGTCGCCTCCGACCCTGTGGCCCGCTGACCGCTCTAGCACACGTACTGGCAGGTTCCTCGCTGCAAAAGCCAAAGCGAGCGTAAGGCCCGCCAAGGAACCGCCAACGATGATGAGGTCTTCCTGGTGGGTTGTCATGAGCTTGAGGTTCGCTGTGGGGGAAGGAGTACCCCGTCAAGGCGGTGAACGCCTTGAGGGGGACTGTCACTGGGGGCACTCAGCTGCCGAACGACTCCATGAGCACCTGTACCAATTCACCGCCCTCAGGCGTTGCCCAACTGCCGGCCAGTTCGGCAATCAACTGGTTGGTGGTGGTCAGCGTTACCCCTGCCTTGTCCATCCGACGGAGCGCGATGTCATCAGCCATTGCGGTTGGCGACGCACCTGCGTCGGCGACAACCTGTACCTCGAAGCCGTCACGAACCAGAGAAAGTGCCGGGTAGACGGTGCAGACATCATTGGTCACGCCGGCAATGATGAGTTTCTTGCGACCAGTGGCTTTGACCGCTGCGGCAAAATGTTCATCGTCCATCGCGTTGACGATCCCCAAGCGCTTGATGCGCCCCGCAAACTCGGCCGGGAGGATTTCTTCCAGTTCACTCAGAAGCGGCCCTTGCGCGTGCTCCTCCATGCTGGAGGTGAGCACGACCGGCAGCTTGAGAATACGCGCCGCCTTTGCAAGCATCAGCGCATTACGTTTCAGCTCATCGAAGGGCATGGATTTGGCCCACCCCATGGTGCCAACCTGATGATCGATCAGGAGCAGGGCAGCGTTAGCAGCATTGAAGTTTTCGTGACTCATGATGATTTTCTCGCTAAGTATGGGGACGATAGTTGGCTTATCGGGTTCGCAGGCTGCCGAACAACCCGCGTTGGTAGCGCTGCACGGCTTCGCTCAGTGCACCTGGTGACGCCAGCGCCATTGGGCCTTGCCAATGAACGGGCTGGTTCAGCGGTGCACCTGAAAAAACCACTGCTTTTGCGGCGCCGTTTTTTGCTTGCACCGTGACAACCCGCTTTGGTCCTTGGGGCAGATTCACTGGGGCTTTTGGGTCAAGCAGACTGAATGGCTGGCCATCCACGGTCACCTCACCATCAATCGGTACGACGAACGCTACGTGTCCGACCGGGATTGGAATTTCTATTTCGCTGCCCGCTTCCAGCAGGATGTCCAGCAATCGGACATCGGTGGGCAACGACAGGGGGGAAGCGATCTCGCCGAAGGCCCCGAGTGGCACACGGACTTTCACCCCCGGCAGGCGTACAGCGGGTACCTCGCGCGCTTCCAGGCTGAAGGCATGAGGAGCCTGCGCTTGTTTGTCCTCTGGCAGATTGATGAAAATTTGCAGCATGTGCACGGTCTTGCCTGGCTCTGCTGGCACTTCTTCATGCACCACGCCGCTACCCGCCGCTGTCCAGTGCAGGCCACCGGGTTGAATCAAATTGCGATTGCCCAGTGAGTCCCGGTTGTCGATCCCCGTTTCCGAGTCCAGGAACAGGTACGACACTGCAGAGAAACCCGCATGTGGATGCGGTGGGAAGGTCGGCCCGCTGATCCAGGCATGATCCACGCCCAGAAACGGATCGATCGGTTTCGCAAACTGATCGCCACGAAGGCTGAACGCTCGGAACTGGCTTCCATGATTCATACGCTGCAGGCGTGCGGTGGGTAGCATGGTGGCGCTCCTCAGGCCCCTTGGGTCATGGTTGGGTAGTCGATGTAGCCCTCTGCGCCAGGCGCGTAGAAGGTATTTTTATCCGGCACGTTGAGCTCGGCGTCTACACGCAGACGCTCTGGCAGATCAGGGTTGGCCAGGAAAGCACCACCAAACACAGCCGCATCCGCTTTGCCGCCGGAAATAAGCGCTTCGGCGCTTTCTTTGTTCAAGCCACTGCCGATCAGGTAGCTCCCTTTGAAGAGCGGCCGCAGTGCGCTGTGGTAGTCGAACTCAGCACCAAACAGCGCGACGTGCAGGTAAGCCAGGTTGAACGATCGCAGTTGCTTTACCAGGTAGGTGTAGGTCTCTTGCGGGTTGGCGTCGACGATATCGTTGAAGTTCATTTCCGGAGAAATCTTGATACCCACGCGGTCGCCGCCTACTTCATCAACCATCGCGGCAAGTACTTCGAGAACGAAGCGAACACGGTTTTCAACAGAACCACCGTATTCGTCATCGCGCTGGTTGCTGCCGCTGGACAGGAATTGCTCCGGCAAATATCCCGATGCTGCATGCAACTCCACGCCGTCGAAGCCAGCCTCGATCGCCCGACGAGCAGCCTGGCGGTAACCTTCCACGACGCCGGCGATTTCGACGATGCTCAAAGCATGCGGGATTACGAAGTCTTGCAGGCCGGTAGCGGTATAGGTCTGACCTGCGGCCTTGATGGCTGATGGTGCCTGTGGCTGGGCGCCGTCGTTCAGCAGTGACGGGTGAGAAACACGGCCACAGTGCATCAGTTGCATGAAGATACGGCCGCCACGGGCGTGAACGGCTTCAGCGACCTTTTTCCACGCCGCTACCTGCTCATCGGTTTCAATGCCAGGGGTGCGCACATAACCTTTACCCAGCGCAACCGGGAAAACACCTTCGGAGATGATCAGGCCGGCGCTGGCGCGTTGTTCATAGTAAGTGGCGACGAGATCGGAAGGGACGCCAGCATCGTCTGCACGCGAACGGGTCATGGGGGCCATGACCGTGCGGTTGGGCAGGGTGTAGCGGCCTACCTGGACTTCGGAAAAAAGAGAGTTCATTAAAGTGCTCCTTTGCGGTGATGGGGTTATCATCAATCAATCCGCTGCCGGGATAAATCCGGCTAAATTGAAATGACTGATCCATTTTTGGAGCAATGAGTGGAATACCTGAACGACATGGCACTATTCGTCGAGGTCGTGAAGATGCGCAGCTTTCGAGGCGCAGCGGAGTCCATGAACATGCCAAGCTCGACGCTTTCAAGGCGTATCACCAGCCTGGAGAAGCAAATAGGGTTGCGCCTGCTCCATCGCACCACGCGCAAGATCGAGCTGACTGAGGCGGGTCAGCTTTACTTCGATCGGTGCAAGCGCATTGTCGACGAGGCCAGGCTGGCGCATGAGCAGTTGGGTGAGCTGCTTGCCAGGCCCAGCGGTCTGTTGCGTGCCTCGTTGCCAGTGGACTTCGCCAACATTTACCTGGCACCGTTGATTGCGGATTTTGCGCGACTGTATCCAGGCATCACCTTTGATTTCGACCTCACACCTCGGCAGGTCGATTTGGTCAGTGACCCTGTGGATGTCGTCATTCGGATGGGCGAGCCGGCCAACTCCAACCTGATCGCGCGAAAACTCGCCACCCTGCAACGCGGCCTTTACGCCTCGCCTCAATACCTAGGTGTTTCCGGTGAGCCCCGCGATCCAGCGGAGCTTGTGCATCACGAATGCCTGCGGATGTCTGGGACGAGCTCGGACAAGTGGACCTTGACCAGTGAGGGTACTGTTGAGCTTGTTCAGGTGGGTGGCCGCTTTGAGCTGAACAGTGTGGGGATGTTGCGACGACTTGCGTCTCTGGATCTTGGCATTGCACTCCTGCCTGCCGGTATTGCTGATCCAGATGTCGAGGCGGGCGTTTTGCAACGGGTGCTGCCACAGTGGCAAGCGACTCCGGTATCCGTGTACGCATTAACAGAAACCCGGCTGCTGCCTGCCAAAACCCAACGCTTTATCGAGTACTTGCGAGAAAAGCTGGAAGGCACCTGAGCGCCCGCGGCGCATTCGAGAGAAAGACACGCCTACGACTGGCCGATCCTTGCTTGTTGTCCGAGCTTAGTCGGCCGTATCGATGACGCATTAAATGTTCCCAATTACCAATGCCAGGTTATCTCCAACTCAGGCATTCGGCTTACGCAGATCACACATCAGTCCCCCTGAATCCCCATCTATAGCGCTGGCTACTACTTAAACATCACGGAGGCTGTTTGCTCCAGAATTCTGCTGCGCCTAGCTTAGCGCTAAGCCGAGCGACAAGCTCTGGACAAAACAAAAACAATACAAGAGAGGCTTCAAATGCCTGTGACAACCATCGGTATGGTAGGAATCGGCCAGCTTGGCCTTCCTATCGCAACCAACTTGCTTGCTGCGGGGTTTCGTGTAGTCGGATACCGGCGCCGAGACCGCGAAGCCTTCATCAGCCAAGGGGGCATTGCCCTCGACAGCCCGGCGGCTGTGGCCCAGCAGGCAAATATCATCCTCACCTGCTTGCCAAGTGAAGTCGCCCATGTCGGCATCATGGAAGGCCCTGAAGGTCTGCTTGAATCCATGGGGTCGCAGCACACGCTGATTGAAATCGGTACGTACTGCAAAACGTTCAAGCAACGTATCGCCCAGCGTATCTCGCAACGCGGAGCGCGTGTGCTCGAAGCCGAAGTCAGTGGTACTCCTTCCATGGTGCTGCATCGCAAGGCCTCATTGTTCCTGGGTGGTGATGCGGAGTTGGTGGCGCACTGTAAGCCTGTGCTCAATGCCATCGCTGATATTCAGTTCCACATCGGCGAATTTGGTAGCGCAGTGGCGATGAAACTGATCGCCAATTACCTGGTAGCTATCCATACCCTGGCTGCTGCAGAGGCGCTGAACCTTGGCGTGAAGGCCGGTTTCGATCCCCAACAAGTCGTTGATGTGATCCGCCAAAGCGCAGGCGGCTCGACGATGTTCAACGCGCGCGCCCCCATGATGGCCGAGCGTCTTTTCGTGCCAGCGCCCGGCCCGTTCGTAACCCTGGAAAAGTACATCGATATGGCCAGCGAGCTTTCTGATGGGCTCGGTTGTGCTGCGCCCTTGTTCAACGCCGCGAAGCCCTATTTTGTGCGGGCGATCGAAGAGGGCATCGGTGAAGAAGATATTTCGGCAGTGATCAAGCTGATCGAGGCCGATTCCTTGGCCAATTCCAAAAAAGAGAAAACATCATGCTGATTGAACAACGTACCTACCAACTCAAGCCTGGCGCGATGCACGAGTTCCTACGCGCGTATCAAGAGGAAGGTCTGCCGATCCAAAGCGAAGCCTTGGGCAACCTGATCGGCTACTTCAAGCCTGAGACCGGAGACATCAACCGGGTCATCCAGCTGTGGGGCTACGCCAGCTTTGAAGACCGCGCCCAGCGACGCGCAGCGCTTTCCAACGACCCTAAATGGCGCGCTTTCCTCGGCAAGAACGCCCACATGGTAGAAGCGCAACAGGTCGAGCTGCTCAGCGCCGCACCGTTCTCTCCCATTCGCTAAGAGGAGCCTCACCGATGATTCGCTCTCTTCAACACGTAGGCATGACCATTCCGGATCTGGAAGTGGGCCGTTCGTTCTATGAGGCAGTCGGCCTCGAAGCGCGTATCGCTGGGCAACACGTCGTGATGCGTTGCAAAGGACGCGCCCAAGACCAGGTGCGGCTGATGCCCGGCATCCAGAAGCACTTAAGCTACATCTCATTCGGCACCGACGCTGAGGGCCTGCAGGCTATTCGCGAGAACCTGAGTTTTCATGGGGTAGTGATTCACCCGGCGCCGTTTGATATTGGTCAGGACGGGATCTGGTTCCGTGATCCAGCCGGTGACTGGGTACATGTCAACGAAGCCGGCTCGATGCCTGCACAACCGCTGGAAACCCCGGAGCTGAATACCCCGGGTCGCTATCGTCGTATCGGTGAGCGCGGCTGTACTCCAACCTCCAAACTGCGTCGGGTGACACCGCTGCGCCTCGGTCATCTGATCAAGTTCACCCCCGACGTGAACCGTTCCATCGAGTTCTACACCCGCGTGCTGGGGATGAAAGTCTCTGACCGTGCCGGGGACAAGATTGCGTTCCTGCGCTGCGGCTGTGGCGGCGATCACCACGTCCTGGGCCTGGCCAAGAGCAGCCATAGTGGCCTGCACCACCTGAGTTTCGAAGTGACCGATCTCGACGAAATCCAGCTCGGTGCCAAGCACCTGATGAGTCTTGGCTACGAGAGCGCGTTCGGCCTGGGGCGTCATGTGGCCGGTTCCAACTACTTCCACTACATTCGCGACCCTTGGAACAGTATGGTTGAGTACTTCTGGGACATCGACGTGATCCCGGAAGACGACAGCGAATGGGATGCTTTCGATGGCGACCCTCAGGATGTGATTGCGGTATGGGCAACCAACCCTCCACCTGAAGCGTTCATCCAAAACTTCGAGGCGGCACGCGATGAGTAACTCATCGGCTCAGGAACTTCTGGCTGGCATGTTGAAAAAGCCGCTGTTCGTGGTGCTCCGCAAGCCGCGCGATCTCACCCGGTTGGCGGAGTTGCTGGAAGCTCACTTGAAGTGGGCCATTGTTGCCGAGCAACGTGGCGAACTGTTTGCATCTGGCCCTTTCGTCTCGGCGCAAGCATCACCGGGTGAGCTGGGAGGTATGAGCATTCTGCGCGCCGCTGATGAAGCCGAAGCCCTGCGCATCGTCCAATCAGATCCGTTCATTGCCAACGGACTTTATGAGGTGGAGATACGTAAATGGCTGCTGATGGAAGGTGGTTTGACCGTCCACGTCAGTTTCTCCGATCAACGCTATTCGCTTTTGTGATGGTGGTCCAATGAAGTATCAGCTCTTTGCATTTCACAATGACGTCCAAGCCCATGCAACCGGCCTACTGGTGGGTGAGTACGCTTATGATCTGGCTCGCCTGGCTGCCAATGCCGGGGTTGAGATCCCGACGGCTTCGCTGGATGCGCTGCTTGATGACTGGACTTCAACCAATGCCCAGTTGCATGCGCTGGCCGAAACGGTTTTCGGCGCTCCAGCGCTCCATGAGGCCTATCGCCTGGACCTTGAGTCTCTGGAGTTTGCCCCGTTCCTGGCTCGGCCCGGCACCATTTATGCGGCGGGCGCTAACTACCGTGACCACGTGGAGGCTATGGCGCGGGCGTTCAACATGAAGTTGTCGCTGGACCCACGCAGCGAAGGCATCGCGCCATGGCACTTCATCAAGCCTGGGCGTGGCTGCCTGGTTGCCCACAAGCAGTCGGTGGAGTTCCCGACAGGTGTGCGGATGCTGGATTGGGAGGCTGAACTGGCGGTCGTCATCGGCAAGCGCGCCTCGCGCGTTTCCGTCGAGGAAGCACTTGAGTATGTGGCCGGGTATACCTGCGCCAATGACCTATCGGCACGCGATCGCCTTCGCCGCGAGCAGGTCGATGCCAGTTCGCCGTTTCGTTTCGACTGGATCGGGCACAAATGCTTCACCGGGTCATGCCCATTGGGGCCTTACCTTACGCCGGCACAGTTCGTGAAAGACCCTGAGAACCTGGATATCAAACTGTCGCGCAACGGCGTCTGGGTGCAGGACTCCAACACCCGCAACCACATGTACGGCGTCGCTGAGCAGATCTCTTATCTCAGCCAGACCATCGACCTGTTCCCAGGGGACGTACTGCTCACCGGCACGCCCGCCGGGGTGGGTATGGAAAGCCATACCTTCCTCGAGCGCGGCGATGTGTTGAAGGTGTGTATCGAAGGGTTGGGCGAGTTGGTAACTACTATCCGCTGAAACCTCAAGAACGAACTACCCGATTCGTTGATTTATTATACATGTTTGCAACTTGCTGAATGATCGGCGTGCGCCCTAGCACCCGATCGTTTAGCCGCGGCTGAGGTAACTTGGCCTGAAAACTTGAAGATCTCTACCGCAATACAACAATAAAAGTGGACCATGAGATGAGCAAACCAAACGTCACGGCCAGCCGTGCAGCGTGCCTGTGTGTCACGCTACTTTTCACCTCGATGTCTTACGCCACTGAAGGGGGTGGTAGTTCTTATCCTCTCGGTGTTAACACGGTGGGCGCCGGCAAGATGCCACCGCCCGGATTTACCGAATTCTTCTATCTTTCGGATTATCGGGCGAACCGAACCCTCGACGGCGACGGCGATAGAAAAGCCGGCATTCATGACTTCGACTTGAATATCCAGGCACTTTCGATTCGTGTCGATTATGTCTACCAGGACGTTTCATTTCTCGGTGCCAAACTTGCCAGTCGCGTCGCCTTGCCACTGGTCAAAGGCGATATCAGTTTCAATGTCGATACACCGGCAGGCCGCGTCAGGCGCAGTGACCATCAGGAGGGCGTCGGCGACCTCACCGTCGTGCCATTCGTGCTGGGCTGGAGCTCCCCTCGTTACCATCAGCTGTTCGGGCTGGATGTGTTTGTGCCGGTGGGTTCCTACGACAAAGACCGCTTGTTCAACCCTGGCAGGAACACCTGGGCCTATGGCCCCTGGTATTCCTTTACGGCCTATCCGCTGGAAAATCTCGAAGTCAGCGCAAAGCTGATTTACATGATCAACGGAGAGAACAAAGATACTGATTATCGTTCCGGTCATGAGTTCAATGCCGACTACAACATTGGCTACAACATTACCCGCGAATGGCAGCTTGGGCTAAACGGCTATCTCTACAAACAGGTCAGCGATGACGAAAAAGACGGGCATACCTACCTGGATGGCAATCGGGGTCAAGTGGCCGCTATCGGTCCTGCGTTGAAGTACCAAACCCCCGAGTTCGGTTTCGTCATGAAGTGGCAACATGAAACGCAGGTGGAGAATCGGGCTTCGGGTGATCGTATCTGGATGCAAGCCGTTTACCGATTCTGAATGTCGTTTGCTGCAAGGATCGCGCAAAGCAAAGCGACAGTCATTCAATGAATATCACTGTACTAAAACTACAATCAGGTGAAATCATGACTGGTATATCCAAGTGGCATGTATTGATCGGCGGTTTCATTGCCTATCTGTTCGACGCAATGGAAATTATTCTGCTGACCGTGGCGCTCCCGGTCATCCGTCAGGATCTGGGATTCAGCCTCAACGAGGCAGGCGCCATGGCCAGTGCGACGCTATTGGGCATCGGCGTGAGCGGGGTGGTGACCGGCTGGTACTCCGACAATTTTGGCCGCCGCAACGCGTTACTCGCATCGTTGGCTATTTTTGGCGTGCTGACCTGCTTCTTTGCACAGGCTCACGAGCTTTACGTGCTGATGGCACTGAGATTCGTATCCGGCTTGGGGCTCGGTGGGGTTTGGACCATTCTCTCAGCTTACATCGTCGAGACCTGGCCACCTAAACAACGGGCGCGCGCGATCTCGTTCGTGATCAGCGCATTTCCAATAGGGGCCATCGTCGCCGCTTTGGCAGCGAAGTTCATGTTGCCTGAATGGCGTTCTATGTTTCTGCTATCAGGCGTCTCGGTGCTCTTGCCCATCCTGTATGTGTACTTCCTCATACCTGAGTCACCTGCGTGGCAGGCACAAAGGCGCTCAACCGCTGAAGTCGCAACCCGTATCTCCGTGCGGGAGATTTTCGCACCGGGGCTGCTTCGCTACACGCTGTTCGGCTCATGTGCAGCGAGCTTCGCCTTGCTGGGTTCGTGGGGTGTGAGTACATGGCTGCCCACATACCTCATGCAAGACAAGGGGCTGGGCTTGGCGGCTATGACCAGCTTCATGGCGATACTGCATTTGGGTAATTTTGTCGGGTTGAACGTGTTCGGCTTCGTAGCGGACCGTATCGGTAAGCGGCTGACCATTGTCATATCGCTGCTGCTCACATCGCTGATGGCCGTTGTGTACGTTTACACGCCGGAGGCGCAATGGCTCATCTGGATTGGTGCGGGCTATGCTTTCTTCATGGTGTTCGCTGGGTTGTTCGGCTCTTACTTCAGCGAAATGTACCCGATCCGCGTGCGAACACTGGGAGCGGGATTCTGTTTCAATGCGGGTAGGGGACTGGCGGCATTCGCGCCGATACTCCTCAGTGGCATTGCCAGCTTCTACAGCCTGGCCGCTGGATTGATGGTCTATGCAGGCTTCTACGTTATATCAGCCATCTTTGTCATCGCTATGCCCAAGAACCCTGTAATGGCAGATGAAGGCCATAAAGTCGAAGCCGTGCTGCCAGGACAAGAAGCGATCAATTAAGATTAATCTCACGCATCGCGCCTCGGGTCCCAGGATTCGGGGCTTTTTTTTGCCTAGAGAAAGCCAGATGCGGGGCTTGTATAACGAAATCGGATAGTGGGAATAAAGAATATTTGCTTCTTTTATTGGCTGTCGCGCCTGAAGATTCTTGTCAGACAACAATCAATAAGAGGACAACCCTCATGATCAACTTGCACGATATTCGTTACGTAAGGCTGGGGACGGCCAACCTGGATGATGCGAAGCGCTACGCCACTCAGATTCTGGGCCTGCAGGTGGTCCGTGAAGCGCATGGCGCCATCTACTTCCGGTCCGACAGCCGCGATCACACGCTCTGCTATTACGAGGGCGATCCTCACGAGACCACCACCGCATTCGAGGTGAGGACCGCGCAGGATCTGGAGGACGCAGCCGTCCTGCTTGAGCGAAACGAATTCAAAGTTCAGCACGGCTCGCGTGAGCACGCTGAAGTGCGCTATGTCGACGACTTCATTCGTTTCAAAGACCCTAGCGGTAACAACATCGAGCTGGTGCTGCGCCCCCATGCCAGTGGCCGCAACTATTTCCCGAGCCGAGATGCCGGCATCACCGGCTTCAGCCATATCGGCTTGCGCACGATGAATCCGCGGCGCGACGAGTTGTTCTGGACACAGCTCGCGAACGCCCGGGTAAGCGATCGCATCGGCGAGGCGCCGCTGCTGCGCATCGATGAAGTTCATCACAAGATTGCGCTATTCCCGTCGTCCCACGCCGGGGTACAGCACATCAACCATCAGGTGGAGTCGGTTGATGATCTGATGCGTGCCTATTACTTCCTGGTTGACCGGGGGATTCGCATCCTCTTCGGCCCAGGGCGCCATCCGACCTCAGGCGCGATGTTCCTGTATTTCGAAGGGCCGGACGGCATGACTTACGAATACTCGACCGGCGTCAGCCTCATCCCTGCGGAGAAGGATGCCAGCCACCAGCCACGGCAGTTCTCGGCGACGAACGAATCCTTCTGCGCATGGGGCGCAAAACCTGACATTCCAGAGTTCAAATCGTGAATCAGTATCCAATACCCAGCGGTGATGCGCAGCGGCAGGTGCGCATGGCAGCGCGAGCGCTGGCGCGGGCTGGCCTGGTGCATGCTTATGGGCACTGCAGCCTTCGCCTGGATGACGAGCATTTTCTGGTGTGCGCGGCACGCCCCATGGGGCTTATCAGAGCAGGCGAACCAGGCGTCGTGGTGCCGATTCATGGGGACTTGCCCGAAGGTGTCTTGGGTGAGGTCCGTATCCACCAGCAGATCTACAGCCGCCGCCCCGATGTCCGCGCAGTGATCCGGAGCATGCCAGCCCAAGTCATGGCGTTGTCCTGCGCCCGACTGACACCCCAACCACGGCACGGGATGGGCAGCTATTTCAGCGCACCGATTCCTTTGTGGGATGACCCTCAGTTGCTACGCAATGACGCAGAAGCCAGCGCCCTGGCTGACCAGTTCGGACAGGGGAACGCGCTTGTGATGCGCGGTAACGGCGCCATCGTCGCTGGCGTATCGCTGGTCGAAGCTTTGACTTTGACCTGGTACTTGGAAGATGCCGCGCGCATCGAGTTGCAGTTGCACAGTGCAGGCTTGGCCGCTGAGGGACCGGTGCTCGATGCACAGGCATGTGCCCAGCGGGCAGTCACCACCGGCCGGATCTATGAGCGCATGTGGGACTACCTCACCGCAGTTGACCCCGAATACCGCATCCCCTCTCTCTAACAAGAAGGAACACCGTATGCCTGCGAAAGAATTCCGCCATTTCATCAATGGTGAGTGGGTGTCCAGCGCCCGCACGTTTGAAAACCGTAACCCGGCCGACAACAGCCTTGTCGGATTGGTCCACGAGGCAAGCCAGGAGCAAGTCGATGCTGCCGTACGCGCTGCGCGCAACGCCTTGAAAGGCCCTTGGGGCAGCATGACAGTAGCGCAGAGGACCGCGCTGTTGCACAAAGTCGCGGAAGGCATCGAGCGTCGTCATGACGAGTTCGTCGCGGCTGAAGTCGCCGATACCGGTAAGCCACGAGCGCTTGCTGGTCACTTGGACATCCCGCGCGGGGCGGCCAATTTCAAGGTATTCGCTGACCTCATCAAGAATGTGCCCACCGAAAGCTTCGTCATGGACACACCCGATGGTGGCAAGGCAGTCAACTATGCCGTGCGCGCTCCACGCGGCGTGATCGCCGTGGTCTGCCCATGGAACCTGCCGTTGCTGCTCATGACCTGGAAGGTCGGCCCGGCTTTGGCCTGTGGCAATACCGTGGTGGTGAAACCTTCTGAAGAAACACCCGCAACGGCCACGTTGCTAGCCGAAGTGATGAATGACGCAGGTGTGCCGCCTGGCGTGTACAACGTCGTGCATGGGTTCGGCGGTGAATCGGCCGGTGCGTTCCTGACAGCTCACCCTGAGGTTGACGGTGTGACGTTTACCGGGGAAACCGGCACCGGTGAGATCATCATGAAAGCGGCCGCCAATGGTATCCGCCCGGTATCGTTGGAACTGGGTGGCAAGAACGCCGGCATCGTCTTCGCCGATGCGGACCTTGAAAAAGCTGTCAAAGGGTTGGGCCGTGCCGTGTTCGAGAACAGTGGTCAGGTCTGCCTGGGTACCGAGCGTATCTACGTGCAGCGCCCGTTGTTCGAGCGCTTTGTCGCGGCATTCAAGGCCCACGCGGAGGGTATCAAGGTTGGCGACCCCAACCAGGCCGATACCAACATGGGGCCAGTCATTTCGCTGGGCCATCGCGAGAAGATTCTTTCCTACTGCCGCCAGGCCGTTGCCGATGGCGCAACGGTGGTCCACGGCGGCGGTATTGCTCAGGTGCCGCAACACCTGGCCGAGGGCGCCTGGTTTGAGCCGACCATCTGGACTGGCCTTGCAGAAACCTCAGCCGTGGTCCGCGAAGAGATCTTCGGCCCGGTGTGTCACATCGCCCCATTCGATACCGAAGAAGAAGTGGTCCGCCTGGCAAATGACACCCCCTATGGCTTGGCTGCCAGTGTGTGGACCCGCGACCTGCAGGTAGCTCATCGCCTGGGCAGCGCGCTCGATGTGGGTATCTGCTGGATCAACTCGTGGTTCCTGCGCGATTTGCGTACCGCCTTCGGCGGGGCCAAGCAGTCCGGTATCGGCCGCGAAGGGGGCGTTCACTCGCTTGAGTTCTACACCGAGTTGCGCAACGTCTGCGTGCGCCTGTAAGGAGCCATCATGAACAAGCAAGAAATCGAACAGCTCGGCCTGCAGCTGCATCGGGCCCTTACTGAGCGCCAAGCAGTCGCGCCGTTGACCGAGCGCTACCCCGACATGACCCTGGAGCAGGCTTACCAAGTTCAACTAGCAATGCTTCAGCATCGTCTCGAAGGTGGCCAGAAGGTCATCGGCAAGAAGATCGGCGTCACCAGCCAAGTTGTCATGGACATGCTCGGTGTCGATCAACCGGACTTCGGCCACCTGCTCTCGGACATGCTTTTTGTCGATGGCGCTGCGGTCTCTCTGGACGGCCTGATCGCCCCTAAGGCGGAAGGCGAAATTGCCTTCGTACTCAAAGAAGACCTGCGCGGTCCAGGCGTCACCGTAGCCGATGTGCTTCGAGCCACCGCCTATGTGATGCCCTGTTTTGAAATCGTCGATTCGCGCATTCGCGACTGGAAGATCCGCATCCAGGACACCGTTGCAGATAACGCTTCTGCGGGTGCGTTCGTCTTGGGCGGGCAGGGCGCCGCACCGCGTGACGTCGATCTGGCCTGTGTCGGCATGACTCTGGAAAAAAATGGTGAAGTCGTCGCGACCGGGGCTGGCGCTGCTGCACTGGGGCACCCCGCGAATGCTGTTGCGTGGCTGGCCAACAAACTGGGGCAGCTGGGTATCGGGCTCAACAAGGGCGAGGTGATTCTCTCCGGCTCACTGGCCGCCATGGTCCCGGTTCAACCTGGCGATCAATTGCGTGTATCTCTCGGTGGCATCGGCTCCGCCTCTGTCCGTTTCGTTTGAAGGAACTTTTATGAATCTCTCTGCAAGCACCATCGCCCAACTCGCCGAGCACTTGGAAAACGCTGAACTCAAGCGTGAGGCGGTAGCTAAGATCACCGACGCCCACCCAGACATGGACTGGGAAGATGCCTACGCGATTCAGGATGCGATCCGTCAGCGCAAGGAGGCGCGCGGCGTGCGCATTCCGGGCCTGAAGATGGGGCTGACCTCTTTTGCCAAAATGAAACAAATGGGCGTGACTGACCCCATACACGGCTTCCTGACCGACTACGGCTCATGCCTTGATGGCGCGGCCATCGATGTAGATGGACTGATCCACCCGAAAGTGGAAGCGGAGATCGCTTTTGTGCTCAAGCATCCGCTTAAAGGCCCAGGTGTGCACGTCGGTGATGTGCTGGCGGCCACTGACTTCATTCTGCCGGCAGTCGAGGTCATCGACTCGCGCTACGAAAACTTCCGCTTCGATCTCAAGAGCGTCATTGCTGACAACACATCCTCGGCACGTTTCGTCACCGGCGGCCAGATGAGCGGCGTCCAGGGCATCGACCTGAAGTGCCTGGGTGTCGTCCTGGAGAAGAACGGCGAAGTCGTCGCCACCGGCGCTGGCGCTGCGGTACTTGGCCACCCGGCACAAAGCGTGGCAATGCTGGCGAACATGCTGGGCGCCAAGGGACGTGAGCTGCCGGCTGGCTGCTTCATCATGACCGGAGGCATTACCGAGGCGATCGCCGTTGCTGCTGGGGACAATATCACCGTCCGTTACCAGCACCTGGGCAGCGTTTCCATGCGTTTCACTTCTTCCAGCCAACGTTGATTCGGAGTCGACCATGCCTATCGCCATGATCCACCTCGCCGAAGGGCGCAGTGAAGAGAAAAAGCATGCATTGCTGGTGAGCGTCACCCAGGCCATCGCGCACAGTCTCGAAGTGCCCGTGGACAGCGTGCGCGTGTTGTTGCAGGAAATCCCCGATACGCAGTGGGCCGCAGGTGGCAAGACCTTGGCCGAACGCCGGCGCGGTAACGCCTGACCCAAGGCTGTGTGCAACGAGAGGAAAGAACAACAATGAGCAATCCAATCAGCGTCGCAATTATCGGTTCCGGCAATATCGGCACCGACCTGATGATCAAGATCCTGCGCAATGGCAAGCACTTGAAGATGGCCGCAATGGTCGGTATCGATCCGGCCTCCGACGGCCTGGCTCGTGCTGATCGCCTGGGTGTAGCAACCACGGCCGGTGGGATCGAGGGCCTGCTGGCACTGCCTAATTTCAAAGATATCCGCATTGTCTTCGATGCAACCAGCGCCGGAGCACATGCACACCACAACGCTGTGTTGCAGCAACATGGCATCAAAGTGATCGACCTTACGCCGGCGGCAATCGGCCCTTATACCATCCCCGCGATCAACCTGGACGCCGAACTGGATGCGCCAAACATCAATATGGTGACCTGCGGCGGGCAAGCCACTATCCCAATGGTGGCTGCAGTATCGCGGGTGGCCAAGGTGCACTACGCAGAGATCATCGCCTCGATCAGCAGCAAATCTGCAGGTCCCGGCACCCGAGCCAATATCGACGAATTCACCGAAACCACCTCCCAGGCGATTGAAAAGCTTGGCGGTGCACAGCGCGGTAAAGCCATCATTGTGCTCAATCCTGCCGAACCACCCCTGATCATGCGCGACACCGTGTTCGTGTTGTCCGAGCCTGGGAGTCAGGATGAGATCGAACGCTCGATCGAAGACATGGTAGCCAGCGTGCAGAGCTATGTACCGGGCTATCGGCTCAAGCAAAAGGTTCAGTTCGAAGTCATTCCCGAAGACGCCCCGGTCAATGTACCGGGGCTGGGTAAACTCAGTGGCCTGAAAACCTCAGTGTTTCTGGAGGTAGAGGGCGCCGCCCACTACCTGCCAGCTTACGCCGGCAACCTCGACATTATGACCTCGGCCGCCATGGCCTGCGCCGAGCGCATTGCAAGTACTCGCATGAGCGCGG
Organism: Pseudomonas sp. 5.2; assembly: GCF_059025405.1. Taxonomy (NCBI): domain Bacteria; kingdom Pseudomonadati; phylum Pseudomonadota; class Gammaproteobacteria; order Pseudomonadales; family Pseudomonadaceae; genus Pseudomonas; species Pseudomonas sp. 5.2. The sequence continues at coordinate 148,686 of NZ_JBYBHH010000006.1, forward strand.
AGGGCTAACCCATGACAACGCAGAAAAAGATCTACATCTCGGACGTGACTCTGCGCGACGGTAGCCATGCCATTCGCCATCAGTACAGCCTTGAGCACGCTCGGCAAATCGCCCAAGCCCTGGATGATGCTCGGGTTGATTCCATCGAAGTAGCCCACGGCGACGGTTTGCAGGGCTCCAGCTTCAACTATGGGTTCGCTGCCCACAGTGACCTGGAACTCATCGAAACGGTGGCGAGCGTGACCCGCCACGCGATGATCACCACACTGCTGCTGCCCGGGATCGGGACAATTCATGACCTCAAGGACGCCTATTCAGCGGGTGCCCGCGGTGCGCGCATTGCGACCCACTGCACCGAGGCCGATGTTTCTCGTCAACACATCGAGTACGCCAGAAAGCTGGGCATGGATGTTGTGGGTTTCCTGATGATGAGCCACATGCAGACGCCCCAAGGGTTGGCGCAACAAGGCAAATTGATGGAGAGCTATGGAGCCAACTGCATTTATGTAGTCGACTCGGGCGGCGCCCTGAACATGACTGATGTGCGCGATCGCTTCAAAGCGCTGAAGGACGTGCTTGATCCGCACACGCAAACTGGTATCCATGCCCACCACAATCTCAGCTTGGGTGTGGCCAACTCCATTGTCGCGGTGGAGGAGGGATGTGATCGCGTTGATGCAAGTTTGTCGGGAATGGGCGCTGGCGCCGGCAACGCGCCGTTGGAGGTTTTCATCGCCGCCGCCGAGCGGTTGGGTTGGAATCATGGTACCGACCTTTACACCCTGATGGACGCTGCCGATGACATCGTCCGGCCCCTTCAGGATCGACCGGTGCGGGTTGACCGCGAGACGCTGGCGCTTGGCTATGCGGGCGTTTACTCGAGCTTCCTTCGCCATGCAGAAGCAGCGGCCAAACGGTACGGCCTCAGTACTGTGGACATTTTGGTCGAGTTGGGCCGCCGGAAAATGGTTGGAGGCCAGGAAGACATGATTGTCGATGTTGCTTTGGATCTGACGCGGCGCTGATTGGTGGATACGCGCAACAGTCTTTGGTGTTTTTACGGGATTGTCCGTCTTGGTCACTCAAAATAGAGTGAAAAAAAACAACGAGGATGTGTTCCATCATGGCTGATCTAAAAGACCGAAACATCATGCTGACCGGGGCATCAGGCGGCATTGGCCGTGCCTCCGCATTGGCCTTTGCCGAGGCCGGCGCAAGGGTTGTATTGGTAGACCGCGATGTTTCGGGTCTTGAAGAGGTCTACAGCGCCATTACGTCGGCGGGCGGCAAGGCCTACTCAATCGTGTGCGATATCACGAACGAAGAAGCTGTTGCCGCTGCGGTTGAGGAGGTCGTTACTCGGTTCGGCAAGCTTCACGGTGCGTTCAACAATGCCGGCGTCGAGCAAAGTAACCTGCCGCTTCATGAGATCTCCTCTGCCGCATGGGAACGCATTGTTCGCATTGACCTGACGGGCGTTTTCTACTGCATGAAGTATCAGGTTCGCGCCATGCTCAACAGTGGGGGTGGTTCAATCGTGAACACCGCATCTGCATTAGGCGCCGTTGCAATTGCGGCCGCTGCTGATTATGTAGCAGCCAAACACGGCGTGATTGGTTTGACCAAGGCGGCTGCGGTTGATTATGGCACGCAAGGCATCCGCGTTAACGCGATCATGCCGGGGGTCATCGAAACGCCGATGATTGTACGTGCCTCGCAAGACCCGAACTTCGCCAAGCAGTTTTCGGCATTGCGGGAGCGCCACCCCATCGGCCGTCTCGGCCAACCAGAAGAGATTGCCAAAGCGGCATTGTGGTTGCTGTCGGATGACGCGAGTTTCGTAACCGGTGCATCGCTGGCCGTCGACGGCGGTTACCTCATCACGTGATGGATCTGCTCGCGGTCGTTGTATTTTGAGTATCACCGACCGGTAACGGTCGCCCAAGGCTGCCTTGATAATTCACCAACGGCAGCAGGTCTAATTCAGAAGTAAATGGAGTCTTTCATGATTAATGTAGGTCGTCGTATCCAAGTAAACGCTGAACCGGACGCGGGCGGCGTGCGCCTGAACCGCAGCCAGGTCTGGGAAGGCCTGGTTAGTAAAGCGCGAAATGCCGTTCCTTTTGTAGCGGCCATCACGGAATGCAACATCGTCGAAGACAAGGGCGATCGCTTCATTCGTGAGGTGTTGCTACACGGCGAACGTCTGCAAGAGTTGGTCATTCTCACCGAAGAGCAGCAAGTCGAGTTCGTGCGCCTGTCTGGCAACGCGCGCGGCATCATCAAGAACGTCATCGAAGAAGAAAACGGCGAACTGTACCTGCGGTTCACGTTCGATTTTTCCTTGCCTGGTGCCAAGCCTGGCAGCGAGGAAGAGACTGCATTTGCAGAAGGGATGCAGAAGTCTTACCTGGGCGCCGTAAAGAGTACCTTGGATACCATTCGTAACAAGGTCAAAAAAGCCGCCTGAAGAGCGATAACCTGATACACGCCCAAAAACAAAAACAAGAAATGAGGATTGCCTTGCGATGAAACATGAACTGGCAGGTATGTTTGAAGATGTAGACCGGATGTCCGTGGATGGTTTTTTGAGCTATCTGACGGATGACGTTGTATTTCGTTTCGGAAATGCCCCAGAGCTTCGCGGCAAGCAGGCTGTGAGGGAGGCAATCGAGCTGTTTTTCAGTGGTATTGCTGGTCTCAAACACGAGCCCCAAGGTACTTGGAGTGAAGGAGATACCACTGTCTTACGTTTTGATACGCACTACACCAAGCACGATGGTGTCGTCCTCTCCGTGCCGTGTTGCGTCGTTGTACAGTTCAATGCGTCACGTTTGATCCACGACTATCGAATCCACATCGATATTTCATCACTGTTCAGCACAGCCTCAGTCGATGCCGTGCTGTTGCAGGCGACTGCGTAAGCACCCAGTGGTTGCACCGCGCTTGGCGGCTAAAGTCCACGAATACTTTGCCGACGAGTGCGGTGTTTTGGTTTCTGCGCACCAGAAGGTTTTGTGATGAAAGATTTAAACCTCCTCTATACCTTCGAAGCGTTATGGCGGGACCATTCGGCTTCAATAGCGGCCCAGAATCTAGGGGTCACCCAGGCGGCGGTGAGCGGTTCGCTCAAACGCATGCGCAGCGAGTATGGCGACAGGCTCTTTACGCTAGTAGGTCGGCGTATGGAGCCGACGCCGTTCTGCATTCACATAGCACCAAGATTACTGACCTCGCTGGCCATGGTGAGAGAAGCTGCCTGCCAGATGCCCATGTTTGACCCGCAAAGCTGCGAAAAAGCGTTCACGGTACGCATGCGTGATGTAGGCGAAGTGGTCTGCTTGCCTGCCATCGTCAGTGAACTCAGGCGTGTGGCGCCGAAAGCGCGTATCCACACTGTGGCGGCGGGGATGGATGAAACCCTGAATGGCCTATCCACTGGAAGGATTGATCTGGCGCTGGGGTTCATGCCAACGCTTCAAACTGATATTCACCGAACGGCCGTCTTTTCTCAGCATTATGTTTGCGCCATGCGCAAGGATCATCCTCTGGCGCACGGGGGCTTAACGCCGGAAGCTTTTGCTAGAAGTGAACATTTGCTGGTCGAGTCTGGGGGGAGTGGCCATCTGGCGCTGGAGCGCGCGATGATCGATGCCGGAGGGCGGGACTGCATCAAAATGAGAATTCCCCAATACCTGTCAGGCCCTCACCTGCTGCTGGACTCTGACATGATCTGGACGCTCCCCAATGCACTGGGTAAAACCTTGGCGCAGTTTTATCCGCTCGTGATATGGCCTCTGCCCTTGCAGGTGCCTTCATTCGAGATCGATCTGTATTGGCATGATCGGTTTCACCGCGACCCACAAAGCCGATGGTTCAGGGAAATGGTCGGCAGCGTCTTGCGCAGCCAGCAATCGGTTTGGCAGTGACAGTTTTTCCAGGTCAGATTGACGCTGCCCTACAGCTTACGAGGACTTGGCCTCGTCGCTATGCGGGCTCGAAGGAGAGTCATCGGCTGTAAAGATGTGGGGCAGATGCAGGCCCAGGTAGTCGATCAGGCTACGGACAGAGGGCAGCATCCCTTTGGGCTTGGGATAGAGCAAATGGATGATGTGGGTTGCACCGGTCCAGGACGGAATGACCTCCAGATCCTTTGATTTGACGGATGCCGCAGCAATGGGTTCGGGCAGCAGAGCTACTCCGATGCCATTTACCGCAGCTTCCAGCTGCATGCGCAGGTCGTCAGTGATCAACCGCGGTTGATGGCTGATCAGAACATCTTCACCCTCGTCACTTTGCAACAGCCATCGTCCAACGCCATCTTGTATGTCACCTGGGCGGGAGAGCGTCTCCAAGCCAGACAGGGCGTGTGCAGTTGCGGGCCGCCCCACACGATCAAGGTAGCGAGGGCTTGCGACCAGAATTTTCCTGGAGGTACCCAGGCTTTTCGCAACCAGGCCTGCGGTTTCCTCAATCTTTGCACGTGATCGTAGCGCCAGATCGAAGCGCTCTTCGAACAAGTCGACCTCACGGTCCACCGCGCTCATCTCCAGACGAACCTTGGGATACTTTTCCATATAACCTGGCAGCAGGGGGGCCAGGTAGGTCTGCGCCATCACTTGCGGGCAGCTCAGCCTCACCAGCCCGACGGGTTCACGCCGCAGGTGCTCGACACTTTCATAGGCAGTGTGTGCTCCCTCAACGACAGGTTGGCTGAGCGCATAAAAATGGTGACCTGCCTCGGTCAGCGAGACCTGACGGGTCGTCCGGTGCAGCAGGCGTGCGCCCATTCGTAATTCCAGGTGGGCCACATGCCGGCTGAGAAGCGTTTTTTCGATCCCGGTTGCTCGAGACGCCGCAGAAAAGCCGCCGTGCTTGACCACCAGCACGAAGTAATACAAGTCGTTCAGATCTTTCATGCGTCACCTTTTCCTGCAATCGGACGTCCCGTTAGGGGGAATAGCCCATCGCTGGAGTGAGAGGAGTCGTGGCGCCTGTAACGGCTACGCGGACTGATGCACTAATGATCAATCACGTAAGAAAGGGGATAAAGGCGTCTGGGTTGAAATGACTGTTCCATCAGTGGAACAGTCATGGCCTGGCGGCTCACAGAGCGTCGGTATGAGCCGTCACTGTGGAAGCGCCTGGATCGCGTTTGCGCGAATCTAACCAATACAGGGTGCAGAGCGTGATTGCAGCCGCCGCCACTGGAGCAGCCAGGCATTGGAAGAATGCCTGGGCGTTGCCCGCTGTGGCGATGACCCACGCGCCCATCATGGAGCCCACAATCGAACCGGAACGGCCTACCGCCATTGCCCAACTGACGCCAGTGACGCGGGCGCTGGTGGGGTACAACGTTGCTGCCACGAGATTCAGGCCATTCTGTGCACCGGCGATACCAAAGCCAATGACAAACACCATGGCGGCCAACTGATAAGCATCCCCCATCATGTAGCCAGTAATCGCAACGACCACTGCTGTCACCGAGTACGCAACTGTTAGCACTGGGTAAGGCCCTGTACGGTCCATCAGCAAGGCCATGAGGAGGGCGCCAGCTGTTCCGCCCAGGGGCACCATGGCACCGATGCGGGATGCATGAGCAATATCGTAACCAGCATCTTTGAGCAGCGTTGGCAGCCAACTGCTCAGGAGGTAGAAGACAAACAGTGAGCAGAAAAACGAGAACCACAGCAGCAGCGTGCGAATGAGGCGGCCCTCGATGAAAAGATGTTTGACCGGCGATTTTGCCTGGTACTGATCATGGTCACCGGTGATCGTGATCCCGCTCCAGCTAGTGCGAGTGATCCGCTCAACCACTTTGCGCAGGCGCTCTGCATGCTTGGCTGATGAGGCCATGAACTGCACAGATTCTGGCATCAGCCACGCCAGCAGCGGTAATAGCAGCAAGGGTAAAACACCGCCAAGGATCAACACTGAACGCCAGCCATAGGCAGGTATCAGGTCGGCAGCCAGCACGCCGCCCAAAGCGAGCCCAGCAGTGAAGCCACTCCAACTCAATGTCACGAGGATCATTCGGCGTCGCTTTGGTGAATATTCAGCACTCAAGGCTATGCAGGCGGGCATCGCTCCGCCTAAGCCGACGCCTGTGACGAAACGCAAAATTGTCAACGATTCGATGGTTTGGGTGTATGCGCTGGCGAGTGTGGCCAGCCCGAATACCAGAATGGAAATCAGCAAAACACGCTTACGTCCGACGGCATCAGCTACAGGGCCCAACATCAAGCTGCCGACCATGAGCCCGAACAGTCCGGCGCCGAAGACGGGTGACAACTGGCTGGCTTGCAACCCCCATTCTTCGCGCAGAGAAGGCGCGATATAGCCAATGGCTGCGGTGTCAAAACCATCGATCAGCACAATGATGAAGCACAAGCACAGGATTGCGATCTGGTAGGGCGAAATCTTGGCACGATCGATGATTTCGCCAATTCGGATGGGTGTAGCTTTCATAGGGACGATCCGTATTTTTATTTTTTTGTGTAGACGGGATCGTCGCTAAGCGTTTTAAATAAAGGAAGCTAATTCTATTTATGTAAGCTATCCGCTTTGGTTATACCCATGCGAACCGATCTTAATCTGCTGCGCGTTTTACTGGCCGTATACGAAACTGGCAACGTAACAACAGCCGCCAAGCGTCTTGGCATGAGTCAGCCGGCGGCAAGCGCTGCGCTGGCCCGATTGCGTCATTCCTTGGGTGACCCACTGTTCATTCGCTCCGGCAATGCGATGGAGGCCACCCCCCGTGCTCAAGGCATCATTGAACACACACGTGAAGTCATCGAGATCATTGATCGTGACATCCTCAGCGGCCCCAGCTTCGACCCGGCTACCAGCGAACAGGAGTTCGTTTTCTGCCTGAGTGAAGTAGGGGAGGTAGTGTTTCTGCCGGCCTTGTTCCAGAGCCTGCGAAAGCTTGCACCCAATGCCCGAATCCGCACCATCAGCCTCGCCCCCGATGAGCTTGTGGAAAGTCTTCATGAAGGGCGGGTGGACGCATTGTTGGGCTATTTTCCCGATTTGATTACGCCGAACATTTACCAGCAGCGGCTGTTTTCACACGACTTGGTCTGCCTGGTACGACTCGACCATCCCTTGGTGGGCGAACACCTGACGCTTGATACCTTCAGCAAGTTGGAGCATCTGCAGGTTCGAGACGGCAGTCGTCGCCAGGAGATGTACGAAGCCCACTTGGGTAAGAGCGGCGTTCATCGCAATATCGTGCTGCAGACATCTCATTACATGAGTGTTCCCTCGATCATCGAGCAATCGGACCTGATTGTCGTGCTACCACGCACCGTAGCCAACATGTACATTCATCATCCAAATGTACGTACGGTAGAGCCGCCACTGGCGATTCCCCGGTACGACCTCAAGCAGTATTGGCATGCCCGCTATCACGAGGCACCACGCAGTCTGTGGTTGCGGCGATTGATCTCGACGGTGTTCAGCGAGTAATGAGGCACGCTAAGCCGTCGACAGCGACTGGTGCATAGTCGCAACAGCCTTTGGTGTTTTCGCCCCTAGTCATCCCTGCGGTTCACTTCTAACGTCATTCGATTAAATGACTCGGATGAATTCGGATGTTGCAAACGGAACACCTCAAGAAACTGTCGGGACTTGGATCCGTACACGATGCCCCAGGCTTGTCTGAGGGTTTTACCGAGGTATTTGAAAGCTATCAGGTGCCTGCCAACGGTGTGGACTTACACGTCGTCATAGGCGGCAAAGGCAAGCCATTGCTGTTGCTGGGAGGTTGGCCACAGAGCTGGTTTGCCTGGCGGTATCTCATGCTGCCCTTGGCTCACCACTACACCGTGATCGCCGTTGATCCTCGTGGTGTCGGGCTTTCAGAAAAACCGTCGATGGGATATGACTCCATAACCCTTGCCCAAGACATGTTTGCACTCATGGATGCCTTGGGTTACGCCTCTTTCGCCATGGCAGGCCACGATATCGGCATGTGGACAGGCTATGCCATGGCCCACGACCAACCTGGGCGTATCGAGCGCATTGCTTTGGGTGAGGCACTAATCCCAGGGATTTCACCTTCACCACCGCTACTGCCCGACCAACGATGGCTAAGCGACTTCCTTTGGCACTTCAATTTCAATCGGGCTCACAGCGTCAACGAGTTGCTGGTCAGAGGGCGTGAGGAGATCTATTTCGGGCATCAGTTCGCTACCAAGGCCGGTTCGCCCGACGCCGTGCCCCGTTACGCCGTTGACCATTACATCGCACTGCTCAAGCGTGATCCAGAAGCGCTGCGAGCAAGCTTTGATTATTACCGTGCCATTGATCAGTCGATCCCTCAAAACCGCAAGCGCATGGCAACGCGTTTGACTCTGCCGGTGCTTGCGTTTTCCGGCGCACTTGCCTGCGGCGAGAGTGTTGAGGCAGAGCTCCGTACAGTGGCGTCCAATGTCGAATCCGTCGTCATTCCGGAATGTGGTCATTACCCAGCAGAGGAGCAACCGGAGGCACTGCTTGGCGCGTTGCAGCGCTTTTTCGCACCCTATGCTGAAGCTCATGCCTGAGACCCGATCCAGAGGTTGCACACATGTCTAAAGTCATTGTCCCAGTTCAGCGCGCCAAGGTTGGTGCTCACTTCCATGGGTACGGGCTGCGAACAGATCAGCATCTGATCTCACCTTTCATCGGGGTTGATCATTACTGGATGACCGCACCCACTTTTGCTCCGCACCATCACGCCGGTATTTCCGCACTCTCATACCTGCTTGGCGATTCCGAAACGGGGATGGCAAATAGGGATTCCATCGGTACACAAAACATTATCAGCCCCGGCGGGCTGCATTGGACTACAGCCGGGCGCGGTGTCACCCATGAGGAAGTACCGGCGCAATCCGGAAAAACGGTCCATGGTTTACAAATTTTCGTAGCCCTTGCGCAGTCGAAGCAAGGCATTGCCCCTTTCCCGTTGATACTCGAATCCCAGGCTGTTCCAGTGGTGAACAAGTCGGGGGCGATTATCAGGGTACCGTTAGGGCAATACGATGGCGTGCGCTCTCCACTGGATCCTCCTACCGAAGTAACGATGCTCGACATCAACCTCGACGCAGGCGCTGAGTTATGCGTGCCCGTGACTGAGGGGCATTGCATGTTCGTGTTGCCGATAACCGGTACGGTGGAAATCGATGGACAGCTCTTCGACCGTGAGGACCTCAAAGTCCCGGTTTTCAAGGCACAAGATAAGCCCCTGCCGGTCATATTCAAGGCGCTGCACGGTAGGGCCCAGGCCGTGCTTTTCAGTGGCCCTCCGCTACCCTTTGTTTGACCCCACCCAACGAGGATCTGATCTATGGCTGTCGTACGATTCACCGCAGATAACGCCGCATTGCTGCTCATCGATCATCAGGTCGGTACGATGCAACTGATCAAGAACATAGACAGTGATCTTGCCGCCAAACAATCGATCGCATTGGCAAAAATGGCGAAAATTCTCAATATGCCGGTAGTCATCACTTCCAGTCAGGAAGATCAGGCTCAGGGCCCGATACTGCCGGAAATTGCCCAGGTGCTACCCGATGCGTACGCGGCGAGGGTCAAACGACCAGGTGTGGTCAATGCTTGGGAATACCCAGACTTTCACAAAGCGGTATTGGCTACCGGGCGCAAGAATCTGATCATGGCAGGCGTAACCACTGATGTCTGTCTTATCTTCCCAGCGATCGATGCTGCTCAGGAAGGCTTTGCAGTGCAAGCGGTGATGGATGCGTCAGGGTCGCCCAGCTTGCTATCTGAAGAGTTCGCCAGGCAGAGAATGCATGATGCTGGGGTAACACTCACCGCTACCAATACGTTGATGGCGGAAATCGGCAAAGATTGGTCAACACCCATTGGGCAGCAGTTGATTGGCCTGCTGTTCAGTGATGTGTTCCCAGCATTGGGGGCTGGCATCAAATAACCTTCAATATCTGCCCATCGGAACGGGGGGAGGCGAACGGCTTCCCCTTTGTCTCGCACCGAGACGCAGTCAAACGCAATCACGAAACCGCCATCGTCTGTTGGTCTGAAAATAGGTCAACCATCAGTTGGCGGAGCCATCGATTCGCCGGATCTTTGTTGAAACGTTCATGCCAGAACAGGTTGATCTCAATGTTTGGCAGTTCGACCGGGGGGGGCAACAGGCTTAGGCCGAACGGCTCCTGGCAGCTGATCGCAAAACGCTCGGGTACTGTCGCGAGGAGGTTGGTGCGCTGGAGTATGTGTCCCACCGCAACAAAATGCGGGACTTCAAGGCGGACATTGCGCACAACGCCAGCCCGAGCGTAGAAGGTGTCCACTTCACCATGCCCTGTGTTAGTGGCTACGACCTTTACATGGCCGTAACTACAGAATGCTTCAACTGTCAGTGGTTGTAGCAAGGCAGGGTGGCCAGCACGGCAGAGGCATACGTAGCGGTGATGGAACAGCCGGCGCTGAAAAAAACCTGCTTGCAGATGGGGAAGCAAACCAACCGCTAGGTCGACAGTACCATTTTGCAGCCTCTCGGTCAGGGAGTCAGCAGTGTTTCTCAGTGTGCTGATCGTGCATCCTGGAGCTAGCTCATCCAAGGCATTCATCAACGCGGGCATGAAATAGATTTCGCCGATGTCCGTCATGGCCATGGTGAACCGCCGCTTAGAGGTCAAAGGGTCGAATGTATCCTGCCGGCCAAGTGCATCGCGCAGCGTTTGTATGGCGTGAGTTACCGGCTCAGCCAAATGCAACGCATATGGCGTCGGCGCCATGCCTTTGGAGGTCCGTACGAATAGTTGATCATTTAGCGCCGTGCGCAGGCGTTTCAGCGCGTTGCTCATTGCGGGCTGGGTCAGTGCGAGATTTTCTGCGGCGGCCGATACCTTGCGATCTATGAGCAATTGGTTAAACACCAGAAGCAGGTTCAGGTCCAGGTCGCGTAGCTCCATGATGCCGTTCTCGTTCCTAAACGTTGTTATTCGAAATGATGGCTAGGCACGCTGATGTCACCCCCCCCTTCAATTGCCACCGTTCAATCTAAAGTCATCAGCAGTGAGTGCCTTTGGCGGGTACATTCACAGCCGTGATGGGCAGTATACAGGTGACTGCATTTATAGATAACGCTGCAGCAGTAATCATCTGGGAGCTCCATTAACAATTATTCCCAGGGGTAATTTGCTATGCGTGACTCATCTTCTGCCATGCGTGTCTCGATTATCGGTGGTGGTATTGCGGGTGTCGCCCTCGCGCTCAATCTTTGCCGACATACTCACCTGAACGTTCAATTGTTTGAAGCCGCCCCCGCATTTGGCGAAGTGGGTGCTGGCGTTTCGTTTGGCGCCAACGCGGTCCGAGCAATCGCAGGTTTAGGTATTGCAGGGCCTTACCGAAAGATCGCTGATTGCACACCAGCGCCATGGCAAGACATCTGGTTTGAATGGCGCCTTGGCAGCGATGCCCACTATTTGGGTAACAGCATTGCAGAGGGGGTTGGCCAGTCTTCGGTCCATCGTGCTGATTTTCTGGATGCGCTGGCCAGCCAGCTGCCATCGGGTATCGCTCAGTTTGGAAAGCGTGCGCAACAGGTGGTTCAGAATGAGGAGGGGGTTCGCGTTACGTTTTCCGATGGTAGTGAGCATTGCTGTGATTTGTTGATCGGCGCCGACGGCATCAAGTCATCGATTCGTGACCATGTGCTCCAGGGCTTGCAGCAGCCCTTGGTTTCACCCCGGTTCAGTGGTACTTGCGCCTACCGCGGCCTCATCGACAGCCAGCATTTACGCAGCGCCTACCGGGCGCATGGGGTTGATGAACACCTACTGAATGTGCCGCAGATGTACCTCGGTCTGGATGGTCATATCCTCACATTCCCTGTCAAACAGGGGAGGCTGATCAATGTGGTCGCATTCACCTCCAATCGTACCCAACCCAATCCAACCTGGCCGAAGGATGAGCCTTGGGTCAGGACTGCAAATCAGGCAGAAATGCTGCAGGCATTTACGGGCTGGGGGGACGCCGCACGCATCCTGTTGGCATGTATTGCGACCCCATCGTTATGGGCACTGCATGACCTCCCAGAGCTGCCAAGTTACACGTATGGCCGCGTGGCCGTGATCGGCGACGCGGCACACGCAATGCTGCCGCATCAAGGTGCGGGTGCTGGTCAAGGCCTAGAAGACGCCTGGCTACTCGCGCGCCTGCTAGCCTACCCACAAGTGGTCAACAAGCAGCCTGAAGCCGTGCTGGAGGCATACGACGCCGTACGCCGCCCACGCGCCTGCCGTGCACAAAGAACGTCGTGGGAGGCGGGCGAGCTTTATGAGTTTCGTAACCCTGATGTACTAGATAATCAGCAAATGTTGGGCAAAGAGCTGAGCGAGCGATTTGACTGGCTATGGCAGCACGATATGCACGTAGATCTTCTTGAGGCTATGAAAATCCTGGGCTTGCACGTTCAGGCAGCGTGATATCTGAAGGGCGCGGGCCAAGGTATAAGTCCACGCGATACCACCTCAGCCCCGATGATTATTGTTGCTCACACGCAACAGTCTTTGGTGATTTGCTCGACTAGTCATCCAAGTGAGCAAGTCCCTAAAGTTTGCTTAATTATCGACTCCACAGTCTTATTTTAGATGTTGCGCTTGGAAATGTTCATATAACAACAAGGAACACCGACATGAGCGATCGTTTGAAAGGCAAGGTCTGCATCATTACTGGTACCGGTGGCTCAATGGGCCGCGCCGCTGCCCTTATGTTTGCTCGGCAGGGCGCCAAAGTAGTGGGCTGCGATGTGTATCCGGAATCTGCCGAAGAGACAGTTGAGATGGTCAAGGGGGAGGGCGGCGATATGGTTTCCCTCAGCCGTTGCGACCTGACTGACCCAGCCAGTTGTGCCAAGCTGGTTGATCTCGCTGTATCGACATATGGCCGTGTGGACGTGCTGTTCAACAACGCTGCAATGGCCTATTTCGGATGGGTTGATCAGATCTCCGATGAGGACTGGCACCGCACCATTGATCAGGAAGTTAATCTGGTCTTTCACATGGTGCGGGCCGCCTGGCCTGAACTGATCAAGTCGCCGGGTGCGTCGATCATCAACACAGCCTCTGTGTCCGCTTGGTCCACTTACAAACTGCTGCCCGGGATTGCTCATTCGGCAGCGAAAGGTGCCGTGCTGTCGATGACTCGTCAGCTGGCGCTGGAGGGGCGAACCCACGGGCTACGGGCTAACAGCATTTCACCCGGCCTGATCGAGTCCAAGCAGACCATCCCGCTGTTGAAGGATCCTGTGTGGGCCGAGACCATGGTAGGTAAGGTCATGCTGGGGCGTATGGGAAAACCTGAAGAAGTCGCTGCCACGGCGCTATTCCTCGCTTCGGATGAAAGCTCATTTATCACCGGTACGGATATCCGCGTAGACGGCGGTACTACTGCCTGGTAGCGCTCAACCACAATGATCATGGCCGCGGCATCCTCCACTATGGCGAGGGTGTCGCGTTCAACTAAAGCATTCACCCAAATCCGAGCAAGTGACCTGGCGACAGGAGGAACACTGCTGTCTGAAATGATGCGCCTACGACATGAATCTTCGTAATTACAACAACAATCCATACGAGATCATCTTTATGCTGCGTGCCCCTGCGTTGCTGATCGGCAACCGCTTCCCTGTTTTTTGTGCTGCCGCCACCCTGTTATTGAATACTTCCGCTCAAGCGACTGAGTATAACGGTACTGCGTACCCATTGGGACTGGACACGGTGCTCGCCGGCCGAATGCCACCTCCAGGGCTGACAACCTTTCTTTACAGTTCTGCGTACAAGGCAACAGAACTGAAAGATGCAAATGGTCATGAACAGTCGGGTGTCGAGGACTTCAGCATCAGTTATGAGGCGCTCGCCGTATGCCTTGATTATGTGTACAGCGACTACACCTTGTTCGGTGCAACACTCGCCAGCCGAGCAGCGCAACCTTACATCAGTGGCCAAGTGAGTTGGTACACGAACACGCCTCAGGGCCGCGTGCGCTATAGCGGCAAAAGCGCGGGGCTTGCCAACCTCGCCTTTACCCCACTTTTTATGGGCTGGAGCTCGCCACGTGTTCACCAAATGCTCGGGGTGGATGTCTACGCACCCACGGGCTCGTATGACAAAGACCGACTATTCAATCCCGGGACGAATGTGTGGTCGTACTCGCCTTGGTATTCAATCACAGCCAACCCCATTGATGAACTCGAGATCAGTGCAAAGATGCTGTACATGATCAATGAGAACAACCGTGAGACGGATTACCGATCTGGAAAAGAAGTCAACATCGACTATCACCTTGGCTACAGCGTAAATGAGCACTGGCAGGTGGGTTTGAGTGGCTATCTGTACAAACAGGTCAGCGATGACGAGCAGCATGGTGAATCGGTTGGAGAGAACGGTAACCGCGGTCAGGTCGCTGCATTTGGCCCTGTGGTGAAATATCAGACTGCAGAATTCGGAGTCGTCCTGAAGTGGCAACATGAAGCGCTGGTGGAAAATAGAGCACAGGGAGAGCGCATTTGGTTGCAGGCCGTTTTGTTGTTCTAAGGCGCCAGAAGCCTGGGTCAATCTAGAGGAACTGCCGTTCCTCGTCCGTTTAATTCCGCAACAATCTCAGAGGGTAGAAGTGATATGACCAAGGCCGCCGATGTCGTTGTGCAATGCCTGGAAAACGAAGGTGTCGAGTATGTGTTCGGCATTCCTGGTGAGGAAAACCTCGACCTGCTGGAATCCCTGCGCAAGTCGAAGATCAAGCTGGTACTGACCCGCCACGAGCAGTCCGCGGGCTTCATGGCCGCCACCTATGGCCGCCTGACTGGCAAGACCGGCGTCAGCCTGTCGACCCTTGGCCCTGGCGCGACCAACCTGGTGACTGCGAGCGCTTACGCGTACCTAGGCGGCATGCCGATGATGATGATTACTGGCCAGAAACCGATCAAGAAGTCCAAGCAGGGCCGCTTCCAGATCATCGACGTGTGCGGCATGATGGCCCCCATCACCAAGTACACCCATCAGTTCGCCTCGGCCGATAACATCCCGGCCCGCATGCGTGAAGCGTTCCGCCTGGCTGAAGAAGAAAAACCGGGCGCCGTTCACCTGGAATTGCCAGAGGACATCGCGGCTGAACAGACCGACAGTTTGCCGATTCCACCAAGCCTGCACCGGCGACCGCTGGCAGAACACAAGGCCGTCGAGGCAGCGGTTGAGAAACTGGAGAATGCTCGCAGCCCAATTCTGGTGATCGGCGCTGGCGCCAACCGCAAGATGACCGCCAAGGTCCTCAAGCAACTGATCGACAAGACCGGCATCCCGTTCATCACCACCCAGATGGGTAAAGGTGTGGTCGACGAGCGCCACCCACGCTTCCTGGGTAACGCCGCCCTGTCGTCGGGTGACTTCGTTCACCGCGCCGTCGAAGCGGCCGACCTGATCATCAACATTGGCCACGACGTGATCGAGAAGCCGCCGTTCTTCATGGTCCGTGGCGGCACCGAAGTCATCCACATCAACTTCCGCTCCGCCGAAGTCGATGCCGTGTACTTCCCGCAGGTTGAAGTGATCGGCGACATCGCCAACGCCGTGTGGCAGATCAGCGAAGCGCTGAACGACACGTCGCACTGGGACTTCACCCGCCTGATGGCCATCCGTGAAGCCAACGAAGCACAGATCGCCGAAGGTGGTGACGACAACCGCTTCCCGGTCTACCCGCAGCGCCTGGTTGCCGACATCCGTCGCGTGCTGCCGTCCGAAGGCATCGTTGCCCTGGACAACGGCATCTACAAGATCTGGTTCGCCCGTAACTACAAGGCGCACAAACCGAACACCGTGTTGCTGGACAACGCCCTGGCGACCATGGGCGCCGGCCTGCCATCGGCGATGGCGGCGCACCTGGTGCACCCGGACCGCCCGGTGATTTCGGTGTGTGGTGACGGCGGCTTCATGATGAACAGCCAGGAGCTGGAAACGGCTGTACGTCTGGGCATGCACATCACCGTGGTGATCCTGCGTGACGACGGCTACGGCATGATCCGCTGGAAGCAGGCCAACATGGGCTTCACCGATTTCGGCCTGGACTACGGCAACCCGGACTTCGTCAAATACGCCGAAGCTTACGGTGCCAATGGTTACCGAGTTGACAGTGCTGATGCTTTGCTGCCGCTGCTGGATCACTGCATTGCCAACCCCGGTGTGCACGTGATCGACTGCCCGGTCGACTACAGCGAAAACGACCGCATCCTTAATGGGGAATTGCGTGAGCGTTCACTGGCTGTATAACGTGGTTCACCTTTGTTGAGGTAGCTAGAGCGTGGGGGCGCGGGGGGCGCCTCCCATTCTCCGTCCCTCCGGGTAGAGTGGTTCGAGCCGATTTCTCACACGTTCAACAGCCACCTACGCCGAGAAGAGCCGCAGGTGTTTCTACTAACGCCTCGGGTAGCGCCTTAGTGGCGATTTTTGCTCTATGGCTTGTAGCGCCTAAAGGTGACCGGCAGGTTTCCCAATCAGCTATTTACGAGCAGCGTCACTCGGTTGAGCTAGCCGTTTCCGATACTCGTAGCTAACACCTCGTAGAGCGGTTCGCCATTGCGCAGGCGCCCCAGTAAATTAGGTTCAGTGAGGTCGGAATGCAGCGCTTTGTCTATTACTGTTGCCAACTCTCGCGCTGACAAGATGAGCACACCGTTGTCATCGGCCAGGACATAATCGCCGGGATGGACTTCAACCCCCGCGCAGTTCACGGGTACGTTTACCTGACTCGTTTGGCCGCCGATCAGCTTGGTAGTCAGCTGAGTGGTGCCACGAGCGAACACCGGCAATTGGCAGGTACGCAGTTCGTTGATGTCGGTGACTAAGCCGTCGACGATGATGCCGGCGGCACCCGCGCAGCGAGCCGCAAACTGCGTGACCGCACCCACGCAAGCGTGGGCATGGTCACCCGTCATGTCGATCACCAGGGCGTCTCCTGGCTGCAGGGCGATCAGGGCGCGGTTGACAGCGATGGCATCTGGCTCGGCCAGGCGAAGCGTCACGGCGCGCCCAACAACGCGACCGCCCGGCACCATTGCGCGGACTTCATGGCTGACGAACCCGCGCTCGAGGAAGTGGCCCAGCGTGGCGAAGCTCACCTCCCGTAGTTTTGCGATCAGGTCGTCGTTCATTGCCCGCGCTCCATGTCGATCAGCTCGGCCACACAGTCGATTTCCAAGCTCACGCCCCACAACTGCACGCAGACGGTTGTACGTGCGGGTGGTGCATGGCCAAGGATTTCCTTGTACACCTCGTTGAAGGGCACCAGTTGATCGGGGTCTGTCAGGTAGGCGTTCACCTTGACGATGTGGGAAAGGCTGGAGCCCGCCGCTTCGAGGATCGCGGCAAGGTTGGAGAAGGTCTGCCTGACCTGGTCTTTGAAATTGTCGGGCTGTTCTTCCAGGCTGCCCAGCGATGGGATTTGGCCGGCGGTGAACACCAAGTGGCCGCTGACCACGGCTTGGGAGTAGGGGCCCACTGGGCTAATGGTGCCAGGGGCGCTGTGTATGCGTTTCATTGAGAGCTCCTTGAAGCGAAGATGTGCCGCCGGCTCGCCGGCAGCACGTGGTCAGAGATCAGAAGAGCGCCAGGGTGTAGCTGACGATGAGTCGGTTCTGCTCTTGGTTGGGGTCGATTGCGGAGTGCAGCAATCCATGGCGCCAAGCCAGGCCGAGGCCTTTTAGCGCACCGTCCTGGATGACATAGTCCAGGCCCACATCCCGTTCCCACTCGGACGCGTCATTGCCGCTGGTGGTGCGGATGTCTTCACCCTTCAGGTACATCAGGGAGAATTTCAGGCCAGGTACGCCGGCAGCGGCGAAGTCATAGCTGTACTGGGCAAACGCGGTACGCTCGCCCGCTCGGTTGAAGCTCGCGAGCATCCGGTCGGTGAAGAGGTAGACACTGGCACCACCTGCGCCCTTGCCGCTGAGGGAGCCCTGGTTCGGCTGGACGAAGTTGCTTCCATCCGACACCTCCTGATAGCCGGCCATGAGCGCGTGGCCCTGGACGGAATAGGTCAGCGCGGCGCTCCAGGTATGGTTATCGATCTTGCCGTCACCGTCCTCGGTGTAGCCGCCCACGCGGTATCCACTTGCGCGACCAGCAGCAGAGTCGTTGGCTCCATCGGAGAAGGTGCGGAAGTAGCGCAGATCAGTTCGCAGCGATTGCCCTTCGGAGAGTGTAAGCGTGTGGTTGAGGCCTACGAAGTGCTGGGTGTAATAGTCCTCAAGGTTGGCAACGTAGTATTGCGCCGTGAGTTGTTTGCCGATCCGGTAGTCGCCACCCGCGAAGAGGAACTGGTCGCTCTCACGGGTGCCGCCGGCTACGGCCAATCCAGTACGGTCACTGGAGGCACGGCCCGTAGCACGATTGAGGCGTCCGCCGGTAAGGGTCAGGTCATCCAGGTCGGTTGAGGTGATCTGGGCCCCCTCGAACGTTTGGGGCAGCAGGCGACCATCGTTGTAGGTCAGCACCGGCAGCTTGGGCATCAGCGTGCCGTATCGCAGTTCGGTGTTGGCGACCTTCAGCTTGGGTGTCACGCCCAGGCGACTCCACTGTTTGGCCGCGCCACTGCCGTCGTCGGGGATCATGCTGCTGCCCCGGTGGCGACCATCGCCGCTATCAAGCGTTACACCCATCAAGGCTAAGGCATCCAGGCCGACTCCGATTGGCCCATCGGTAAAACCGGATTTGAAGTCGAGCACGAAGGCCTGGGCCCACTCTTCGGTTTTGCTCTGGCCGAGGCTACCGGCTTGGTCGCGAAAGTCGTTGTTGAAGTAAAAGTTGCGCAGGCCAAGGTTCGCATGGCTGTCGCCCACCAGATCGGCTTGAGCGAAGGGGGACAAGGCGAAAACGCCTGCACTCATCAGGTATTTGTTCATCTGGAAACTCTTCAAACGGAAGTAGGAAACACTCGCCTGGGTGGCGAGAGAAACTCGGGGGTACAGCACGGAATTACTGCCGTGCTTGGTCGATATCCCGTTTAAAGGTCTCAGTGAGTAGCAGCAGCGCGATCAGAGAAACAACGGCTGAGCCGATCATGTACCAGGCAATCGATGAGCCTTTGCCAGTCCACGACAGCAATGCGGTGGTAACCAGAGGCGTTGCGGCGCTTCCGAGTAGGCCGGAAAGCATGTAGCTGATCGACAGGCCCGAGTAACGAACTCGAGTGCCGAACAACTCCGCGAGGAATGTGGCAATGGGGCCGTAGTTGGCCGCGAATGCCGTCATCATCAGCATGTAACCGGCGAACGCCAAGCCGAGAACTTTGGAATCCATCAGCCAGAACATCGGGAAAGCCACGAGCGCCTCGGCGATGATCCCGCCGATGATGATCGGCTTGCGGCCAACCTTGTCGGAGAGGGCGCCGAAGAACGGCAGCATGGCGATACAGGCAGCGCAGGAAATCAGAACAACCGTGAGCATTTCGCCACGTGTGAAGCCCAAGGTCTGGGTGCCGTAGGTCAGGCCGAAGGCCACGATGAGATTGTAGGAGGTGCCAGTGGACATTGTTGCCACACCACCCAGGACTACCTGCTTCCAGTATTTGCGGAACACTTCGAACAGCGGCACTTTGACTTGGGTGCCTTTGTTCTCCACCGCTTTGAACGACGGCGTTTCATGGATGTTGAGGCGGATGTACAAGCCCAATCCGATCAGCAGAACGCTGAGCAGGAACGGTACACGCCATCCCCAATCCAGCAGCTGCTCGTTGGTCAGCGTGGTGGCGAACATCAGGAACACGAGGTTGGCCAGCATCGTCCCCGCAGGTACGCCGATCTGAACCCACGAGCCGTACAGTCCACGCTGATGTTTGGGGGCGTGCTCCACGGCCATCAGAACAGCGCCGCCCCATTCCCCACCCAAGGCCAGGCCCTGGATGATGCGCAGGGTCAGCAACATGATCGGCGCCCAGATGCCCACCGACTCATAGCTCGGCAGCAGGCCGATGGCGAAGGTGGCCGCGCCCATGGTCAGCAGCGAGATGAGCAGCATCGATTTACGGCCCAGGCGGTCACCGAAGTGACCGAAGAGAGCGGCGCCGATCATCCGGGCGCCGTAGGCTGAAGCAAAGGTGCCGAAAGCGAGGAGGGTGCCTACCAGGGGATCAAAGCCTGGGAAGAAGATCTTGTTGAATACCAGGGCCGAGGCCGTGGCGAAGAGGAACAGGTCATACCACTCAACGGTGGTGCCGATCACACTGGCGACCGCGACTTTTTTCATGTCGGCGGTGCGTTGTGGTTGCGCGCTGGCAACCTCGGTGTACGCAGGGCTGGTCATTGCCATTTTCTCCCGAAAGATGGGTTCTGGTTGTTATTGGCAGCTGAAGGCGGAGCGGCTATTTCTTGTTTTTGGGCAAAGCGTTCCCGTGGGCCCAGCTTTCTTGAATTGGCTGGACGCCTGGGTGGATCTGGTTAAGTCAGCGTCTGTCGGCGCGGGTCAGCACGGCGTTGAGCAGTACGTCGCAGCCCATGGTCACGTCGTTGGGCAAGGCGTCTTCGGCTTCGTTATGGCTCAGGCCGCCGACGCAGGGGATGAACACCATGGTGGTTGGGCAGTGACGGGCCAGGTGAATGGCGTCATGGCCGGCGCCGCTGACGATTGGCTGGTACGGGTAGCCCAGGCCTTCGATGGCTTTGCGTACTGCATCGATGCAGGCCGGGTCGAAAGGCGTGGCTGGGCTCAGCCAGTGGCGGTTGATCTGAACTTCCAAGCCACGCTTGGTGGCGATTTGGTCGATGAGTGCACGGGCGCTGGCTTCCATGTCTGCGATGGCGGCATCTTCGTGGTGGCGAAGATCGAGGGTAAACGCCACGTGGCCAGGGATGGTGTTGCGGGAAGAGCGAGCGATCTGCAATTGGCCAACGGTAACAAGGCCTTTGGGCGCGAAGTCGCGTGACAGTTGTTCCAGTGCGGTGATCATTTCCCCTACGCCGAACAAGGAGTCGCGGCGTAGAGGCATTGGCGTGGTGCCTGCGTGAGCGGCCTGGCCACTGATCTCGATGTCCAGCCAGCAGATCGCTTGCCCACCCGTGACCAACCCTACGGGCAGGCCGGCGTCCTCCAGGATTGGGCCTTGCTCGATGTGTGCTTCGAAGTACGCGTCGAACTCACGGCCCAGAGGTAGCTCACCTGCGTAGCCGGTTTGCTCCAACGCTTCGGCAACGCTGACGCCTTCAGCATCGCGGCTGGACAGCGCTTGTTCGAGGGGCAGCTCGCCCGTGAACACCGCCGATCCGAGCATGGCAGGAGTGAAACGAGCGCCTTCTTCGTTCGTCCAGACCGCGATTTCCAATGGGCGCTCGAGCTGCAGGCCTTTGTCCTGAAGGCTACGTACCACTTCCAGGCCGGCAAGTACGCCGTAGATGCCATCGAAGCGACCGCCCTTCGGCTGGGTGTCCAAATGGCTGCCCATGACCACCGGGGGCAAGGCGTCATTGCGACCTGGCAGCCGTGCGAATAGGTTGCCGATGGCATCAACATGGATGCTCATTCCGGCCTCGCGACACCAGCTTGCGAACAGCTCGCGTCCGTCTCGGTCTTCTTTCGACAGTGCCAAGCGGCAGTTGCCGCCTTTGGCGGTTGGGCCGACCTTGGCCATGTCCATGAGGCTGTCCCACAGCCGTGTGCCATTGCATGTATGCATGATGTGAATCCTCAAACAGGCGGTGGGATCAGTATCCGAGCGCGGGGTCTACTTGGTTCAGGAGTGGTTCAGCACAGGCCAGACGTCGAGCGTTCTCGGCTACTTGCTGGGCAATACAATCGTGGGAAGCGCATGAGGCCATGTGGGGTGTGACGACGATTCCCGGCGTGTTCCAGAGGCGGCTGTCCAATGGCAGCGGCTCTTTCTCGAACACATCGAGAAGCGCACCGCGCAGTCGGCCACTGTTGACGGCGTTGACCAGGTCATCCACCTGCAGGTGCTGCCCGCGTCCGCAGTTGATCACTGCCGCGTTTGGCGCCAAGGCTTCAAAGGTCTTCTGGCAGAGGATGCCGCGAGTGGCATCGGTCAATGGCAGCAGGTTGATCAACAGGTCGAGGCCATCCAGGAACTGATCGAACTCGGCTGGGCCCGAGAATGTGCGCATGCCGCTCAGCTGCCTGGCACTCCTCGACCAACCTCGGACAGCATATCCGGCCTCGGCCAACTCGCCGGCAATAGCCCCTCCGAGGGAGCCGAGCCCCATGACGCCGATGCGGTATTCACCAGCGAAGCGTTGAGGATGACGTTGCCATACCTGTTGCTGCTGTTGGGCAAGTGCTCGGTCGAAGTCCCGGTGGTAGTGGATGACCGCCCAGCGAACATACTCCGCCATGCCTTGGCGGTGAGCTGGGTCTACGACTCTGCACACTGGCAATGCTGGCTGGCTCGGGTCGTTGGCCAGGTGATCAACACCAGCAGCCACTGAGTGGATCAGCTTCAGGTTGGGTAATGCGCTGAGGCTGCCTACGGGAGGGAACCAGCAAGCGGCTACCTGTGCCTCCTGAGCTGCGGGATCGTTGGCCAGCACTACGCGTAACTGGGGAGCACTGCGAGCGAAGGCAGACTGCAGTTGGCCCAGAAGTGCCTGGTCGGTTGAAAGCAGTACCAGCGGTTTCATGAGCAGTACGACTCGCGTTGGTGTTCGATCAAGGTCAGGGCGGCGTTCCAGCTCAGGCTGATGATTTGCGCTGACTCGTCGCGTTGGAACTGCGCGGCGGTGTGGCGGCAGACTTCTTCGCTGGGGTAGATGAGCTTGCTGCCGCCGGCCAATGCCTGTACTTGCGCCTGGCAGGCGCGCTCCAGGAAGTGAATCTCGTGGAAGGCCTCGGCAACACTGGCTCCGCCGGCCAGCAGGCCGTGGTTTCGCAGGATCATTGCTTTGTGCGTGCCGAGGTCGGCGATGAGGCGCTCGCGTTCATCCAGAGACAGGGCGATGCCCTCGTATTGGTGGTACGCCAGCTTTTCGTAGAACTTCAATGCATGCTGGCTGATCGGCAGCAACCCGTGCTCCTGAGCCGAGACGGCGATGCCGGCTGCGGTGTGGGTGTGGATCACGCAGTGCATGTCCGGTCGTGCCATGTGGATCGCCGAGTGGATCACGAAGCCAGCTGCGTTCACCCGGCGCTCGCCATTGGCCTGGTCGACCACATTGCCATGTTGGTCGATGCGTACCAGATCACTGGCGCGCATCCGGTCGAAGATCACGCCGTATTGGTTGATCAGGAAGTGATGCTCAGGCCCAGGAATACGCAGGGTGATGTGGGTGTCGATCAAATCGGTCATGCGGAAGTGCGCAACCATCCGGTACAGCGCGGCCAGTTCGCAGCGTGCCTGCCATTCGACATCGCTAATGTTGTGCGGCTTGCTCATGAAAACTCCTGATTTAACGAGCGATGGCGGGAGTGGGTTGCTGCTGCTCGCCACGCAGGCGAGAGAGGCCACAGACGCCGATCAAGGAAAGCGTGGAGAGCGCGGTGAAGAACACGGCGAGTGGCAGCCACTGGCCGGCGAAGCGGTCGGCCAGCAACGTGCCGATGATCGGCGTGCTGCCCCCGGCGATGGCGCAAATCAACTGGTAGGCGAGCGAGATACCGGAGTAGCGCAGGTGAGCAGGGAAGGCCTGTGTCATGTAGCCGGCAATCACCGCATACAGGGCTGAAAGGGTTACTACCGCCAGGGCAATGCCGGCTGTCATCAGCACCAGATTCTGGGTGCCGACCAGCATGAACATGGGGTAAGGCACAGCCATGCACAGCAGGGCTATCAACTTGAGGAAGCGGCCTTCACCGATACGCTCCGCGAGCAGCGCTGCCATTGGCTGGGTCAAGAACTGCAGGATGGTCACCAGGAACAGGCAGTCGAGGATGGTTGCCCGGGGGATACCTTGGTAGGTAGTGACGTAGGTGATCATGAAGGTGTTGGTGAAGAAGAAACCGGCGGAGCCGATGGTCACCGCGAGGGCGGCGAACAGGATCTGTCTCCAGCAGTCACGTACTACTTCAAGCACCGGGTATTTGACGACCTCTTGCTTGGCCTTGGCGGCTTGGAACTCAGGGCTTTCCTCGACGCCGAAGCGGATAGCTAGACCCACCAGCATCAGGACGCCGCTGGCCAGGAATGGCAGACGCCAACCCCAGCTCAGAAACTCTTCGGGCTCCAAGGAAGACACCAGGCGGAATGCGATCAGTGCGAGCAGCAGGCCAGCCGGGCTGCCGAGCTGAGCGAACGAGGCGTAGAACACTTTGCGTTTGGCCGGCGCATGCTCGCTGGCCATCAGGACGGCACCACCCCACTCACCACCTACAGAGATCCCCTGGACAATTCGAAGGGCAATCAGTCCGATGGGGGCCCAGATGCCAGCACTGGCGTAGCTGGGTAGTAGACCGATGCCAGTGGTGGCCAAGCCCATGAGAACCATGGTGACCAGCAGCATTTTCTTGCGGCCCAGTCGATCGCCCAGATGGCCGAAGACCATGCCTGCCATCGGTCGGGCAACGAAGCCTACGGCGAAGGTGCCGAATGCCGCCAAGGTGCTGAGCAAGGGGTTGCTGCTCGGGAAGAACACCTGACCCAGCACGAGTGCAGCCGCCGTGGCGTAGATGTAGAAGTCGTAGAACTCGATGGTGGTGCCGACAAATGCGGCAGCCGCCGCACGACGCGGCTGGTTTGACGTATGCATGCAAGGCCCTTCTTAGAGTTATAGGCAGGTGGGCAGGTTTGGCTAAGCCGGTCGCGCTCTGTTTGGCGCTTTCGAGATTTATCGCCTTGAGGCTATGATTAGTCAATTTGCTAATTCTTATCCGTCGTATTAGCTGCGCTACTAATGGGCCCGTAAATGAATCCGCCAACTTCAAGATCTGATGCTTTGGTCAACAAATGGGAAGGGCGTCGATTCCTGAACGACCGCCTGGACTGGAACCTGCTGCGTACCTACCTTGCGATTGGCCAAGAGGGCAGCATCAGCAGGGCTGCAGCGAGATTGCACGTAACCCAGTCAGCGGTGAGCCAGGCGCTTAGACGTCTGGAGGAGCAGCTCGGCTGCGCTCTCATTTTCCGAAGTGGCCCGCGTTTCGACTTCACGGCTGCAGGTGAGGATGTTTTGCGTATCGCCATCGATATTTATGGCGACGTATCGCGCATAAGTGCAGCGGTGGAAAAGGAAAGCGATGACGTAGTAGGCAAGGTGCGGATACTGAGCGTTAGTCGGGTGCAGTCAAAGTTGTACGATGATTTTCTGGGGGATTTCCATGAGGCGCATCCACGTGTTGAGCTGGAAATTGATGTCATGCGCAGTGCGGACATCATCAGCTCTCTGCTCCAGAAGACTGCCACTGCCGGTGTTGGCTTGTGTCGCATCCCCCAACCCAAACTGGAACAACGCCTATTGCTTAGCCAACGCTATGCGTTCTTCTGTGGCTTGCGCCACCGATTGTTCGGACGCAGCGATGTGACGCTTGAGTCTCTACGAGGAGAGAATTTCGTGAGCTTCGTGAGTGACCAGTTAGGAGGCAACCTATCTCCGCTTGCGATGTTCCGTGACCAGCATGGGTTCACGGGGCGCATCGTTGCTTCCTCTCCTAGCGTAGAGGAAGTTCAGCGGCTAGTTTGTGCAGGTTTCGGAGTCGGCTGCATGCCTGAACACCTCTTCCTTGAAGATGTGGAAAAGGGGCTGATATGGCGGCTGCCGCCCGCAGAAGGTATCGTCAACGCGGATTTGCACTTGCTCTGGAATAGGGAGCAAAGGATGACCATGGCAGAAACAGTATTCCTGGAAAGTTTCCAGCACTGTCTCGCTCAGGTTGATGTCGGCCTGTAGGGCCTTTGAAAAAAAGTAGTCCAAATAAGACGACCGCAGTCTTTGGCTGCGGTCGTCTTGTTTCGCTAGTCGGCATTCAGCAATCGCTGTCGACTCAGCACGCTGTTCAGCCGTTCATCATCGTCTAATTCGGTCTCGCTCAGCATCTCAGCAACGCCGGCACCTGCCTCAACTTTCTCCAGCCAGTACATCACTGCCTTTTTCATGAACCAGTGAGGGGTGCGATCCAGTAGTCCAGCGGCTTCCTTGATGCGCTCCTTGGTCAGGGCGTCGAGTTTGATACCTGCGGTCGTCGAGGTCACGAGCGCTTCCTCACGAAGCCGTCATAGCTAGAGGGGCTGATGCCTTTGCGCTTCGGTGGTAGGCAAGCAGCAAACCGATGTACCAGAACGGCATTACGTAGAGCGCTGTTCGTGTATCAGCCTCCAGTGCCAGCAGGCACAGCACGAACATGAGAAACGCCAAGGAGAGCACTGCGGTGAACCTGCCGCCAGGAAGCTTGAAGGTTGAGCGCTGGTGAGCTTCCGTACTGGTACGTCGATATGCTAGGTACGAGAGGAGGATCAAGGACCAAGTCACCACAACCATAACCGCCGAGATAGTCGAAACCAGGGTAAATACACCCATCACATCCGGGATGACGAACAGCAGTGTGAGCGCGATGGTCATACAAAAGCCTGAGAACATCAACGCGCGGACTGGTGTGCCAGAGCCTGACAAACGCCCAAAGGCTTGGGGTGCCTGCTTGTTGTGGGACAGGCCGTAGAGCATTCGTGAGCCAGAGTAAACGCCGCTATTGGCTGAGGAGGCAGCTGAAGTCATCACTACGAAGTTGATCATGCCAGCAGCAGCGGGCAAGCCACCCAGAATGAATAGTTCAACAAATGGACTACGGTTTGCAGGCACATGAGACCAGGAAATCACGCTGATAATACAGGCGAGCGCGGCAACGTAAAATAGAAGAATCCGCAGCGGGATTGTGTTGATCGCTTTGGGCAGCGTCTTCTCCGGATTGTGAGCTTCAGCTGCAGCGGTACCGATGAGTTCAGTTCCCACGAAGGAGAAAATGGCTATTTGGAAACCAGCCAGGAAGCCAAGCACGCCATGCGGCATCATCACACCGGGTTGTACCAGGTGACTGAACGAAGCGGTGATGCCATCGGGAGAGGTATAGGACGTAGCCACCATGTAGAGGCCAGTGAGTACCAGCGCGACGATGGCTATGATCTTGATGAGACCGAACCAGAACTCCACCTCACCGAAGGCTTTCACCGCCAGCATGTTGAGCGCTACTAGCAGGAACATTGTGCCAAAGGCGGGTATCCACGTAGGAAGGTCAGGGAACCAATATTGTAAGAAGCCTGCCACCACAACAACATCACCTACCGCGACTACGACCCAGCTCAGCCAGTACGACCAAGCGAGAATAAACCCGGCGCGTGGGCCCAAATGATGGTGGACGAGCTCTGCAAACGAGCCCATCTCAAGGTTGGCAAGGAGCATTTCGCCCATCGCTCGCATGATGCAAAAAACGAAGAAGCCAATGATCGCGTAGACAAGCAGGATTGAGGAACCGGAGAGGGCGATCATTTTGCCTGAGCCCATGAACAGCCCTGTTCCGATGGCACCACTGATAGCAATGAGCTGAATATGTCTGTTCTGTAGCCGTCGTTTCAGCTCGCGCCCATCGCCTGCTGCTGCATCTTGAGAGTTGCACGTTTGGTGCATATGTGACCTCTTATTCTTTTTTCGTAAAAACCGCTACACACGCTCTTCGAAGGTGAATTTGTCGCGGTGCTTAAATTTGCAGAACAGCTCAGCGATACTTATATGGAGTGACACATACGAACACGGTAAACACGCGCTCGACGGCATCTATTCGCCAAGCTTGCAGATGTTTAAAATTTAACCAGCCTCTGTGCTTGCTACACTTTAAGATCTATCTGAATGGGTGGGAATGGCCATTCTGCCAGCCATAGTTGCCAATCGGAACGCTACAAACTGCTCACCAGTGGGCGCTGTAGTAGCAAAGTGCTCGTGATTATGAGCAATATGCAAAATCGCACTAGCATGGTGCGCAAATGATCGTTTCGGATTACATCTTGAAGGTCGACAGGAGGATGCTGGTTTCGGTGTTTTCGATGTGCTGAATGGAGCGAATGGTGTTCAGCGCCTTGTCGAAGGCCTCCAAAGTGTCTGCTCGAAGCTCTGCCATGAGATCCCATCTTCCGTTGGTGGTGTGGATGGCCACCACGTTCGGATGCCCGCGCAATGCGTGTTTTACCTCTGCAGCATGGTGCCCACTGATGCTGATGCTGGTTATAGCCCTCACCCCATGCCCGATGGCGTCGGACTGGAGTCGGATCGTATAGCCCATGATGATGCCTTGCTCCTCGAGCTTGGCGATACGGTTCTGAACCGTTGCACGAGCAACCTTCAGCTTCTTGGCCAGGGTCATTACTGGGGTGCGAGCGTTGTCTCTGAGAAGGGCGATCAGATCACGATCAGTGGTGTCCATGTGCTGCATTCCATCCATATTGCTGTTTTTTGTGAGCAGATTGTCTAGAAATTTGTAAAATATGGCAACCTGCACGCTTCAAACTGCTCCAGTTCTTCATCAAAATTCAGGAGGTCAACACAATCACAAATAGCGCCCTCAACGCACTTTATTAAGGCGGGCGCACTTTCAAGGTGCATAAAAATGACGCATTTCATCGACGTGCCTACTATGTCCGATCTGGTCAGTGATGTCGGCGTAGTTGAATTTCTGGGTGAGCTTTCGGAAGTGATTCGCGACGACTTCAAGCGCTGGCCGGAGTTTGACAAGTCAGCACGGGTAGCCAGTCACTCGGCGGTAGGGGTGATCGAGTTGATGCCTGTCGCTGACAATAACCAGTATGCATTCAAGTATGTGAATGGGCATCCATCCAATACCTTCAAGGATCTTCACACCGTGATGGCCTTCGGCGTACTGGCGGACGTCCAGACGGGATACCCAGTGCTGTTGTCTGAGCTGACAATTGCGACAGCTCTGCGCACAGCGGCAACCTCCCTGATGGCGGCCAAAGCTTTGGCTCGCCCAAACTCTCGGAAGATGGCCCTCATTGGTAACGGCGCTCAAAGCGAGTTCCAAGCGCTCGCGTTCCATAAGCACCTTGGCATCCAGGAGATCGTCGCCTATGACGTCGACCCTCAGGCAACCGCCAAACTCATCCGCAACCTGCAGGAATACACTGACCTGAAAATCACCCGCGCCCAGGGCGTTGCCGAGGCAGTGCGGGGTGCGGACATCGTGACGACTGTAACAGCCGATAAGGCCTACGCCACCATCATCACACCTGAAATGCTTGAGCCAGGGATGCACCTGAACGCCGTTGGTGGCGACTGCCCAGGCAAGACTGAATTGCATGCTGATGTGCTGCGTAAGGCCAGGGTGTTTGTTGAGTACGAGCCACAAACCCGTATAGAAGGTGATATCCAGCAGCTCGAAGCCGACTCGCCCGTTGTGGACCTGTGGCGTGTGCTGACGGGTGAGGAGCAGGGTCGCCAAAGCGATGACCAAGTTACCGTCTTTGACTCTGTCGGGTTCGCCTTGGAAGACTACTCGGTGTTGCGATATGTCCTCGAGCAGGCACAAAAGCGTGGCGCGGGCACCAAGATCGATCTCGTTCCGTGGGTTGAAGATGACCCTAAGGATTTGTTCAGCCACACCCGTGGTCGCTCCGCCAAGAAACGCATCCGCCGCGTTGCATAACTCTAAGATCAGATTCATAACGGAATATCGAGATGGCATTTCCTACGCGTTCGATTCAAGCGCCTGCTGCGGTGGTGATGGTCAGGCCCCATGCCTTCACCCCTAACCCAGAAACGGCAGCGGATAACTCGTTCCAGAGCAGCAACCCTGATATCGCCGCTCAAACACTCTCCGAGATAGCACGGGATGAGGTCACTCAGGCCGCAGGGCGGCTGGAAGCTGAAGGTGTCAGGGTGCATCTCTTTGATGACTTCGGCGAGAACAACACACCTGACTCCGTATTTCCCAACAATTGGTTCTCAACGCACCCTGGTGGGCACGTCGCTATTTACTCGATGTATTCCATGAATCGTCGGCGCGAACGTCGTGCAGACGTCATAGAGATGCTCAAGCAGGATTACCGGGTTCAGGATGTGATCGATTACTCGGGCCTTGAACAGGATGAGCTGTTCCTCGAGGGTACCGGGGCGATGGTTTTCGATCACATGTCCAGGGTGGCATACGCCGCTCGCTCCAATCGTGCCGATCCGATTGCCTTGGAGCGGTTCAGCACTCACTTCAATTTTGAGCCGATGGTGTTCGATACGGCGGATGAGAAGGGTGCGCCGATCTATCACACCAACGTGCTGATGTGCGTGGCCACTGAATTCGCCCTCGTTGGCTTCGGTACCTTCACCAGCAAGCCTCGCGCAGAGGAAGTCCGCATGCGCCTGATGGAGTCTGGACGAGATGTTATTGACCTGACCAACCAGCAGATCAATGAATTTGCCGGTAACGCCATTGAGCTTTCTGGCAAAGATGGACGCATCTTGGCGCTCTCTCGCAGGGCTTTCGATAGTCTGACGACCGAACAGCGGCAGCGCATCGAGCGGTCTGCCAGGCTGGTGCCGCTGGATGTTCCGACCATCGAGATGGCTGGGGGCTCAGTTCGATGCATGATCGCCGGCATTCATCTTTCGCCTCGGAAGTAATTTTCGAATGACCCTAATCCCCACCTCCTCAGGTGGGGATTTTGTTTTCAGCTTGTAATGTTACGCAACGTGAGTGATGCGCAGCGTTCCTTCTTCAGTGTGATGCAAGCCAAGGGCACTCAGCCCAATCCGTTCACTGGCGCAGATGCCAGTGGCAAGGCAATCGACTTCTACATTGACGACTTGAACCACACGCCCCCCGAACCTGATGTACCGAGATGCCTACAGTCAACCGTTGCCTTCAAGACTGACCGCACGGGCAAGTGCTGCGGTCTTTGTCTGCCGGAGTGAAGTGGCGGTGCATCGCGTGCAGTACCTACCCGATGATGACCGGTTGACGATCGCTCGATACGTTGAATCGGACGAGTTCGAGCCTCCAGCGCAAGAGACCTGCTGGCAGGGTCGATGCGCCGGAATCGCGTGGGGTTGAGCTTGTAACAGGCCTGTGCGGATTAGCGCACGTGCGTGCCGGTTTTCAAGCGCTAGGGCCTAACAAGGCCCGTCGCGTGATAGGCGGTTTATATCTGCGCAGCAGTGCTCTTGATCGCTGCGAGTTCTGGATGGGCGACCAGTTTGTCGATGTGCAGTTCGTCGTCGCTCATCCAGGTTTCGGTCAGCACCCGGTAGTGCTCCATGTCGCGACAGCGCATACGCAAGCTATAGTCGAAGTGACCACTTATCAGTTGGCACTCATGGACCTGTGGACAGGCGCGCACGGTAGCCTCGAAGGCTCTTTGCGCGGCGCGTCCGCTCTGGTTGGACAAGGCCACAAGGACTAGCAGCAACAAGCCCGGCGAGACTGTCTGTAAGTCGATTATCGCACCATACCCACGAATCACCCCGCGCCGTTCGAGCTTACGCACCCGCTCAAGGCAGGGCCTGGGCGTCAGGTGAACGAGGGTCGAGAGCTTCTCATAGGTAATCCGTCCTTCATGGCGCAGTACGTTGATGATGGCTTCGTCGATGCGGTCCAGTTCCCCATAGTGGGACGTCTTGGCCTTGATATCCATGGTTGGTGTAGTTTCACTTCAGACGGTTGGAAAGGAACTGCCGTAGCCGCTCGCTTTGGGGCTGGTCGAGGATTTCGGCGCCGCCGTGTTCTTCGACCAGCCCCTGATGCAGGAACAGCACTTGGCTTGACACCTGGCGGGCAAAGCCCATCTCGTGGGTGACCATGAGCATGGTACGTCCTTCCTCGGCGAGCGTCTGTATCACCTTGAGCACTTCACCCACTAGCTCAGGGTCGAGCGCTGAGGTGGGCTCGTCGAAAAGCATGATTTCCGGTTCCATGGCCAACGCGCGGGCAATGGCCACGCGCTGTTGCTGGCCTCCAGACAGAAACGCGGGATACTGCTCGGCAGCACGGGTCGGCAGGCCGACCTTGTCCAGGTAGATGCGGGCGCGTGCTTCGGCTTCCTTGGCGCTGATGCCTAGGACTTTGCGTGGTGCCAAGCAGATGTTCTCCAACACCGTAAGGTGGCTCCACAAGTTGAAATGCTGGAACACCATGGCTAGGCGCGTGCGTAGGTTCTGTAGTTGCGCCGGTGCTGGAGTACGTGTACCGGGGCGCATCTGCAGGGTCTGGCCGTCGAGCGTGATGCTGCCAGCGTCGGGTTGCTCAAGGAAGTTGATGCAGCGAAGAAAGGTGCTTTTACCCGAGCCGCTGGCGCCGATCAGGCTGATCACGTCGCCTTTGCGTGCATGTAAGGACACGCCCTTGAGCACTTGGTGGTCACCATAGTATTTGTGCAAACCGTCGACGCTGAGTTTGCTGGTGGTGGTGAGGGTGGTGGCGGTGGAGGTGGTTTCGGTCATGGGCACGGACAGGGCAGAAAAGGGCATCGGATCAGCCTCGGGTAGGGTTCAGGAAGCGCATCCAGCGGCGCTCGGCCAGCCGGAACAGGCCAACCAGGGCAAACGACAACAGCATGTACAGGAGTGCGGCAACGCCGAACGCCTGAAAGGTGAGAAAAGTAGCGGCATTGGCATCGCGTGCCACTTTGAGGATGTCGGCAACGGTTGCGGTAAACGCTAGCGAGGTTGCGTGCAGCATCAGGATCAGTTCGTTGCTGTAGGCTGGCAGCGAGCGGCGCAAGGCTGCTGGCAGGACCAGAAACAGGTTCAGCTTCCAACCGCGCAGGCCATAAGCCTGGGCCGCTTCCATCTCGCCGTGGGGGATGTTGTGGATGGCGCCAGCGAAGATCTCCACGGTGTAGGCGCAGGTGTTAAGCACGAACGCTAGCAAGGTGCAGTTCAGGGCGTTACGAAGAAACTGATCAAGCAGGGCGTGATCGCGCACCACCTCGAGGCTGTACAGGCCGGTGTAGCAGATCAGCAGTTGGATATACAGCGGCGTGCCGCGAAATACGAACGTGTAGAGTTGCACCGGTAGACGCAGCCATATTTTTCGCGAAACCCGCGCCAGGGCAAGTGGCAGCGACAGCACCAAACCGAGCACCATGCTGACCACAAATAGCCAGAGGGTCATGGCCAGCCCGGACAGGCCGTTGCCATCACTGTAGAGGTAGGCCAGCCCGTATTCCTGAAGCAGTTCGATCATCGGGCCAGCTCCTTGATACCGTTGTTGTAGCGCCGTTCAAGGTACTTGAGCAGGCGGTTTGAGAGTGTGGTTATGAACAGATACACGAGGCCGGCGATGCTCAGGAAAAACAGCATCTCATTGGTAGTCTTGCCCGCGTTTTGCGCGGCCTTTACCAGGTCCGCCAGGCCGATGATCGACACCAGTGCGGTCGACTTGAGCAGCACCAGCCAATTATTGCCAAGCCCTGGCAGGGCAAAGCGCATCAGCTGTGGAAACAGCACCAGTCTAAACCGCTGGGAACGGCTCAAGCCGTAGGCGGTGGCTGCTTCCAGCTGTCCGGCGGGGACACTGAGGATTGCCCCGCGAAAGTTCTCAGTAAAGTACGCGCCGTAGATGAAACCCAGGGTCAGCACGCCTGCACTGAAGGGATCGATCTCAACATAGTCCCAGCCCAGTGCTTCGGTCAGGTCGTTGAGCCAGATCTGCAGGCTGTAGAACAGCAGGAGGATAAGCACCAAGTCCGGGACGCTACGGATCAGCGTGGTGTAGAGGGTGGCTGGAACGCGTACCAGGGGCGAACGCGATAGTTTGGCGCATGCCCCCACCAGGCCGAGAAACAGGCTCAGGGCCAGTGCCAGCAGCGCCAGCTTGACGGTCATCCAAGTGCCTTGGACTAGCATCGGGCCGAAGCCCTGTAGTCCGTTCGAGAAGAAGTCGTTCATCGCAAAAGGGTCTCGCTGGAGAGACTGATCGCCTGGCAGGCCCGCGCCCACGCGCACGTGTGGCTGCAGGCTTGCTGGCGATCAGGTCAGGGGATCATTCGTTGTAGATGTCCAGCTCGCCTACGTACTTCTTCTGGATCAAAGCGTAGGTACCGTCGGCGTGGATCGCTGCAATACCCTTGTCCAGCAGTGCCTTGAGTTCAGTGTCGGTAGTGCGTAGGCCTATGGCGATGTCCAGAGGCAGGGTCGGGTCCTTGATAGCCGGGCCGCTCTTGAAATTGGCGCCCTCTGGCTTGGTCAGGAAGTTCAGCTGAGCCTCAAGCTTGTCTGTGACTGTGGCGTCTAGGCGACCGTTGAGCAGGTCGGCGTAGTTCTGGTCCTGAGACTGGTAAGCCTTGACCTGGGCACCGAGAGGGGAGAGCTTGGCGCGAGCGTAGGCCTCCTGCAACGAGCCCTGAAGAACGCCGATCTGCTTGCCCTTGAGAGATTCGGGAGTATCACCGAAATCGGCCGACTTGCGCACAATCACCGAGGTGGGGCTGAGGTATAGGCGGTCACTGAAGGCGATCTGCTTGAGACGCGCGGGAGTGACGGCCATGGACGACATGATGGCGTCGAATTTGCGTGCGCGCAGGGCCGGGATCATCCCGTCGAATTCGTTGTGTACCCAAGTGCACTTGACTTGAAGCTTGGTGCAGATGGCGTTGCCTAACTCGATATCGAAGCCCTGGAGGCTGCCATCGGCGGCGACTGATTCGAAGGGTGGGTACTGGGGAAAGACGCCGAAGCGGATCTCAGTCCACTCCTTGGCCTGGACGGCGGCGGTGGCGCACAACGAGAACAGCAAGGCGCCGAGGCGAATTCGTTTAGATGTCATGGATAGGGTCCCTGGGTGTTGTTGTTTGTAATAGGGCAGTAGAAAGGAAGTTGCTGTTTTGCTCTTGTTATAAGTGTTGTCGCTGACACTTTGGCCATGGCTCAGCATGCGTGAGCCGCGCCGGACTTTTTTGTTGTTTGAAGCATGCTCGGGTGACTGTTTCGGCTGTAAAGCTATCATTCACAGCGGAATCGGCTGACACCCTATCAAAGGGCAAATTTACGACAGCAGCTTCACTTGTTGTTGTGCAATGCGGCCGCGCTGGGCTGAGCGGCAGCCCAAAGGTTTTCAGCGAAATTCTGCGCGAACTTCACTGCATCGGGGGGGGGGGCAGCGCAGGCACGTCCTTTGGAGGCTCCTGCGTTGGCACAAACCTGATATCACTCGCGATCACCATCTTCGCGGTCAAGCCTGGCAAATAGCGCAGCGCTAAATGACCATTATCCGGCCACTCGTACAACGCGTGCTACGTCGTCAAGGCCCAGTAGCGGACCAGCTCATCTGACGGCCCCAAACAAATCGCTTGAAACACCAAGGGGAGGCGGGGTCGATCATGTAGGAGTATTGATGACCGCTGTATCCGCCTTATGCCATTGCTGTGAGCCAGGCTTCACCAGTACTGCCGCCCCGATACAGCGAAAACAGTCGTTAAACGCACTATTACAGCAATTTCCGTCGCCATCGCCCGCCAGTACGACATTTGTCGTCTGCCCGCCTGCTGGAGACTTGTGGCGTCGGGCAACACGCCCGCAGAAACACAATCCGCCGCATGACTTGCTATGGACGACTCCCATGAAGCGACACACCCTTAGCCACCTGACACTTGCCCTAGCGCTGGTCGCGTGCACCCGCGTCAGCCTCGCTGCGCCACTGCTCGATACCCAAATCGCCGACCCTGTAGCTTCGGCTAGTGCGACTGAAAGCAATGCTTGGCTCGAGATCAATAAAGCTGCGTTCGAGAACAACATTACCCGCCTGCAGAAATTGGTGGACGGTAAAAGCAAGATCTGTGCAGTCATGAAAGCCGACGCCTACGGCACCGGCCTTGCCCTATTGGCCCCGTCAGCGATCAGGATGGGGATCGAGTGCATCGGTATCACCAGTAACGAAGAGGCGCGGGTGGCCCGCGAGCAGGGTTTCCAGGGGCGCCTGATGCGCTTGCGTACCGCCACCCTGGCCGAAGTCAAAGGTGGTCTGGCGTACAACCTCGATGAAATGGTCGGCAACCTGACCGTGGCGCGTGAGTTAGATGCATTGGCACATGCCACCGGGAAAAAACTGCGCGTTCACTTAGCTCTGAACTCCGCGGGCATGGGCCGCAATGGCCTAGAGATGTCGACCGAGCAGGGCAAGAAAGATGCTCAAACGGTGGTGGCGCTGCCTAACCTGGAACTGGTCGGCATCATGACCCACTTCCCGGTCGAAGAGCGCCACGATGTACTGAAAGGGCTGGAGCAGTTCAAGTCCCAATCCAGCTGGTTGATCAAGGCCTCGAACCTGGACCGCAGCAAGCTGCTGCTGCACTGCGCC
This sequence comes from Pseudomonas sp. 5.2, assembly GCF_059025405.1. NCBI lineage: Bacteria > Pseudomonadati > Pseudomonadota > Gammaproteobacteria > Pseudomonadales > Pseudomonadaceae > Pseudomonas > Pseudomonas sp. 5.2. The sequence continues at coordinate 184,931 of NZ_JBYBHH010000006.1, forward strand.
AACACCTTCGCCACACTCGAAGTGCCCGAAGCTTGGATGGACATGGTCCGGCCGGGTGCTGCGTTGTATGGCTATCCGGTGGGCGGACACCTGGAGTTCGAGCGCGTCATGCAGTTCAAGTCGCGCGTGGCGGCAGTCAACCCGTATCCGGCGGGCAGCGGCATCAGCTATGACCACATCTTCACCTTGAAGCGTGACTCATTGGTGGCCAACATTCCGGCGGGCTACTCGGACGGCTATCGCCGGGCGTTTTCCAACAAGGCATCCGTGCTGATCAATGGCAAGCGCGCGCCAGTCATTGGCAAGGTCACCATGAACACCATGATGGTCGATGTCACGGACGTACCGGGAGTAAAGCCTGGTGATGAGGTGGTGCTGTACGGAAAGCAGGGCAGCGAAGAAATCACCCAGGCGGAACTGGAATCCTTCAACGGCGCACTGTTGGCGGACCTTTATACGGTCTGGGGAAACTCCAACCCGAAAGTTCTCAAGGCCAAGTGAAGCCAGCAGGTGTCGCAACACACGGCTGCTGAGCTGTCGTGTGTTACAGCGCCTGGCGTGCAATGAGAGCGCCCTGCCTTCACAGGGCCTCTCGCTGGAGTGGTAATTGCGTGTATCAAGGCACGTGAATCAATAGCCATCAAACCTGACAGCAACACTACCATCCAGCCGACCGCCGTACTTGAGAAGTATGATGGCTTTTCAAGCGCCTAGCCTTCATTCTTGGGCTAGAGGAGGCTAATCTTACTTCTCCAGCCTCCTGATAAGGCCCCCAAACTGCTGAGCCGGCTCTACATAGCGAAGCGCTGATTTCATGTCGCTCCAGCCTACGTACTCCATGAGAGTTTTGATGTCCCAGCCTGAACTGGCGGCCCACGTGGCAAACCCACGTCGGATCGAGTGAGCACTGTAGATCTCGGACGGCAAGCCACACCGATCTAAGATGTCGCGAAGGAGGGGAATGAGGCTATGGGCCGCGAGCGGCCGATCACTGATATTCCCCCAGCGATCAATGCCTCTGAACACTCCACCGCGGGTTAGGCCGGCAGCTTCAATCCAATTCAAGTAGGCCTCTACTGGGCAAAGCTTGCTCAACGAAGGCGTCTTGTATTCACGCCCGATGTTCTGCCGATCTCCTTTGCTCGAGCCTAGGTAAAACCTGATTCCGACGTACCGCTCAGCATGCGTGTTGTCGATCGTGAGCCTAGCCAGTTCGTCCCCGCGGAACCCCCTCCAGAAACCGATTGTTAGCAGGGCGATATCGCGAGTCGCTTTGAGCAGAGTGGCCATGTTCCCCGCGGCTCTTGCCTGAGCTACCTCACCTTCGAGGTGAGCTACCGCCTTTTCGAGGTGTAGCAACGCAAGCGGGGCTGCTTGCTTCTGCTGCACCGGGTGTAACGCCCGAATGCCTTTCAGCAACTGCCTGACTTTAGGGGCTTTAGTAGGGTCGGGGAAGCCGTTGCTTTGATGCCAATTGGCGAGGGCAGCCAGGCGCTGCTTGAGGGTGCTGAGCGCAAGTTGGTCAGCGTACTCAGCGATGTACCGCACCACTGACTCGGTGGTGGTTGGCAGAAAGCCGCCCCAGGTCACCTCATAGTGGGTGAGGGCAGCCGCATAGCTCTTCGATGTGTTCTCTCGGACGCTCGCTTCTAAGTATTTATCTGCCTTGCTGGCCACATCAATCACGCCAATCCTCCGTTTCGAGCTCCAGTAGCTCTCATTCGCCACTTGTACCGCTTACCGGGCCATTTTACCCCCGACTCGGACCATGACAAGCCATAAACCTCGATTATGTCTTGCCATTTATTGGAGAAATTTTTTAGTGATTTTGTGTTAAAGTGGCACGTAATTACATGAAACGTAAAACAGTACGAAATTGTAGGAGCAGACATGGCTAGAGGCGGTATTAACCTGGTGCTGGTGCGCAAGGCTCGCGAGGCTCTGCTATCGAGGGGGCAGAACCCTAGCATCGACGCGATACGCATCGAACTCGGAAATACCGGTTCAAAGACAACGATTCAGCGATATTTGAAGGAGATTGAGTCGCATGATCCCCGCCCCTCGGCTTCGCCTTCACGCCTAAGTGATGAACTCACTGAGATGGTGAGCAAGATGCTTGAGCGCTTGCTGGAGGAGGGGAATGAAGCGCTGGCACACGAGCGTTCTGCATTCGAGGTTGAGCGCAAAGCCATGAAGGCAGAGAGCAGTACACTTCAAGGTGACCTAGAACAGGCGCAACGGGAGATTACAAAGCTGCAGTCTGCACTGCAGGCCCAGGATGAAGAGCTCAAGACCGTTCAATCCAGCCTTCAGACCGAGATTACCCGTAACGCCCGCATTAGCCAGAGCTGCAGTGACCTTGAGGTTCGTGTCCAAGAGAAGGATGCCCAAATCGAATCTCTGGAGGAGAAGCACACGCATGCCAGAGAAGCACTGGAGCACTACCGAGTCTCAGTAAAGGAACAGCGCGACCAAGATCTAAACCGCCATGAGTCTCAGATCTACCAAATGCAGCAAGAGATGACCCTGCTCCAGCAGACACTGATGGTTAAGCAGGAAGAAGCCACTCGCATGATCCGCGACAACGAACGGTTGATCGCTGAGAACCGGCAGCATGCCAAGGAGGCTAATCAGCATCGCGATGCTATCGAACATCTGAGAGGCGACCTGGGCATCGCTAATGCTGCGACTGCTCGCGCGGAAGGTGCCAAGGAGCTATTGGCGCACCAGCTCGAAGCCAAGACCAAAGAGGTTAGCGAAGCCCGCTCCGATGCCTCCGCGGCACAGCAGAGGGAAGGCAAGCTAGTCCAGAAACTCGCAAGCGCAGAAGCTGAAATCAAGGAATTGCGAGCCTCAAGCGATGCGGAAAGCTCGAAGGAGTAGGTCAGAAACCTGAAATGGGTGAGGGGACGGGCGAAGGCGTACAAATGTACTCCTGGCAAGTTCTCTATCTAAAACCTCCGAGCGCCAACCTTTCACTTAATACTGCCAGGCCGGACTCGAGTGGTGGTCAGCAAAGAAATCAGAGTGGGCCTTAACTATCCACGGCCGCACACGCGCTGATAGGGGCACGAAATACAGCCCGCCTTTCGTCATGCGCCACTCGGGCATGATGTGCTGAACGTCCATCCCCTAGCAATTCGGCCTAAGCCAGCAACGGCACGACCACTGCATCTGAGCTAATGGCGTGCGGTGGGCCGCGATGTGCAACGTAGTTCCAGCGCCCTTAGCAGCTATTCACTCACTAGCCAGTAAGCTTTTGCCGAGCCCTGGCGTGCGTAACCTATGCAGAACGCCATCAAATCGCTCATACGCTCATCAACCATGGTGCGCCGGATCCCAGGTTGAACGCCCACTACCGTGAAGGTGAGAGCTGTTGCAGGTGTTGAGCGCAGCAAATCGTAGGTTTCATCCCTATCCCCGCTGACAAAGTACGAAGGAGATGTGTGTCTGCGATGCATGCGATCTTCCATATGATGGAGCAAGGTCGAGACGTTGCAGTAGTAAGCTGACTTTACCAGTTGCCCTGCAACCTCGTACACGTCACCAACTCGCCCTCCATTGGCTGGCCCTCCTGCACCTTTACAGTGATAGAGGGTGACGTTGACTTCATGGGCTGCGTTTACTGTGACGCAGATGTAATCGGCCGCCTCGCCTGAGCGATGGTCGTAGTACAAACACCGGAGATCTGGAAGCGTTAGAAGGTATTGCTCAAGGTGCTCCTGCACAGTTGCTTTGCCATCTAGCTCTGCACGCCTCGCCAGTGTGCGAGGCTCCCGATTGTTCGGCAAGAACTCTACCTCGATCGCACAGCCTGTCCAGTCGATTGACTCCGCATCACCTGGAGCAAGCGTGAGGGATCTGAGTAGGGGGGCAGCGATTTTGTTTAACCCTTCAAACGAAGACTTATCCGTTGCATAGAAAATCGGAGGGTACTCACTAAGCCAGTCGGCAAGTGGCATCCAGCCATCCTGGCTGGACTCGATGGTCATTGTGGCATCTGGCTCCAGGCAGCGAATCAGCTGTCCTCCCTCGAGACTCAGGCGCATCCGGATCTGCCCCTCGGCATGAGTAATCGAAAAATCCAGCTGCCCGGCTTGTGGATTGCACTCAAAATCCTGGATATCCCACTCCACAAGCCTGGAGGTTTGTAGCCCTTGTTCGTTCGTTGCCCTGAAGTGAATGCGAGGATTTCGAGTGAGGCCATGCCGCGACCAGTTGGCCGCCATAACCGTCCTTGGTAGTTCCTGAAGAGTCGTAGTGGTTCTGATCAAGTCGAGGTGGCTTTGGCTAAACGCAGCATCTCCGATGATACGTCCATGGAGCGTCTGTACCCAGGCAACGAAATCAGGAACGGATAGGCGCTGATTGCTCCAGATTCTCGAGCTGCTACTGGCTCCGATGGTTTCACGCACTTGGCCGTTCATGCCACTCCCGAAGTAGTGCCCCTGAGCGTACGCGCGGCTATCTCCCGCAGTGACCGCGCGTTCGGCTTGTGGGCCAGTCAGAGTTCGGTAAGTTTCGACTTGCGAATTGAATGTCGTATTCTGCAAGCCAACAGCAAAAAACCTCATTCCCTCCAGTCCGGCCCTCGCGCGGCTCGTTTCTTCGTAGCTCAACCCCCGGGCGCCGGCCCGGCAAACGATATCCATGATGGTCAGGTACAGCTTCTCAGTCCTGAGGGTTGAGCCAATGAAGCAGTAGCTCGACTCAGGAAAATACATCAGCAGGAAGGCCTCGTGCCGAATGTCGGTGAGCGTGTTTGAGGTCGACCAGTTCGGAGGCGCCTCATCTGCTGTCAACACGAGAGACAGATTGCCATCTGGCGTTCCCCACTGTTTCACAATCCGAAGCACTCGACCGACCTTTTCTCCCAGCAAGTCGAAATCCGGCCTGCGACTGCAGTGAAACCCTCGGACGTGCGCGTACAAATTGAAGGACAGCGCAGACACGGACTCATAGTCAGATTCAGTCATCCGACGCACCGGCAAGCTTTCGATGAATTCTTTGGCCTCAACCACGCCCTGGATTTGAGCAAGCGCGGCATCATCAATCATCTGAGCCAGATCGACGCCCTCTCTAAGCAGAGTCGCTGTCGCCTCACGCACTCTGAATGCCGGTGCAATGAGGGTTGGGCGTCCGGTGGTGCCGTCGATCCTGGCGAACCTGCCGATGAACTGAATTGTGGGTACCAGTGATTTGTGAGGTGCGTGCAACGCGGCGACCTTGAGCTTCGGGAAGTCATAGCCTTCACCAAACATGTCTACGCAGATGATGGCCTTCAATTCACCAGAAACGAGCCGCGCTTCGATTGAGTCCTGCTGGCGCTTGGTCAGTCGGCTGCTGATGGCGGCGACGGAAACGCCCAGTTGCTCGTAGATTGGTACGAGCGCTTGCGCAGAAGATATGGTCGAGGCGCGTACGAAAAGCCTATGATCAAAACCGCTAGCGATATCTTCTTCTAGCTGTGCAACTGCAGTTTGGGCAATCGCCCGATCAACATGCTCATCATCAAGCTCGTTATCTATGGGCGCCTCCCGGAATACGATAGGGTCGAACGCCCCTTCAGACACTGCTCTCATCACAGGATATCGGTAGATCAGCTTGCCCGGAATAACGCGGTCATCGCGCCTGAAGGGGGTTGCCGTCAAAAATATAAATCGAGCTGTCGAGTAGTGATCCAGATACTCTGCCCAAGAGTCTGCCGGCGCATGGTGTGCTTCGTCGAAAATCACCACGTCAAAGAGGTCGGGCGCTGCCCCTGGGGCAATCATCGGTGAAGAGCTGCCGGGGGTTGAGATCACGACGTCGAATTCTCGCAATTGTTCCCAGGCCTCAGGCGTTATCGGCCGCCCCGAATGCAAGTGAACGGAAGGTAGCGGCCCGTCTTCAGGTAGCGCACCGATGCGTATGAGTGTTGAAAGGGTGGAAAAATGCGAGTGCACCTGTTTGCGCAGAGCACTTGATGGCTCGACGATGAGTATCCGGGTTGCTCCAAGTAGAAGCGGTAGCGACATCATCAATGATGTCTTTCCATATCCAGTGGGCAGGCAGATGATCGCGGGGTCGTCTTGCACGGAGAAATGGGCCAATGTTGCATGCATTGCGCCAAGCTGGCCCGGCCTAAAGCCGCTGTTAGGTGCGTCGGTTTGCTGAAGAAGCTTGAGTGATCCCGCCTGCTCTACGAAAAACCCACCCATTTCGACCGTCCTTGGATATTTCTAACCAATCCTAATGTGCGACGGGCTTAAAACAAGTGATAAAGGTACAAATTTCTTTCAGCGACCCTGGCTTCTGCTTGCTTCTGCAGGCATAGGGGATTAGGTGCTGGGATCCGAGCAACTCACAAGGGCTCACTTGAGCGCGGCCCGTACGTTGCAATTGGTATAGATGTCGCTGCAGCGATTATCGGCGCTGTTTGTTCCGCAACGGACTCCCTAATGGCGCTGCCGCTCCCGGTTCTATGTGGTGATCAACCAGACAAGCAAGCTAATACTTCCTCAGTTGAGGTAGTGTTTGTATCGTACGCAGCATTCCTCGCGCTGCACCCCAGCCCTTCGTCGGCGCTAAGTATCCGGACTCAATCGCTCATGTATCAAGGTTTCCGTTGGTTCAAAGCCGACTTGCAGGTTCAGACCCCCGAAGATGGCAGACATTGGAAAGACCATGAGCTACGTCTGGGTAATCCACGGAGGCCCAAAATCGGAGGAGAAGCCAGCGCTGATGACATCAGAAGCAAAGCCAGAGTATTTCTCCGGCGCTGCCATGAGCTCGACCTTCAGATCATTGGCATCACCGATCACAATTTCTCTGGTGTGGAGGAACCTGAGGACTGGTTCCTAACTCACCTGGTGACTCTGAACAGACCAGTTGCTAAAGAGCTGGGCCGCGATCCGATCTGGATCTTTCCAGGGTTTGAGCTGGATCTCGGGTACCACGTGTTGTGTCTGTTCGAGCCCGCGCGAAAAACTGCCGATGTCCAGCGCGTAAACAAAGTGCTAATTGAGCTTGGCATGTTCGAGCGTGATCGATTTGAGAACGGGAAACCCGCGCTGCTTCCGCGCGACCGAGTCAATTTGCGCAAGCTACTGGACATAGTTCAAGGGAAGCATGGTGGGGTGGTCATTGCAGCCCACTCGGATCGAGAACGTGGTTTGTTCGAGGATTCCGCCAACCGGCAGGACTATCGCCAAAAGGATCTACTTGCAGTGGAGGTGACCCAGTATCCGCTGAGCACCAAAATGGCGAGCATCCTCAAGGGGCAGAGCAACGATTGGCGCAGGTTAGATAAGCCGCCTGCCTACGTGCAGTCCTCGGATGCAAAGTCACTCAAAACGGACAGTGAGGGGCGGCCTCTGCCCAATTCGTTGGGCTATCGCTACACTTGGGTCAAAAGCTCTGTCCCCTCAATCACGGCACTGAAGCAAGCCTTCGGAGATCCTCAATCGCGGCTTTCTTTGGAAGAATGCCGGCCGAGCGACACGCAAACCCATCCGCGAATTGTGTCGATTGAATGGAAGGGACTACGCAACCTTGAAGATGAGTCAATCTGGTTCTCTGAGAACCTGAATACATTGATCGGAGGCACAGGAACCGGCAAATCGACCATTCTTGAGCTTCTGCGTATCGGTCTCGGGAGGGATGAGGGTGATGCGCTCTCATCGCGTATCCAAGATAAAATCGATCGTGCGAAGAATGTCCTAGACGATCACAGCCAGTTACACATCACTTGGGAAGGGATGCCGGGTCAACGCGACGTCATCGCTTACACAAAGCAATCTGGACGAGTCCTGGTGGAAGGTGACGCGCACGACGTCGCGGCTTACCTTCGCCATTTCCCAGTGCAGTTCTACAGCCAACGGCAGCTATCAGAACTCACCATGCCTGACGGAGCTCTTCAACTGCTCCAAATGATAGACGAGGGCTGCTCTGCGGATCTGGATAGGCTACGGAACGAAGAATTCTCGGTGAAAGCGGAGATAGCCAGACTTTACGCTGCTCAAAATCAGCTTCTGGCACTGGACGTTGAGATCAACAACATCATCCAGGAGCTAACTGAAATCGATCGCGAGTGGCAGGCCCGTAAGGATGTCCAGGCGGAAGCGTCAAGCTATCTGCGTTCGCACTTTTCCAAGCGATATCAGAAGCAACTGCAGGAAGTGATGCGTGAAGACATTGCAGAGCTTCAAAAAGTCGTAGAGGCGGCGGCTCCAAGCTGGAACCCCGCTGAGGTAGCTCCGACCTGGCCGCATGCCGAATGGCTTACAGAAAAGACGATTGAAGTGAATCAGGCACGAGATGGATTCAAGCGCAGATTGATCGAATTACTGGCCGATATGGAGGCTTCATCAGATCAGCTCTTTGACGAAACGACCAAATGGCCAGCCATCAAGCGTGAGCTCGACACCACCTATACCACATTCGTTGCTGCCTGCGAGGAGCGTGGCCTCAAGCCTGAAGATGCGAGCCGCTTCCAGGAATTGGATCGGCTGAGACAGGCGAAACTGTCAGATCTGGATGGGAAGAGGAAAACTCGTGAACCTCTTCTGGACACTCCGACCGCGCTGAATAGGGCGCATGCGCGACTCCACGAGATATGGGCGAAAGAATTTGCCCTGCGTTCGGCAGTATGCGAACAGCTCACCGAACGTACTTCCGGTACCAGCCGCGTGACAATCAAGTACATGGGCGCTCAGGTCGGCTTCGATACGCTATGGCAACGATTGATACCTACTGACTCTAGGATGGCCCCAGTCTGGAAGAACATTGGCGACGCTTTTCGGCAACATTTCCTTTCCCAAGATCCAATTGCCGCACCCAGCCCATGGGCCCTTATCGGCTCGATGCTGCACAACGGAAAGCCGCTTCCAGGAGTGCTTGAACAGTTCCGGGGGGAGCTTCTTGCTCACATCCGTAGCTCAAGCGAGGCTTGGTTGACGCTGAATCTTGAGCGAATTCCTGACCTCGTGGACATTGAGCTGTATCGAACCGATCGCACGCTTATTGGTAGCCTGTCCAGCCATCGCCTTTCAGAGGGGCAACGTAATACCGCAGTACTCTGCATGCTGTTGGTAATGGGAGGGGGCCCTCTGATCCTGGATCAGCCAGAAGACGACGTCGATGTCAGCTTCGTTTACCACGAACTCGTGCCTCTCCTGCGTCGCGTGAAACTAAAGCGACAGCTTATCGTTGCAACCCATAACGTGAACATCCCTGTGAATGGCGATGCTGAATTCGTGCTGGCGCTCGAATCAGTAGCGGGGAAAGGTAGGCCACTCGCTCAAGGCGGGATGGACAGGATTGAAACCGCTAGAGCAGTCATGAACATCATGGAAGGGTCGCAGGAGGCCTTCATACAACGGCGAGAGAAGTACCACCTGGACTAAGTGTCTGCGCCATCAGCTGAACAAGGGCTAGGCAGACCACTGCCACCGTTCGCTCGTGCATCGCGCAGGCAGCCGCCGTGATGGAATGCCCCGTGATTCCGCCGCAATCGGGTTCGAGTTGAGCGAGCACCCCTGATATCCATTGAAAGGGCAGTATGACCTTATGGCGATGGCGATAATGCGCAGGGATACAGATGTACTCCTTCCGTACTTCAGGGAAATGGTCTTCTATGCGGCTCAACGTAGGACGGTCGATCGCTATCCTCTTTCCAGTTGGCATGGGGCCCAACAGTGGGATCTGCCAGTTCCCAAGAGCGCTTATCGACACAATACGACGATGCCATTTACCACTAAGGTGGCTGGGCGGGGCGAGGCGTTACTCATAAGCGTCCGGAAATGGGTGCGAATGGCTGTCGGATCGGGTGTCGTGTTATTCAGAATCATCCGAACCCAAGCTTTAACGTGTATTCGTAGCTCAACCCGCGGGGGCGAAAAAAGGTGAGCCATCTCCGCTGCGTGCGACTGAACGCATCCCTAATAGCCTGTGACCTAATCGATGGGGTAAGCCCGCGGCCAGCGAGCTCAAAATTTCTCTCTGTCGGCTGGTTAAGCCAAAATAGATGAAGGTGCAGTCGCCGCCAGCCTCAGGTTTTGAGGTCGTCCGGGTAGTCCTCGACTGGCAACTCTCCAACTGGGCCCTCAGGCTTATGCTGCGATTCCTCAAAATGCATTGCCAGGCACAGATAGATAAGCGCAGCCCTGGACAGCTTCAGCATCAGCAGGCTCTTCGCGTAGAGGTCATCCCTATCGAGCACAAATGCCAAGTGATCACTCCAGAGCCCAGAATGCTCGCCAATCCAATGGCAAGAATCCACGATTTTGGCGTACTTGTGCTCAAGGTGGTTTCTCAATTCATCAAGCGCCTGAGCATCAGGTCGAGCCACATCTTTTAGCTCCTTGAAGTAGATGTCCTGGGATACCCAATACAGCGCGCGAAGCGGAAGATTACGCGTGGATATGAATTCATCACGCACCACCCGCGGCTGGAGTAGGCGGCCATTTCTGTCCGATTTGAACCATACAGTCCGGAAGCCTACCGCCTTCTCGGGTATGCCCAGCTTCCAGTAGGCGTTGATAAAGTAGGCAAGCTTATCCAGCAACGAATAGGCGCTGCGATAGGCAGTCTTGATCTGTTCCAGACCCATGCCATAGAGCGCGTAATCGCAATTGAAAGCGAGTGACATGCCTCTGTCTGCCACATGACCGGGTTTGGCGTGATCCCCCAAATAAAGACAATGACGGGCGAACCCGTACTCCTGCTTCAGCTGGTTGTAAAAGCCGAGGTAAGTGATTCCAGCCTTGGCATCATGACCAGGTAATCTCAGGACGTCTTGAGCGGCGGCGGGGAACGCTCCCAGGTCGTTCATGGGATTAAGAAATAATTCTTCCTCAAGGCACCATCGCCGGTAACGCCGTTCCTCCTTCGAGGAGCCAAGCCTGTGCTCTAACAACTCCGCGTCACCCTCGTCGTCGACGGACTCGGCCAGCCTGTCGTGATGCCATTTGAAAAACTCTATCGCGTCAGGATAGGTCGCACCATCACGGCCCACGCCACCCTCGATGGCTGATGCCAGGTTGCGTCGGGCATGCACAAGGAGCCAATAGGTGTGACTGGGGTCGTAAAGCGCACTGCCGTATTGAGCCAAGCCAATGCCAAGGTTGCCCAGCGCCATACCCAGGATCGGATTGTCTTTCAAAGCGTTGCGCCATTCCCCGAGCGCCTCGATCCAACGTCCACACGCCCTGAGCGCATTGCCTAGATTGCAGTGGATTCTGGAGCGAATCATTGGTGCCAGCTCTTTAAAGCCTGAGTGCTGTACAGAGGCACGCAGGAAATAAAGCTGTTTGAGCAGAGCAGGGTGCTCAAGGGTATCGTCCGCCCAATCCTGCACCTCCAGCTTCCTCAGCTCGGCCCATGCATTGGAACACGAGTAGTAAACGAGACATCCGTTCTCCGGCTCGACGTGCGAAACCACTAAGTCTGCTAGCTGCGTCGCATGCCGCAAAATGCCCTCATCGGCGCCATCACCTGCCGCATCGATCAATGAGTCATAGAGGCGTCGAAGCCGAGGAGCATCACCTGGGCTGCCGAGCTGTTCATTCAATGCCTTCAGAAGGTGAGAGCAGTCGTCGGCGTGGGGTTCATAACCCTGCTGAGAAAAACGGCTGGCGAAATCGTCCATGGGCAATCACCGCGATGAGGAGCTGATTATCTTAGCTGCCTTAGCCGACCGCATACTAAGCCAAACCCCTGTCACTCTCTCATCGCCGGCTACGAAGCACTCAACAGCTTTTCAAGCTGCGCATTCTCCCAAGTGCTCAGTAACTCTACCGGGTCAGTGCTGTACGACTGCGACGAATTGAAAACGTATGCGCGGCCATCAGGGCTGTAGCAGCTGTTGCAGTAATCGAGGGCGTCGCAATCGTTGTAGAACGTGAGCACCCAGCCGTCGGCCTCGACAGTCATCAAGCCACAGTAGATCTCAGCCCACGACTGCTGGCCAATGCGGCGCATCGTGCGAATCCCCAAGGCAATGTCTCGCAGGATTTGATAGGCCTCGCGGGCTGTTAGTGGGTTTGCTGCCAAACGAAAATTCCTGTGCATATTGGGGCTTTCGGCCTGTTCGCGCTCGGCCTGGGCCGACAGCATGGTAAATGAAACTTGGCGTCTTGGGCGGGTTACGCGGCCATCAATTTGGACTGAACTGATACCCGCGGCGGCTACACGACCAGGCGGGTATGCCGAATGACCAAGCCCCCGGTAGGAACCGGCCGAATCGTCTGGCCCCAGTGGATTTTTCATGGCATATAGCTAGCACATCCAGGGAGGGATGGTGTCGGCCAGGTTGACGCTCAGCAAACCTCTCCCTGCCACTGAATCAGGTGAGGGCAGCGCTGTGTATCTTTCGGCTTTGAAAATCGAAAACTTCCGCCAGTTCGGCCAAGGCGGTCATGCGTTGAACATCCAGTTCAACGAAGGCGTGACTGCCCTCGTAGGTGAAAACGATGCGGGCAAGACCGCGGTCATCGATGCGATTCGCTACGTTCTGCAGACACGTGATGCTGAGTATCTCAGGCTACAGATCGAGGATTTTCACATCGCCAACGATGGCACCCAGGCGGAAGCCATCACCCTCAGGTGTACGCTGGAAGGATTGAGCCCCGCCGAACTCGGCGCTTTCGCTGAGTACGTGACCTACAAGGGTGGCGTTGGAAGGCTATACATTCACTGGTCGGCTCGCCGCATCGTTGCCTCTGCCTCCACCCGTAAATGGGTCGACATCTCGATTCGATCGGGTGAAAACGGAGAAGGCCCATCTTTGGACGTGGGTGTACGGCAACTACTGGCCACCGCGTACCTGAAACCGCTGCGCGATGCAGAACGAGAGATGTCGCCAGGCAGAAATTCCCGCCTGTCTCAAGTACTGAGTAGTTTCCCGAATATTGATGCCGGCAGTGCCTTCGATCCTGCGGCGCTTCCAGCTGACCTCGCTGACGCGGAAGCCCTCAGCATTGCAGGCATGGGTGACTATCTTCGCCACCTGGTGAACAGCCACGGCGCTATTGTCTCCGCGCAGAAGGAAATCAACGACACCTACCTGCGTCCGCTCTCCCTTGCTGGCCAGCCACTGACAAGTCGCATTGGTTTCGGGGAGGCGGGAACGGATCCTGCCAAAATCAAGCAGATCCTGGAGCGCTTGGAACTGGGGCTGCTGGATCACGCAACAGGTGAAGCCCGCGGCGTTTATGGGCTGGGCTCAAACAACGTGCTGTTCATGGCCTGCGAACTACTGCTGCTCGGTAAAGAGCCCGACGGACTTCCGTTGCTCCTCATCGAAGAGCCAGAAGCGCACCTACATCCTCAGCGCCAGCTCCAGTTGATGGAGTTTCTGGAGGCTGCGGCTCAGCCAGTTACAGGCTTGAGGCCGGTTCAAGTCATATTGACCACGCATAGCCCCAACCTGAGCTCGAAAATTCCGTTGCAGAACCTGGTTCTGATGCAGCGGCAACAGGCGTTCTCCCTTGCAGAAGAACAAACCTGCCTTGCTTCCGACGACTATCGCTTCCTCAGCCGTTTCCTGGATGTGACCAAAGCTGGGCTTTTCTTCGCCAAGGGGTTGCTGGTCGTGGAAGGCGATGCCGAAGCCATTCTGCTGCCTTCACTTGCTCGGCGACTTGGCAAAGATCTCACCAAGCATGGCGTATCGATCATCAACGTGGGCGGTGTTGGTTTGCGGCGGTACTCGAAAATCCTGCAGCGAAAAGACACCTCCAAGGGCGAGATATCCGTGCCTACCGCCTGCATTACTGACATGGACGTGATGCCGGATTGTGCACCCGAAATTTTGGGCCTGAAGGGAGTCAAAGGGGCTGTATGGCCAGACAAAGCCGATCGACGCTGGCGCGCGAAGAAAGACTTCGGTGCCACTGCCCCTGACCTTGAAAAAGGACTTAAGGATCACCGCGATAAGCGAGCAGAAAGTGACGGGCAATGCGTGCGCACATTCGTTGCGGATGACTGGACGCTCGAGTACGACCTGGCGTTCAAGGGGCTTTCGAAGGAAGTCCACCACGCCGCATACCTGGCCATCAATGAGGAAAAGATCGACGAAGGCAAGGAGACCAAGGTCACGCTGCTGAAGAAGGCGCAGACAGCTTTCGAAAAGATCCAGAACACCCATGCCACCGAGGATGCAAGGTGTTCCGCGATCTACAAACTGTTCAAAAGAGCTTCTAAAGCGATCGCAGCACAGCACCTGATCGATTTGATCGACCAGCGGTTTGAAAACAAAACACTGGACGGTACGACGCTGCGTGGGCTGCTGCCCACTTATGTTGTCCACGCGATCGAGTACGCAACCGGAGGTGCCGCACTGACTACAACCTCCAGCCCGGCTCACACTCTCGTGGTGCCGGCAGCACCAGCAAGCTCAACTGATCCGCTGGAAGAGGTCGCCGAATGACGCTTAGCAAACTGGTTGCCCCCATCACTGATGCCGATGTGGATTGGGTCATCAAGCTCATGGGGCTGGAAACGCTGGACGAGCCTCGTCGTGATTTCTTGAAATCCATGGATACCATCGATGTAGCGGCTTGCCCAGGGAGCGGCAAAACGACCCTGGTCGTGGCGAAATTGGCCATCCTGGCTCGTCACTGGAAGAGCCGTATGCAGGGTATCTGCGTGCTTTCACACACCAACGCGGCCCGGGAAGAGATCGAGAAACGCCTCGGCGGTACGGAAGTAGGGCAACGGCTGCTGCGCTTCCCTCACTATATCGACACCATCCATGGTTTTACCGGACGATTCTTGGCTTCGCCCTGGTTGCGATCAAAAGGGATTGCGCTGCAGGCCATTGACGATGACCTCACGCATAAGGCGCGCCGGAGAAAGCTGACGGATAGCGAGCATTTCGGTGCAAAGACGGCCTTTGAGATGAAGCACAAAAGCCTCCACAGCTTGCGAGTCCGGTCTGCCGATTTCGATCATCCTCTCGGGGATGAAGACATCGGTTTTGCGCCACACACCGCCACCTACAAAAGTGTGGTGAAATCGCTGAGCGGCGCTGCCAAGGCGGGTTATTTCTGCTTCGATGAAGTGTTCGTGCTGGGCCACGCCTTACTAGACCAAGAACCGGCTGTGGGCGGCGCATTGCGTCTGCGCTTCCCGTGCGTATTGATCGATGAGATGCAGGACACTCAACCTGACCAGGCGGGCATACTGCAACGGGTTTTTCCCCACGATGACCCAGATGTTCGCGTCGTCCGCGTTGGCGACCCAAATCAGGAAATCTTCGAGAAGAAGACACCACTGTCGGATCCGTTCCCTGACCCAAAGCGTCAGCTGGAGATCGCCAGTAGCTTCCGCTTTGATCAGGCCATTGCGTCGATTGCCAACCCGTTTGCCTATGTCCCGATCTCAGATGGCTTGAAAGGGCTGCGGGCTGAAGGGGAACCCAGCACCATCCCGAACACGATCATCGTCTTTCCGGACAAGGATGCAACTGGAGTGCTGGACGAATTCGGCAAGCTGGTGCTGAAACATCTACCGGAAGATATCCGCGAGAAGGGTGTGTTCGCCGTCGGCGCCGTGCATCGCCTTGAGAACTTCAAATCCAACCAGTACCCGAAAGCCTTGGAGCATTATTGGCCATCCTATCGCTCTGACACGACCAAGACATCGTTCAAGCCCCGCACATTCGCCGAGGGCGCACATATCGCACGTCGCTATGCGATGAAGGAGCCCACGGCCAATTCCGCCGTCGAGCTGCTGGCCTCGTGTCTGATCAACCTAGGTGAGCTGGCTTTCCCTCGTAGCCTGGTTCAGATACGAGGTCGGCACCAAGCCGCTGTACATGAGAAATTCACGACCAAGCCTGAAGCCTTCGCTCAGTACCGCGAGTGTCTCCAGCAAATGCTGTTTGTGCCGTCCGAAATCACTCAGCAGGACTGGGTCAAGGTCATCGCACCGAAACTCATGGCGCTGGCTGCCGCGCTCTATGATTCTGAGGGTGTGGCAGCTGAAATCCTGGGCCGCCAATACCTTGCCTATGAGCCAGCTCCGGTTGCCACCGAAGCCGGAGAGACAGGGGGCACCCTTGTAAACACCTACCGGTTCCAGGATGTCTCCGCCGGCGTCGATATCCGGATGTCATCCATTCACTCGGAAAAGGGCAAGACACACGCCGCGACGATAATTTTGGAGACCTTCAGGGGCAGTCACTTCATCCAGAAACTCATGCCATGTCTTGAGGGCAAAAAAGCAGCTACCAAGAGGCCTCAGGAAACAGCGAAGAAAGACATGATGCTGATGTACGTCGGGATGACCCGTCCGTCGCACATGCTGTGCTTGGCCATACGGCAGAGTTCACTGGGGGAGGGCGCTACTGGTGTAAAACGCAAGGCAGCGCTTGAGAAAGCTGGCTGGTCGATTCTGGAGCTTACAGCGTCAGCACCTGCCCCTTAGTCACCGACCGCCACTGTGCGAACAGTAAAGCCCGGTGCTTTGCCATGAATGACCAACAGCAAGGACGCAGCAATAATGAAACCCGAGATGTCAGAATTTTCCTACGGCTTCGCCTTCACCAACGAGCTGATCACAGCGCCTGGCGCTCATGTAGTGGCTGCTCCCGAGTTTCCGTCGTTGCAGAAGGAGGGGAAACCGGGTGGTGGCTACGACGTCAAGATTCCTTTCGGATCGCCACTGTTTCTGCAGTTCAAGCTGAGCCATCGCTTGGAGCGCACAAACTGTAAGGAATACACGCTGATGGGGGGCGCCTACTACCGTTGGCACCTGCATGCGTTACGGCATTCCGCGCAGCATGATTTGCTACTTGAGCTCGAAAGCCTGGGCAGCGAAGTCTACTACGTGGCCCCTGCGTTCCATCTAAGCGCCGAGCTCAATACGCATTACCTGTCGAAGCAGATCATCGACAACTCGTTCGGGTTCCGCCCCAATGATATCGGTGTGCTGCCTGACGACGATGAGCACTACGTCGTGTTCAATAGCCGCCCTGTGGCCTACCGATGTTCGGATAACCCATCGCAAGTCAAAACCCACATGATGGGTGATCTCCTAGGTACCTCCCGGGATCAGCGAGCCAGCCGGGATCTGAATGAGGGTGGGATTCGCCAACTTGGCCAGTTGATCGTCGATGCGCTTCGTAAAAGCAGAAGCCGGCGCCTCATCGGGCACAAGTCGGTCAATCCAGATGAGGTCGCGCGAGCAATCGATGCCCAGCCTACGCTTCGCACGCTTGCATTTATTTCGCGCACAGTCTTGGACTCCGAGCTGCTCATCGTCAGAAATGAGCCAACGGCGAAGCGCATCCTTCGCAAGCGAGGGTAGGTGGGTAATGTGTCGTTTGGGCCCTGGACTCCAGCTGCAGTCTTGAAGGGTTCCCCACGACCGAGCAAATGTTGAGTGCTGGGGAGCCTCATTCGCATTCGGCTGGGCAACCCACTGCCTAAGATCGGGATTAAAAAAACTAAGCTTTACCTTAGTTTTTGCGGTTTTTGTCACGGTTGGCTAGAGAATCTTATCTATGGCTTAGTTTTTACCCGCTGCACCAAGGCGATCGGGTGAACGGATCGACTACGAGAGCCGCAAATTCCCATCTGCTTCGCCTTCGACAAGGCATCACTAGACGTCCAGTGCAGAGAGTGGCATCAGACCCAGTTGATCATTCCTCGGTGGATTAAGATCATTCAGCCAATGACAAAGTGAAGGGAGGGGGCTATGCCAGTAGTGTTCTTTCTGCCGTGGGTAGCGGTTGCTGAAGAGCTGCGGATCGCTGATATGTGCTTGATGCCTTACGAGCGGGGGCGACTACCTGGCGAGCTTCTGGGCATCCCGCAGGCAGCTTTCGATGGTGTCTTGGGCAACTACGGCGACCGGGGATTCGGTTCTCAGCCCTCTCATCCAGTCCATCAGGCAGCACTTATCATCTGGAACGATGACACACCTGGCATGGAGGTTTCGGACGCTCAGATCCAGCAGCGCTTGGTGCAGAGTTACTATCTTGCGTTCTCAGCCTTGGCAGGCCGATCGCTATGCTCAGCGTTCGAGTACTACAACGCCGACACACTCCAGGTCGTCGCGCAGCGATTTGATATCGCCTCACCGGCTCACTCCTGTATGACCACCCGCCGGCGTGACGGTAGAACGCAAAACATGCTGGCGGGGAGTGGAGGGCTCAAGTTCATTCGGCCGTACCACGTCGACAATCGCGCGAGGATCTCGATCCACACGCCACTGCTCGAAGCACTGTTCAAGATACCTGACGGGGAACTAAAGGAACGCATAGACGAGACGATCGTGTCCTTTCTCAAGGCCAACACCGATGCCCCATCCATGGATGAGCGATCCGAGCTGATTCTGATGAGGGTTGCCATAGACACGCTGCTCAACGTCCCACATGACAAAGCTGCCTTCCGCAAGGCCATCAACGAGCACTTCGATGAGCTACCGAACCCGCCCATCTGGCATAACGGGAGTCTGGGCGAATCTTGGTGGCGCGAGCACTGGGACAAAAACGTAAATCGCCCGCTCGACGCCTGGGTTCATGATTTCTGTGCCGCTCGCAACGCCGCAGCTCATGGCCCCGCAAATGGTGAGAAGGGAAGCATCTGGGCTCGCCATAACCACCTCATTTTATCCACCTGGTTATTGCCCCTGATCGTCAAAAAGCTACTTGTCCAAGCGGGTCTTTACGAATTTAGCGCCGAGGACAAGGTCGCCCGGGTGGGGTTTGAAGTCTTTCTGGCCCATGATCTGCTGGCAGCCACCGACGAGCATGAAAACAAGGTCTGGTGGCAGGTAGCTGAATCCGCGCTTTTCCTGCCACTCTTCGCAGAGCGATTACGCCAAGCCTGTGAATGAGGGCTACAGCCTCAGCAGCGATCGCAATTCTGAAACAAGTGCTACTCCAGTCCACACCTCAGTAGAGACCGACATGTCCTTCACTCACGCGCATCAGACAGCAATGGCGCAGCAGCGCAACAGGGGGCGGTGCCTCCACTACGAAAATGGGGCCCGCTGCGACGCCATCATCTCCGCGCACTCAATTCAGAAGGGTGGCCAGCTCAACATGATCGTAGAGCAAGGTCATGTCTATCAGCTGTCCGCCGATCTCACCACGTTGAAATCCTCCGGGGGTAAGCCTCAACTGAAGAAATTGGGCATCAACAAGGTGTCCACCTTCCGTGGCATGTGCAAGCACCACGACAACAGGTTGTTCGCACCGATCGATGACAGGCCACTGGCATTCGATCACGAACAGGTTGCTCTCTATGCCTACCGCAGTATTTGTCGTGAGTACTTCGTCAAAGAAAACGCCGCACGCTCTCTAGCAGCGATGATCGACCACCCTGAAGTACCTCAGGCAAATCGCCAAATGCTGGTGGACTCAGCTCAAGGGCAGGCATTTGGTTTTCAACACCTCCACCGACACAAGCTCATCTACGATGCAGCGATATCACAAGGCAATTTCGCGGAGTTTCGATTCATCGTTTTTCGGTCGAGATCCCCTTGCTCGATACAGGCCTCAGGGCTGCTTTTCCCTGATTATGACTTTCTTGGTCGCAAGCTCCAAGATCTGGGGCCTGAGACCGAGGCGCTCGACTTACTGACATTCTTTACCGCCCCCACGCAGGACGGTTGGGCGTATGTGCTCGCCTGGCATCAGTCGAGCGACCAATCCTGTCAGTGGGTGCGCGAGTCCATGCAGGAAAGGTTTATCCAGGGTGCAAAGCTTGAAGATATGCTGATGCGGCTTTCACTGGCCTGTGAGAATCATGCTATCCGAATCTCCTGGTGGGACGGTTTACCCCTATCGGCCCAGAGTGCAGGCCTTACCGCACTGTCTGTGGGGACTGATCCAAGAGTAGTAACACCACCAGACTACCTGGCTCATGGCTGTGAAGGCCTTGCTGACTGGACGTTTGAATATGTCCATGACGGTGCAGCAATTTAAACCACTCGATCTTCCAGATAGGCATGGATGCCCTCACTTGGGCTTTAGGACTGACCTATCGGGAATTTGGGCTCGAAGAGGCCGGCTGAACGAGATGATCGTACAGAGAGTACGCGATGAGATTGAACAAAGAATTGGTTCGAGAAATTTTGCTAGCAGTCGAAGCGAGCGACAAATCACCACGCTCTTGGATAAACGTTTCTAGTGAAGGGCACGGAGAGGAAGTGATCGCATACCACGTGATGCTGCTTGATGAAGCCGGCCTGCTTGTAGCTCAGGATCTCAGCTCCATGAGCAGGTTCGACTGGAGACCCAAACGTCTAACTATCAGTGGTCACGAATACCTCGACACCATAAGGGACAACGAGGTCTGGCGCCTTACCAAGGCTGGGGCTGAGAAAGCCGGAGGAGCGAGCCTGGCAATCATGCTTGAACTCGGAAAAGCCTATGGTAAGCAGGTGCTCAAGGATCGCCTAGGAATAGACATCCCTTGATGATCCCACGCCACCGCTGTGCAGTGCTGACAATGGACAACGGCTCAGAACCGCGCGGGTAATCAGGCTAAAAACTGAGCCTGACATCCGCGAGGTTACCGATCGTAGGTGTTACCACCAGTACTGATCTTGTAGATGGTTTCGGAGTAGGGCAGACGCGCAATGATGGTGGTAGCGTTCACCACAGCTCCCATCGTCATGCCACGGCAAAGCAAGTTCACATAGCCCTGGATACGAACGCACATCGCATCAGCGCTATCGATGAAATTCGTCTTGTTGAGGCGAAGCATGATGACTGTCCGCCCTTCGGGTACCGCTCCAATAGGCGGTACTGCGAAGATAGTGATCTGGGTGTAAACGACCAAACAGAGGAGGGCGATGCCCGCTGCGATTAAAACCTTTTTCATGGAGTGAGAGTCCTATCTCAGAATCAATCGATGCGCTTAACGATGCCGAACCGGCCTTCTTTGAAATCACTAGCCCGGAGCACAGCGGGAGCAGCTTGGTCACAGCTGTAGGTCGCGTAGCTCACCGGCGGTCTTCCGAATCGATCCGAGCTACGGTCAGCGCAACCTGAGGAGGAGGCTACGATGTACAGCGGCTTAGTGATCGCTTCGTTCGGAACTTGAAGCCCCATGGAGAAACGGATGCTTGCCTTGTGAGCAAAGTCGTTAGCGTCGTCGTGGTAGTTACCCAGGAAGGTCGCATAGCTGCTCCAGCTAACGAACTCAAAGCCCATGACACCCAGCCGCTTAAGCTCACCACCGTTTGATGCGTAAACGATCAGAGGGGCCAGGCGGGGATCTTTGCTCTTGGATGAGTAGGTCACCTTCGCAGTGATGTACCGAGAGCCGCGCTCAGCTGATCGGTACTCATACTCGTCACCGTGGTCGTTGAAGCTCCATTGGCCGGCCAATTGAGCAGACTGAAGCGAGACGGCGCTGTCGTCCGCGGTGAACGAGCCTTTGACCGGGATCGCTTTCATCCCAAGAGCCGCCAGTCGGCGCTCCTCTTGTTCCTTAGCTTCGCGATCCTTGACCATTTTTTGCAAAAGGCCATTTCCGATCGCAGCTTCAGCGGAGTCGGCGTAGCGGGAGGTTAACGATGCCAAGGCTGCTTTCGCGGTTGTCTCGTCCCCGGCATCCACAGCCTTTCTTACCTGGGCTAAGAACACTGCCGGTGTCTCTTTGAGAGCCTTATTTTCCTGTTCGAGCTGGGTGATCCTGGTTTTCGCAGCTGCAACCTGTGCTTGCAGAGAACTGACGTCCCCGCGAAGGCTCTCCGCCTGCTTTCTGTAGGCTTCGCCACCATCTCCACATCCCGTAAGGGAAAGAGCCATACAAGAAACCAGCAAACCATTCCTCACGAAGCACTCCTCGGGCATTCCTCGTAGCAAGACTGGCAATTTAACATCATTCCGCAACCGCCGAAACGTAATGGTTTTCCTAGAGAGGAACCCCAGTTAATCATCTGCTTGCGTCGGTGCCGTCCACGCCATAAAGGGGCTTGCCGTCTAGCACCGATTGCCATGCTGCACGCGCTGGATAGGCCAGGGTTTCATCTGCGAGTCGCTTGGAAGCATGCTGACGCAGGGTCTTCAGTGGGCAAAATGCTTTGGTCACTCCCTCATCACTTGGCAGGGCGTAGGCTTGGCCGTTGCTCGAATCCCAACTGTTACGTAGGAAGTGGAGAGCGAACTGATCAAGAGACTTTTCGGACGCTTCCACGATACGGAAGATTTTCCTGCATGCTTGAGAATCAAGGCGCGCAAGTGTCCAGAGAACACGACTTGGAAGGTTGACCTCAAAAAATCGCTTCTCCTCTGTCGCGTTCAGCACGTTTTGAGCAAAGGCTTGTATCACAGCGTCCTTGTTGTCCTGTTCAAGCAAAAGATCGCTGTCGTACCTCCTTTGATTCGGTACGTAGCTCACTCGAAGCAACTCGGCCGCGCAGCTCAGTGCGTATGGGTCAATAGCCACTTGGGTGTAGATTGCTGAGGCGCTCATGGAGTCAAAGGAAGCTGTAAGCAGCTTAATCTGTCGCAAGGCGAGGTCGTCAGGGCTCATTCCAAAGACCCCATCACGGTGTCTTCCACGCTTTACAAAAACGGAAGAATCAACAAGCCGAGCGAGCGATACACAAACGCTTGAAATATCGTCGAGTTGATCGCTCGGCAAAGAGGAACCGATTTGGCCGAGCATGTCCATAAATTCATGGCACACGTCAGGAGTGAGAGAAGCAACTATGTTCTCCCGCTGGGCGGGATTTTCTAGATACTGTCGAGCTGTCTTGATGCTCACATCACCATCTGTTATGCCCAACTGCAGCGCGACGAGCAGCCGTGAAGGATCTGAAATCACTCCATCAGTGTACTTACCGTCGCCCATTGAGAAGCCTTCTTCTGCCGCTGCCACCTCAGGAAACAGGAAATGAACGACTTTACGAATTGCGTCAGTGCGTCCGTGTGCATATGCAGTTGCTCGCTCAGCTGAGCCGTCAGCGACAAGCTTTGTAGAATCACCAGGCCCAATCTCACTTGGCAGACGCCCCACGAACAGCTGTGGCTTAATCCTCAACAGCTCATACACCTGCGGGGCTTTCACCGACAACGCAGCTAGCCCAAGGATGTCAGCAAACACAATCTCACCCCGTAGAAGGGGCTCAATCATTCGCACAGCATTGAATACCCGGGCAAGATCTCGGGGCTGCTCCAACAAGTCCCGTAACCCCAGTTGATACAGGAAGCCCAGCCGCTTGGTTTGCCCCTCGAAGTACGTTTGGATCGCCTTCGGATCAAGACTCCCGACAGCCGAGTCAAACAGCTTTGACCGGGCGCTCAAGGATAGGTTTGGCAGCGGCATCCTGACTTGAACGATCTTGTCCAGGTACGAGCTCGACTGAGGAACCTTAACGCTTGAGAGAGCTGCAGTAACGTACGCGGAATCCCAAGCCACGACATATCCGACCCTTGGCAGTCCCCCGACTGCTTTGATGATTCTGATCATCTCAAATACTTCAGCAGGGAAAAGACGGTCGACATCATCGATGAAAACTATGACAGGGCGATCAAAGCTCCTAAGCGCCGCCTCAACTCGCTCCTTTTGCTCCTCAAGGTCAGGCGATTTGTACTCTGCAACGGCTTCACTGGCATCGCCTGCCGCATCCATTACCGACTTAACCAGGGACGCCCACGGCTCCACGCCTGGTATGAGTTTTAGGACATCAAAAACCTTTGAGTAAGCTTTGAGCTCTTTGGCTACCTTCCGGCCATCCTTGCTGTGATCGCCCAATTTAACGGCCTTAGCTATGCTGGCGAGAAACTGGCGGAGCAGGGCATCCTTGTCGCCAACCAGCCAGGGGTTGAAATGCACAATCACTGGCTGACGCTTCTTGTCCTCACGGTTGAGAAGTGCCTGAATCATCGCGAGAACTGAGCTTTTTCCGCTTCCCCATGGGCCTTCGATTGATAGCACGAAGCCCGACGTCGAAGGCACTTTACGAAGCGAGGAAGTAGCGATTTCAGCAAACCCGACTCGGGATAGCTGATCGGCGCCGAGAGCAGATTCGGGTAGGAGAGGGGTGTCGAAATCAATTCCCTCAACATGCGAGGCTGCTGCGAGCTGCTTGCCCATATTTGCTCCTTTCAGGAGCGCATAGGCCCCATGCGCGAAATCAAAAGGCCAGCATAGGGTATTTGGGAAGCAGTCGAAAGTAGAGCAGACACACTACCTAGCCGAATGATCAGGCTGCCGAAGGTTAGCTTCTAGATTCTGGCCTTTGCTGCGGGCTGCTCTGAAGTTCACAGCCGAGGGCCTTGCCGTAGATTATCTCGTGTCAATTGCACCTTCGGTGCTCGTAGACACCGGCTGCCGAGGATTGATGCCGGCCTGGCCGAGGCCAAATCCTGTCTGATGCTCAATGGAGATGGTCAATCGCCCGCGGAGTTGATTGAGGGCTTTTAGCATCGACATATGCATATCCCGGATTCGCTCACTGGGGGGCGTTAGGGGCAGGCCCGAATTTTTTTGAATTTGGCGCATGCGCGATGTTTAGTTAAAGCGTCATCCAGCATAGGGCTCAACCGCTCCGCATCCCTCTTAACATCCGCACGCGCGGTATTAGGCTGCATGTAGCCCCTTGCCGGGCTCTCTTCAAGCATCTGTAACGAAAAGTCCTTCAAAAAAAGCGTGCTATACACCTTAGAGAACATTAGTACTCCACCGGCATGGCCGACCTGGCGTCAGCCTCTGTCCCGCGTCCCTAATCGTTTCACCGACAGAGCCCGCTCTTGGTCATGCGAGTGATAATAGGTGTTCTGGGTGGTTGCCAGGTTCGAGTGACGCAGGTCGTACTGAAGATCCTTGGCGTTTCTGAATGGCGCGTCGAATGTAGCCGAAGTATGACGAAGCCAATGAGAGGATGCCACCCGTAGGTTATCCATTTCGTAAGGCTCACGTCCTTCATCACGCATCCGTACCAGCGCGTTATCGAAAACGGCTTGGAGGAGGGAGCGTACTTGCCGGTCAGAAAGGCCTGCGCGCCCACTCAACGTTTTAAGAAGGGGCGTTTTCTCCTGGTAGCTCGGCAATGGGCTCAGTCCAATGAATGTGCGATAGCGTTTTAGGTACTTTTCCACGTACTCATCACGCACTGCAATTTTGCCGGACTTGTTTCCTTTACCCACCACGTGGAACCACCAGTTTCCATCGGCATCGAGACGAAAATCACCCATGGTGGGCTGCCAGTTGGAGCGCCCAACTATGTCCGATATGCGTAGATACATGCTGAACATCGTAAGGAGAATGAAAAGAGTGCGCTCATGCTTTTCGGGCTTAGCCGCCGCCATCGCTTCTGCTGTATCAATTACGTAGTCCCATTGCAAAGGGGTTAGGGCGCGGGAAGAGTTGGATTCCTGCTGCGATGAACTGTACTGTCCTTTTTTTGTGACCTTGCGAAACGGATTGGAACTGGCAAGCTCTTCTTCGACCAAATACTCGAAAAATCCATTTGCAACCTTGAATACGTTGCTCATGCTGCCTTTCGAAGAGTGATAATCTGCAGCCTGAAACACATCAGCCTCCTCAAAAAGCGTCCTACTTTGTTTAAGCACGCGCTGGGTAAAAGGTTTCCACTTGGGATTAGGAACCAGTTCCGAGTCCGAGTCCAAAGCATCATCTTGTTTGGGGACAAAACGATTGCGGATAACGGGGCCAATCCAACAGGCAGGAGGGTTTTTGCAGAACTCCAGAAATGCTTCCGCATCAAGCCTTTTCAGTTCAGTAACTGGTTTCTCACGGATGATCAGTGACCACAGAAGCAGGCGTTCAACGTGTCCACGGTAGGTGCTGTACGTGAGCGCGTTCTCTGCATAGCACCTTAGATAGCCGCGTGCGACCAGGAAGCCTGGGATGGCGTTGAGTTCCGGTGCGAAGCGCTCCAGATACTGCTCGGCGCAGATCATTGATGGCCGGCCCAGGGTGAAATCTTGATCTATAAAGTCACCGTGAGACTCAAAGATTGGCCGGGGAGTGCAGGTCATCTAACTTACCGAAAATAGTTGGCCTTATCTAGCGATTGGATACTTCCTAATCTGGCTGTTTTAGGAAGTTTTTAGCTTCCTCTGCCGACATCTCAATCGCCTGGCCGAGTTAATGGGATCTGTGGATGGTATCCCCAAGTTAGCCCAGTCGCAACCTCAACGACACCATGCCCATTCATCCGCAAATTTCTGAGCGAGACTTGACATATTGTTTATAGCGGGCTAAGAGAGTTTGATCGCTGCCTTTTTAGTGGGCAGGTGTCGAAAGGACTTCTGCGATTACTGATATATGCCATGAATTGCCATTTTTCTTGCTGAAATGATACTTCCACTCCGTAAATACGGACAGACGGTCTGTCAGGCCATATTTCAAAATACCTTTATCGCGAACCAAAATGGCTGAGTATTTGACTGTATATTGACAGTTAAAGAACAAAGGCGTCGACTGAAGGAAAGTATCCACATTAAAGCTACTTTTTCCGCGTTCGGAAAATGTCCGCATTGATTGCAAAACGCCCTGAAGTCAAGAAAACCGGCGGCAAGTCTTCATGAGCCCTCGCCGGGCTCTTGGAAAGTGTCCAGATTATCGTCGGATTCACGCACAAAGAACGGTAGGAATGATTTTGAGCACTAGGGACTTCGAAAACACCGCAGTGCAAGCCTTTGCTGGGCAGGACGGCTGCAGACCTTGATTCGCCTAGCTTTGAGATGGTCGAGCAAGTGCGCGATCGCATTGGCGGGAATAGCGTACAGATGCCAGTACCGCTCGAGATGTCGGGAAGTGTCCAGATTATGCAACTCGATGCGCGCTACGGAAAGTATCCGCATTAGCTGCAAAAAACGCTAGAAGGCACGAATTTCCTCGTCTGCAGGGTTGAAGTCACACGCGCTGAGTAGGTCAAGAGTGTCCAGATAGCGGAAAAAATGAGAGCAATGGTTCCAACGCTCGTTTTGTTTGGATGCCTAGTAAAATCAGGGGGTTAGGGAGAACGCACAGGAGCGACAGTGTCCATATTTCGTAGGATTGACTACCGGCTTGAGCAATGCCGAAGCGCTGGAGGCCTTATAAATAGTGGGCTCCAGGGCTGTAGGGGGTGTAAGTGTCCGCAAAACGCGACGGTGACATCTGAAGTCGCGAGAGTGGCAGTGGAAACGGACACATGAGCACCTCCTCATAATACTTAATTTAACATAATATGCATTATGCGCACGCTCGTATAAACCCACACGCCCGTGGTTATCCAGATTCAAAACCAGTACCACGCCAGCAACCCACCCAACCATCCCATCCTTTGACCCTGGTTAACATCCCTGCATATTCCCTCCACTAAAATCCGATCTCCGCACCCTTATGGGGATCTGGCATGACCATCATCGTAACCGGCGCCGCGGGATTCATCGGTAGCAACCTCGTACAGGCGCTCAACCAACGTAACCAAACCGAGATCATCGCCGTCGACGACCTGACCGCGGGCGACAAATTCCGCAACCTGGCTGACAGTGACATCGCTGACTACCTGGACAAGGATGACTTCCTGGACCGGTTTCGGCGCGGACAATTTGGCAACGTACGCGCGGTGCTGCACCAAGGCGCATGTTCCAGTACCGTCGAAGCCGACGGCCGTTTCATGATGGACAACAATTATCGCTACAGCCGGGACTTGCTGGAGATTGCCCAGGCGCAACAGGTTCCGTTCCTGTACGCCTCATCGGCAGCAGTCTACGGTGCTGGCCAGGACTTCCGTGAACAGCGCGATTGTGAGCGCCCGTTGAACGTCTACGGCTATTCCAAATTCCTGTTCGATCAGCATGTGCGCCGGCAGTTGTCAGCTTCGCGCAGTCAGGTCGTTGGATTGCGCTATTTCAACGTTTACGGGCCCCATGAGCAGCATAAAGGCGCGATGGCATCGGTGGCCCTGCACTGTTTCAACCAGTACCAGGCCCGCGGCAAAGTCAGCCTATTCGGCAGCTACGGCGGTTACCCCAGCGGTAGCCATTTGCGTGATTTCGTCTCGGTGGATGATGTGGTCAGGGTCAATTTATTCTTCCTTGATCACCCGCAACTGAGCGGCACTTTCAATGTGGGTAGCGGACGCGCCCAGTCGTTCAATGATGTTGCACTGGCAGTAATCAACCGATTACGCAAATACCAAGGCCAACCCCCATTGTCCCTGGAGGTAGCCTTGCTGGAAGGCATACTGGAATACAGTGAATTTCCTGAACATTTGCGCGGCAAATACCAGTGTTACACCTGTGCAGACCTGGAGCGCTTACGCGATGCAGGTTACAAGACGGCAACATTGACGGTCGAACAAGGGGTAAGTCTGTATTGTGATTGGCTGCAAGGCCTGCAAAGCCCGTCGCCTGCTCCTTTCAGGCAAGCGACGGCAGCTTGATGTTCGCAACTTCGTGACATAACTACGCTAAATATTCATTTAGTGTAGTTATGTTTAAACCAGCCTAATGAGCCCCTGCCGATCACCACTGGTGGGTATAAGTCGCCGTCAAAACGGTGCCTGGCGCAGGCAAATGGCTGGTGTTGTTACTGTTGCGCATCAGTTGACTGTACAGCGGATAGTAATAACGATTGAACAAGTTCTGGACGCCCACGCTGATCTGATCATGCTCACTCAGCTGGTATTGGCTGATGATATCCACCGTGGTGTAGCCATCTACCCTGCGTCTGCCAAAGCTTTCGACGCCTTTGAGGCGGTAATCCTCTGCACCGAAGTAAGTCGCCTGCACGCGATGGCTCCAATCCTCGTCTGGCTTGTATTGAAGATACGCTGTCAGTTTCACAGGTGGAATGCGATAGCCTGTCATGTCTTGCCAATCGCCACCGTCTGGTTGCTCGCGCCCTTTCATCCAAGTGAAGCTCCCCCCTGCCCCCCAATGCTCGTCGCTGGTCAACCAGTCAGCGCTGCCTTCAACGCCATAGATGCGCTCCTGAGTGCGGGTCAGGATCAGGCCATTGTTGAAGCTCTGAACATCACCCAGTTTTGATGTGGTGTAGAAAACAGCCAGCGACGCCAGGGTCTCCTCGCCCAGCTCGCCGCGCCACCCGAGTTCGTAGTTATTGGTCTTGACCGGCTCCAGGTTGGACGAGCCAATATCGAAACCACGGCGCGCGTTACGCAATTGCACGCCAATATCAGGTAACTGGAAGCCTTGGCTGAAGGCGGCATAAACCGCCTGGCCGCTGACGGGCGAGTAAGTCAGGCTGATATTGGACAGCAATGCATCGTAATGCACTGTGCCGCCTTCCACCGTGGCGGGGTTGGCGGCACTTGATTCAGACAGCGGAATGAAGTCCCCGTATTCGGCGGTGGCATATTCATAACGGATGCCGCCTTCCATTGACCACTGCTCGTTGAAACGGTGCTGAAACTGTGCAAACGCACCTACGCTGCGTGACGTCAGGTCAGGCATGTAGCTCAACTTGCCGATTTTATTGAATACCGTTCCGCCGCTCGCATCAAACGCTTGCGGGTCGAAGATATCGATCGGCATGTCGCTGCGCTCCTGGTTGAAGTCGCCGCCCCACAACAGTTCGGTATCTGCCCCGCCGATCGGGGTTCGCAAGGTAATGCGACTGCCAACGACTTCGCTGTTCTGCATGACTTGATCGACATTGCGCCCACGTGTGGCAACGCCACGGGCATCGAAGGGCGTGAAGCGGGTGAAATAGTCGCGGTAGTAAAGCTGGGCATTGAAGGTTCCGCCGAGCACTTCCGAGTGACCGTATTCAAGGTTCACCAAGGTGTTCTTGATCTGGTTCTGTTCGTCGAGTGACAACCCGGACAACGGTTGTGCGGGTACGGAACCAGGCGGCAATCGGCTAACCGCTGGGTCGGCGGTATAGTCACTGTTTTGCTCGGCGTTGTAATGGCTGAGGGACAGCTGAATACGTTGCAGCTCGTCAATGCGCCAACCCAATTTCCCGCCAATGTTGTAGGTGTTGGAATCGAACAGGTCACCTTGGCTAGGCTCGGGCGCAATGCGGTGCCCTTTGGCATCGTAAGAGGCGCCTATATGGCGTGCGCCGAAATCGAACGCGTAATCCAGTGCACCCTGTGCGCCGGCAACATGATGCTGCAACTGCCCTCCCAGGCCATCGCTGTCCACTTGGCTCAAAGGAGAAACGCCCGTCAGCGTGGTCTCGGCCATTTGCTCGCCGCCGGCGGGCCGCGTGGTGATGGAGATGATCCCTCCCGTCGCACCGGCGCCGTAGATAGCGCTACTGCCGCGAATCACTTCGATGCGCTCGATCAATGCCGGGTCGATATTGGCCAAGTTCCGCGATGAGTCACGGTTGGTGTTCAGCGGCACGCCGTCGACCAGGACCAGCATCGTGCGGCCGCGCAGCGTTTGCCCGTAATCGGTGATGGTACGGCTGGAGTCGGCCATCCCAGGGATGCTTTTGGCCAGCAGCGTCGCCAGCCCATCAGAGCCCTGGCGCAATTGCTTCAGTTGCTCGCGTTCGATCACATTGACCTGGCGTGCCTGCGGTACCACGCCGCTGGAAAGCCGAGAGGACGTGATCTCCGTGCCTGCCAGTTCAATGGTGCTGGCGGTCGTAGACGGCGTATTACCTGACGCTGCTTCGTTTGATGGTAAAACGATGAAAGTCCGCTCATCACGCGCCTGGACCACCAGCCCACTCTGCTCCAGCACCTGGCCCAGCGCCTGCGCCACTGTGTAACGTCCGTGCAGCTTCGGCGCCTGCTTGCCCGCAGTCAGCTCGCTGGAAAAAAGCACTTGAGCACCTGTTTGGCGAGCTACTGCATTCAGCGAGCTTTCCAGCGTTGATGCAGGAATATTGAAATCGACAACCACCATGGCTTGCGCGAATGACCACTGGCTGGCCATCAAGGTGCTGGTCAAAATCGAGACGTGCCAAGGTGTACGCAGGAAGAGCTGACTCACTTGTTATTCTCCAGGAGATGAGGTGCAGAGAGTTAGCCGCTTCGCAACGGCCCCAACCCTACCTCGTTGGAGAATTATTTTTTCCCGCGTGGGGCTGAATGCGTACGACCCCGCCTTCCCTGCTCAGCTTCACCGGGAGAATCTCTGGCAGTAACGCCAACAGCGTTTCGACGCTGTCGCTGCTGAAAACACCTGAAAGCGGCAATTTGCCGACATCAGGGTCCGTCAGTTCGATCGGCTGGGCGTAATACCGTTGCAGTGCAGCAACCACCTCAGCCAGTGGCGTACCGGCGAAAACCCAGCGGCTTTCTTGCCAGGCGCTAGCGTCTTCGGCATTGCCTTTAACCACCTCACCGGGGATGCCCTGCTGCACCAGCACCTGCTGCCCAGGCATGAGCAGCGAGGTACGGTCCGCCGCGTGCCCTGTGACTGCCACTTTGCCTTGCGCAACGGTAACCCGCACGTCACCCGCGTACGTGTTGACGTTGAATCGGGTGCCGACCACGCGTATGTCGGCGTTGCCTGCATCGACCAAGAACGGCCGATATTGCATGGGTGAAATGTCGAATAAGGCCTGGCCACGCACCAGTGCCACTTGCCGGGTGCGCAAATGCCAGCTGACGCGTACCTCAGTGCCCCCATCCAGCTTGATCTTGCTGCCATCAGCCAGCTGTACCGTCTGGCGCTGCCCCATCTGCGTGACAAAGTGTTCGTTGCGGTACGCAGGATCCTTCCACGCCACACCTGCGGCCAGGGCCAGCAATACAAGCGGGAGTACCTTGCTGCCTTTGCGGGGCTTGCGGGCAGGTGGCGAGCTGGGTAAAGGGAAGCGCTGCTTCAAGGTCTCGCGACACGCGGCCAGCGCCTCATCGACTGCAGCATCGTCTTTGTTTCGTGGACGGCTCACTGCGCCACCTCGGATTGCAGATGTTCACGGCAAGCGATCATACCGACGCGCAAATGCTTTTCTACGGTTTTCAGCGAGATCCCCAGGCGCTGCGCGACTTCAGCCTGGGGGACCTCATGCAGCTTGTGCATGATGAACACGGCCTGGCAACGCGGCGGCAATCGGGAAATAGCCGCAATCAGCCTGTCCAGTGTCTTCGCCGCGTCGACATGGCGCTCCTGAGGCGCTGCGCTGCAGGCGACGTCGGGCAGTTCTGCCACGGCGACGATCAAGCTGCTGCGCCGACGCTCGCGGCGGCAATGCGAGATGGCGTTGTCGTGGGCGATCTTGCGTAACAGCGCCAGGGGCTTGCGCACCCCTTCTTTCTCGTCATCCTCCAGCAACTGAACGCACAGGTCGTGAACGACTTCACGCGCGAACACCCGCTCGCCGAAGCGTCGGCGCACATGATCGACCAGGTCGTCGTAGTGACGGACCAGGGTGGCGAGCAAGGATGGCTTTGGAGGATCTGCCTGCACGGTAGCGATAACAGAGAGGAAATGAGATGCAAGTATAAATGGGAATTCATGTCATTTGAAAGCAGTGTCACCCGCCTCCGCCTTCTTCTTAACTGAGCATGCGAACCGAGCTCACCGCATCAACCGCCATGTCCAGGTCGCTGCCGGCAAGCACCTGCGCGTAATACGCCTTCAGTTCGTCCTCCCACCCCGCCACCTCCACCAGCAGATGCTCTGCATGCTCCCGCGTCAGGGCAAAGTGCGCGTGATGGCTGAGCATATTCGCGCGGCTAATCTGGCTGCCTTCCCGGCCAACTGCCATGGCCAAGGTCTGTGCGGGGCCTTCTTCAAGCATGGGCAGCACGTCGTACATGGGCGACAGGCGCCACCCGCCGTCAACCCAGATCACCGCATGGTTGCGTGGATGGTCGTCGGAGTTGCCCACCAGGGCGTTGTAGCACATGCGCTTGAACAGCGCCTGCAGGTCGGTATCGGGCACACCCCGGCGGCGCATTTCATCGGCCACGGCGGCATAGCGCCAATCCCGATGGTGCGCGCCGTTCCACTCCGAATCCAGCAAGGTCAGCGCGCTGAGCATCGGGATACGTCGGGCACCTTGTGCAATGGGCGTGCGGTCGAAGCGTTCGATCAGCAACGTCGAAGGGGTTTCAGCATGCAGCGCGGTCTTGGCCACGTTCAAGCCCTTCCCTGCGGCGAATGTCATGCAGGCGTATTCGATCGAGGGCAGGTCGTAATGGTCGAAGCGATCACGCGGCTTGGCCAGAATCAACATGCCGTTATCCTGCAGCGTACGTTTTGGCCGTGCACCACCCAGGGCCGAACGCTGTTGGCGCACGTTGAGGGTGGCCACCGACTCAGCGTCGAGCTGGCCGTCGTATACCGCTTCGCACGCAGCGACGAACTTGGCCAGGCCTTTCAAGGTCGGTACTGCGCCATCGCCTAAGCCGGGTGCGGGAGTTGTTGCGCCGCCTGCCATCAGGTTGCCTACGCGGTCGTTGTTGGGTGACTTGAGCAGGAAGTCGATGGGGCCGAGTTCTTGGCCGTACGCCCGATGCAGCAGCCGCTCGCCCCAACCATCGGGCATGGCGTCATTGATGAAGCCGGGTATGCCGCGGTTCTTGGCGATGCCGGTGTAGGCCTCGGCGCGTAGCGGGTAATTGATTGGGTCGGGGACCCAGCCGCCGCGCGCGACGTGGTCAGGTGCATAAAGAAATTCACCGAGCTTGCCTTTGAGGGTCAGCCGGCCAAGGGTGATGACTTCACCTGTCTCGGGGTGCTCCATATAGATGTAGGCACGGGACATCAGAACTCCTCAGGCTTGGGTTTGGCCAGCCGCACGCGGCGGGATGCCAGGCTCTGGTGGGCATCATCGTCATCACTGAACCGGGTGATCTGGGAGGTTTGCTCTATGCCTTCCAGCGAGGCGAAAACGGTTTCGCTGATACCCAGGCGCCACAACACCAGCATGAATGAACGCAGGTCGACGAGCTCCGAGCCGCCTTCGATCTTGCGAAGGGTATGCGCGGAGACGCCGATGGCAGCGGTAAGGTCCGCTTGGCGCAGGCCGAGTGCCAGGCGCCGTGCCTTGACCAAAAGGCCGATTTTACTGAGGGTATCGGCGCAAGCGACTGGAAAATAAGTCGTCATAAGGCTCGCCATGGTTAACGTTAACTGAGTTAAGGTTAACCATAGCACACTTAAAGATTTTATAAGAAACGCATAATACTCATCTTGGTAAGCATTATCTTGAATAAGGTTAACCAAGGTTAACCTTAAAAATCCCTATGCAAGGCCACCAAAGCGCTTGTAGAAGCTTTCATTCACGTCAGGCAATGGGCCGTCAGCCGTTTCGAGCGCACTGTTCAACCACTCTTCGGCCTTGGCAAACACCAGCCGATACAGGTTGCGACACAGCTGCCGTGCTGCCCTGCCCTCCCAATCACCTGGCAGCAACTCATCAGGCAGTTGCGGGTCGCGCAGCAGCAGCCGACGGTACTCGTGAATCAGTAGCGTGCGTGCCAGGAAGCAATCCTGCGCATCGAGCTGCGGCTGCTCTTTAAGGCCCTGCCACAGCGGCCTGAATAACTGGATGAATTCACTGTACTGCTGCCCCAACTCGTCGATACGCCAACTCTCGCGCACTTGCGCGCGCATGGCCTTGGAAGCAAGCACTTCCTGGGTGTGCGTTTCAAACACGATGCTGTCATCACTGGCCTCCAGCTCGCGCAGGGTTGCGGCCAAGTCCGCGCGGTCAGCACGGGGGCAGCCCATCACGTTGGGCGCCATCACCCCGAAGCCCTGCCATTCCAGCTCCTCACGCAGGGTTTTGCGCTTGCCGGCTTCCAGTTGTGACAGCAGCACCAGGGTCCAGGCGCCATCCCATGCGGGTTGGCTGGGGCTGTAGACGCGCTTGAAGGCTTTTTCGAAGCGTCGACGGCCAGTGCCCGTCAGGCTGTAATAGCTGCGTCGGCCAACTTTTTCGGCGGTCAGCCAACCTTCCTTGGTCAAGCGGAAGATCGAGGTGCGGATCAGCCGTTCGTTGATGCCGATCGGCTCCAGCAGGTTGATCAGGCTGCCCAACCACACCGTGCCACCATGCGGTTCGATAGCGTCGCCGTACAGGGTGATGATCAGCGAGCTGGCGCGGATCGGCGTCTGTTCCTGAAAACGAGAGATCAGGTTGTTCAGTGGGGCAAGTGTGCTCATGGAGGAACTGTGCGCGGGGAAAGCACCGACTATACCTGCGCGGCGGGTTGCCTGGCCATTGCGTGACACGGACAGGCTCATGCTGGCGCCTTGCCTTTGGGCCGGATGCCGGAGTCACCCATGCGCGGGCGACCCTGCTCGGCTTCGGTCAGCGGTGGGCATTCGACCAGCGCGGTCATGCAGCGCTGCGTCAGGTGCTGATACTCCGCTGTGCCGCGCTGCTTCCAGGCCAGCTCCTGGTCGGTCAGCGGGCGCTTGACCTGTGCCGGGCTACCCACCACCAGGCTTTGTTCGGCGCATTCGAACCCCGCCTTGACGAAGGCCGTGGCAGCAACGATGCAGCGCGGGGCTACATGGGCACCATCCATTACCACGGCATTCATACCTACCAGGGCATCTTCGCCCACGCGGCACCCGTGCAGCACCGCGCCGTGGCCGACATGCCCATTGCGTTCTATGACCGTGTCGCCCCCCGGAAAGCCATGCATCACGCAGGTGTCCTGCAGGTTGGCGCCCTCCTCCAGCACGATGCGGCCGAAGTCGCCCCTGAGTGAGGCCAGCGGGCCGACGTAGCAACGCGGGCCAACGATGACATCGCCAATCAGCACTGCGCTCGGGTGCACATAGGCAGTTGGATGAACCACGGGGGTCAGGCCGTCTAGCCGGTAGCAAGGCATGGCAAAGCTCCTGAAATGATTTGAAATGTGACGAATCCTTGTATCACAAAAATGTTGCGCGTCAATTGTGCGAATGCCTGTATCGCTTTGTTGTCAGCCTTATTTGCATCCTGTTTTTGCAGAAAAAGCCCTATTTATCTGCGGATGAATCGTTAAATCACTTTTTTGAA
Organism: Pseudomonas sp. 5.2; assembly: GCF_059025405.1. NCBI lineage: Bacteria > Pseudomonadati > Pseudomonadota > Gammaproteobacteria > Pseudomonadales > Pseudomonadaceae > Pseudomonas > Pseudomonas sp. 5.2. Next base: position 220,786 of record NZ_JBYBHH010000006.1, read on the forward strand.
TAGCTCATCTTTCGCGCAGAAATCACCAAAAAGAGATACGTGAAACACTTTTTGATGTTGCTTTGGTGTATCGCATAAGGCATATACTGTCCGCACCTGAACGTGGTGCAGCCCACGTCCCTGCAAACAATTCCAAGAAATGCCGGCCAATCGATGTGCCGTGCGAGCAGCCAGAGGAACCCGATATGCCTCGTTATCTCGATGCGCAAGCGCCGGAGCACGGCGTCCGGCTCATCACCCTGCAACGGCCAGAAGCGCTGAATGCCCTGTGCACAGCGTTGCTGGCCGAGCTGGCCAGCGAGCTGGATGCCGCCGAGCGTGATGATCAGACCCATGCCGTGGTGATTACCGGCAGCCGCAAGGCGTTCGCCGCCGGCGCCGACATTGGCGAGATGGCCGAGCGCGACCTGGTCGGCATACTCAATGACCCTCGCGTTGCGTGTTGGCAACGGATAGCCGAGTTCTCCAAGCCGCTCATCGCCGCCGTTAACGGCTACGCCCTGGGCGGCGGTTGCGAGCTGATGATGTGCGCCGACATCGTCATTGCGGGCAGCGACGCGCGTTTCGGCCAGCCGGAGATCAACCTCGGCATCATCCCCGGCGCTGGTGGCACCCAGCGCCTGCTGCGCGCAGTCGGCAAGCCGCTGGCCATGCACATGGTGTTGACCGGTGAAGCCATCAGCGCCCAGCACGCCTTGCAAGCCGGCCTGATCAGCGAAATCACCCAGCCGGAACTGGCCGTGGAGCGGGCCGTGCAAGTGGCCCGCATTATCGCAGCCAAGGCGCCGCTGGCAGTGCGCCTGGCCAAGGAAGCCTTGCTCAAGGCCGGCGATACCGACCTTGCCAGTGGCCTGCGCTTCGAGCGCCACGCGTTCACCCTGCTTGCCGGCACCGCCGACCGCAATGAGGGTATTCGCGCCTTCCAGGAAAAACGCCAGGCCCGGTTCAAAGGCTGCTGAGCACCTCCCCATTCGACTGACCAAGCGAGTCTGCCATGACGTTCGAACACATCCTGTTTTCCATCGAGGACGGCGTTGCCCTCCTGTCGCTGAACCGCCCGGAGCAGCTGAACAGTTTCAACACGCCCATGCACCTGGAAGTGCGCGAAGCCTTGAAGCAAGTACGCCAGAGCAAAGATGCACGGGTGTTGCTGTTGACCGGCGAAGGCCGCGGCTTCTGTGCAGGCCAGGACCTGTCTGATCGCAATGTCGCGCCAGGCGCCGACATGCCGGACCTGGGTGAGTCCATCGATAAGTTCTACAACCCACTGGTGCGCACCCTGCGCGATTTGCCGCTGCCGGTCATCTGCGCCGTCAACGGCGTGGCTGCGGGCGCCGGGGCCAATATTCCGCTGGCCTGTGACCTGGTGCTGGCCGCCCGTTCGGCCAGCTTCATCCAGGCCTTCTGCAAGATCGGCCTGGTGCCGGATTCTGGCGGCACCTGGCTGCTACCACGGCTAGTCGGCATGGCGCGGGCCAAGGCGTTGGCGATGCTGGGCGAACGCCTTACGGCCGAACAGGCCCAGCAATGGGGGTTGATCCATCGCGTGGTCGACGATGCCGCGTTGCGCGACGAGGCCCTCACCCTCGCCCGCCACCTCGCCACGCAGCCCACTTACGGCCTGGCCCTGATCAAGCGCAGCCTGAATGCCAGTTTCGATAACGGGTTCGACCAGCAACTGGAACTGGAGCGCGACCTGCAGCGCCTGGCTGGCCGCAGCGAGGACTACCGCGAAGGCGTAAGCGCTTTCATGAACAAGCGCACGCCTGCGTTCAAGGGGCGTTGAGCATGAGCGCACTCGACCGCAACACCCAAGTGGCCGTGATCGGTGCAGGCGCCATGGGCGCAGGTATCGCCCAAGTGGCCGCGCAAGCCGGCCACCCGGTCAAACTCTACGACAACCGCCCCGGCGCCGCCGCTCAGGCAGTGGCGGGTATCGATCGTCAGCTCGCCCGCTTGGTAGAAAAAGGCAAGCTGCCTGCGGGCGAGCGCGAAGCGATCGTCGCCCGCCTGTGCCCAGTCGACACCCTCGACACCCTGGCCGATGCCCGCCTGGTGATCGAAGCCATCGTTGAAAACCTTTCAGTGAAGCAGGCCGTGTTGCACGAGCTTGAAGCGCTGTGCGCAGACGACTGCATCCTGGCCAGCAACACCTCGTCACTCTCGATCACCAGCCTGGCCGCTGGCTTGAAGCGCCCACAGCAAGTGGTGGGCATGCATTTCTTCAACCCGGCACCGTTGATGGCCCTGGTCGAGGTCGTTTCGGGGTTGGCTACCGACCCAGCCGTGGCTGCCTGCCTTTACGACACCGCCAAAGCCTGGGGTAAACAGCCGGTGCATGCCCGCTCAACGCCGGGCTTTATTGTCAACCGTGTAGCCCGGCCGTTCTACGCCGAGAGCCTGCGCCTGTTGCAGGAAGGTGCAGCCGATTGCGCCAGCCTGGATGCGCTGTTGCGTGACGCCGGCGGCTTTCGCATGGGGGCCTTCGAGCTCACCGACCTGATCGGCCATGACGTCAACTATGCCGTCACCTGTTCGGTGTTCGAGGCGTTTTATGGCGACTTCCGCTTCCAGCCTTCGCTCGTGCAAAAGGAGTTGGTGGATGCCGGGCGCCTTGGCCGCAAAACTGGCCAAGGTTTCTATAGCTACGCCGAAGGCGCCGAGCGCCCGCAACCTACAGCGCTGCAAAGCACGGCGCAGGTTGAGTCCTGCGTTATCGAGGGGCATCTGGGCGTCATGCAGCCCTTGGTCGAGCGTTTGCGCGACAGCGGCGTCGCCGTGACCGAGCGCGCCGGCAGTGGCGTGATCCAGGTCGGTGATGCCACGTTGGCGCTTTCCGACGGCCGCCTGGCCACGCAGCGTGCCCGCGAAGAAGGCCTGCGCAACCTGGTACTGGTCGATCTGGCCCTGGACTACAGCACGGCTTCCCGCATGGCGATCAGTTGGTCTGCCGACACCACCCGTGATGCCCGCGACCAGGCCGTTGGCTTGTTAACCCGCGCCGGCCTGAAAGTGACCGCAGTCGCCGACCTGCCTGGCCTGGTCGTGCTGCGTACGGTGGCGATGCTGGCCAACGAAGCCGCCGATGCCGTGTTGCAAGGTGTTGGCTCGGCAGCCGATATCGACCTGGCCATGCGCGCCGGCGTGAACTACCCCTGCGGCCCGCTGGCCTGGGCCTCGCGCATCGGCATAAGCCAGACCTTGCGTGTACTCGACAACCTGCAGCGCAGCTACGGCGAAAGCCGCTATCGCCCTTCCCTGTTATTGCGCCGCTGCGAAGCCCAAGGAGGCAATCTGCATGACTGAAATCGAGCTGGCACAAGCCTGTGCCGATGCCATGTTTTCCCGCGATCACGCCACCCAAGGGCTGGGCATCAGCCTGCTCGAGGCCGGCCCTGGCCAGGCGCGCCTGCGCATGCCGGTGCGCGCCGACATGATCCAGGGCCACGGCACCTGCCACGGTGGCTTCCTGTTCGCCCTGGCGGATTCGGCCTTCGCCTTCGCTTGCAACAGTTACGACCAGGCCACCGTGGCCCTGGGTTGCAGCATCGACTACCTGGCGCCGGCGCTGCGCGACGACGTGCTGACCGCCACGGCCAGCGAAGTCAGCCGCAAAGGCCGTACCGGCCTGTATGACGTTCGCATCGAGAACCAGCGCGGTGAGCTGGTGGCGATGTTCCATGGCAAATCCTACAAAGTACGCGGCACGGTGCTCGCGCAGGAGACACAAGATGACTGAACACACCCTGGCCGATGCGCTGATCATCGACGCCGTGCGCACGCCGATCGGCCGCTACGCCGGCGCCTTGAGTGGCGTGCGCCCCGACGACCTGGCCGCCATCCCGCTCAAGGCCCTGATCGCCCGCCACCCGGAGTTGGATTGGGCGGCAGTGGACGACGTAATCCTCGGTTGCGCCAACCAGGCCGGTGAGGACAACCGTAACGTTGCCCGCATGGCCAGCCTGCTGGCGGGCCTGCCGATCGAGGTGCCGGGCACCACCCTCAACCGCTTGTGCGGCTCTGGCATGGACGCCATTGGCAACGCGGCCCGTGCCCTGCGCTGCGGTGAAGCCGGGCTGATGCTGGCCGGCGGCGTGGAGTCGATGTCGCGCGCGCCGTTCGTCATGGGCAAATCGGAGCAGGCCTTTGGCCGCGCCGCCGAACTGTTCGACACCACCATCGGCTGGCGCTTCGTCAACCCGTTGATGAAGGCCGAACATGGCACCGACTCGATGCCTGAGACGGCTGAGAACGTCGCTGCCCGTTTCGGTATCTCCCGTGAAGACCAGGACGCCTTCGCCCTGCGCAGCCAGCACAAGGCTGCTGCCGCCCAGGCCCGAGGCCGCCTGGCACAGGAAATCGTGCCGGTCGAAATCCCTCAGCGCAAAGGCCCGGCCAAGCGCGTCGAGCACGACGAACACCCGCGTGGCGACACCACGCTGGAGCAGCTGGCCAAGCTCGGCACGCCGTTCCGCGAGGGTGGCAGTGTCACCGCTGGCAACGCCTCTGGCGTCAACGACGGTGCCTGTGCACTGCTGCTGGCGAGCACCGCAGCGGCCCGGCGCCATGGCCTTAAAGCCCGCGGGCGCATTGTCGGCATGGCTGTGGCCGGGGTCGAGCCGCGCATCATGGGCATCGGCCCGGTGCCGGCTACCCGCAAGGTGCTCGAACTCACCGGGCTCTCGCTGGCCGACATGGATGTCATCGAGCTAAACGAGGCCTTCGCTGCCCAAGGCCTGGCGGTATTGCGCGAGCTGGGCCTGGCCGACGACGACAAGCGGGTCAACCCGAACGGCGGCGCCATTGCCCTGGGGCATCCGCTGGGCATGAGTGGCGCGCGCCTGGTCACCACCGCACTGCACGAACTGGAAGAAACCGCCGGACGCTACGCGCTGTGCACCATGTGCATAGGCGTTGGCCAAGGCATCGCCATGGTCATCGAGCGCCTCTGACCAACGGCTTGTTACCGAACACAACGCAGCCGGTTATGCTGCGCCCATGACACTCACCGCCCGGCTGCGAACCCGCGCCGGTCGGCGTACAAGAACAATTCGAGTGAAGCCATGAACATGTACCATGATGCCGATCGTGCCCTGCTTGACCCTATGGAAACCGCCAGCGTCGACGCCCTGCGCCAGCACCAACTTGAGCGCCTGCGCTGGAGCCTGAAACACGCCTACGACAACGTGCCGCTGTACCGCAAGCGCTTCGACGAATGCGGCGCGCACCCCGATGACCTCAAGTCGCTCGACGACCTGGCCAAGTTCCCCTTCACCGGCAAGAACGACCTGCGCGACAACTACCCGTACGGCATGTTTGCCGTGCCCCAGGAAGAGGTCGTGCGCCTGCATGCCTCCAGCGGCACAACGGGCAAGCCGACCGTGGTCGGTTATACCCAGAACGACATCGACACCTGGGCCAATGTGGTCGCCCGCTCGATCCGCGCCGGCGGGGGGCGCAAAGGCGACAAAGTGCACGTTTCGTATGGTTATGGCCTGTTTACTGGCGGGCTCGGCGCGCATTACGGTGCCGAACGGCTGGGGTGTACGGTCATCCCCATGTCCGGTGGCCAGACCGAGAAGCAGGTGCAACTGATCCGCGACTTCCAGCCCGACATCATCATGGTCACGCCGTCTTACATGCTCAACCTGGCCGACGAGATCGAGCGCCAGGGCATCGACCCGCACGACCTCAAGCTGCGCCTGGGCATCTTCGGTGCCGAGCCCTGGACCGACGAACTGCGGCGCTCCATCGAGCAGCGCCTGGGTATTCAGGCCCTCGACATCTATGGCCTATCGGAAATCATGGGGCCCGGCGTGGCAATGGAGTGCATCGAAACCAAGGATGGCCCGACCATCTGGGAAGACCACTTCTACCCCGAAATCATCGACCCGGTTACCGGCGAGGTGCTGCCGGACGGGCAATTGGGCGAGCTGGTATTTACCTCGCTAAGCAAGGAGGCGCTGCCGATGGTGCGCTACCGTACCCGCGACCTGACCCGCCTGCTGCCGGGCACCGCGCGGCCGATGCGACGGATCGGCAAGATCACTGGGCGCAGTGACGACATGCTGATCATTCGTGGGGTCAACGTGTTCCCGACCCAGATTGAGGAGCAGGTACTCAAAATAAAACAGCTTTCTGAGATGTACGAGATTCATCTGTATCGCAATGGCAACCTGGACAGTGTTGAGGTGCACGTGGAGCTGCGTGGCGAATGCCAGGCGATGGACGAGGGCCAGCGCAAGCTGCTGATCGGTGAACTGACCAAGCAGATCAAGACCTACATCGGTATCAGCACCCAGGTGCGACTGCAGCCCTGCGGCACGCTCAAGCGTTCTGAAGGCAAGGCGTGCCACGTGTTCGACAAACGGTTGGCCAGCTGACTTATCAGCTGCCTTTTTACGGCCCCGGCTCAGTCCGGGGCTTTTTTTTGCCGGCCCTTTCGCAGTGCAAGGCTACTCCTACAGGTGGTGCGCGCCCTTGTAGGAGCAGCCTTGTGCTGCGAAAGGTCCGCAAAGCGATACATAAATCTTATTCGATACACATAAAACTGTTTGACGTTATGTTTTGTATCGCTTACAAATGACTCATGCCTTAGCAGGAGTCGGAACATGTACGCACAGCTAGTCGAAACCGGCGTCAAACGCGTCAAGTCCCTGGACGAAATGTCGCCCGAAGAGCGCGACTTCCAGGAAAAGATCGACGCCGAGATCAAGATCGAAGCCAAGAACTGGATGCCCGAGGCCTACCGCCAAACGCTGATCCGGCAGATCTCCCAGCACGCCCACTCGGAAATCGTCGGCATGCTGCCCGAAGGCAACTGGGTCACCCGCGCCCCAAGCCTGAAACGCAAGCTGCAACTGATGGCCAAGATCCAGGACGAAGCCGGCCACGGCCTGTACCTGTACAGCGCCATGGAAACCCTCGGCGCCGACCGCGACGAAGAGATCGCCAAGCTGCACAGCGGCAAGGCCAAGTACTCGAGCATCTTCAACTACCCGACCCTGAGCTGGGCCGACATGGGCGCCGTAGGCTGGCTGGTCGATGGCGCTGCGATCGTCAACCAGGTGGTGCTGCAGCGCACCTCCTACGGCCCCTACTCCCGCGCCATGATCCGCATCTGCAAGGAAGAGAGCTTCCACCAGCGCCAGGGCTACGAGCTGCTGCTGACCATGATGCGCCACGGTACCCAGGCTCAGAAGGACATGGTTCAGGACGCCATCAACCGCCTGTGGTGGCCGTCGTTGATGATGTTTGGCCCCAGTGACGAGCACTCCCCCAACAGCGCCCAGTCGATGGCCTGGAAGATCAAGCGCCAGACCAACGATGAGCTGCGCCAGCGCTTCATCGACCAGACCGTGCCACAGCTCGAGCTGCTCGGCTGCACCGCGCCCGACCCGCACCTGAAGTGGAACGAAGCCCGCGGCCACTACGATTTCGGCGACATCCAGTGGGACGAGTTCTACGAAGTCATCAAGGGCAACGGCCCCTGCAACCTGGAACGTGTCGCCACCCGGCGCAAGGCCATCGAGGACGGTGCCTGGGTACGCGAGGCCGCCGTGGCCTATGCGCGCAAGCAACAGAACAAGAACGCCGCCTGAGCGGCGATTGATGCGGAGATCGAAAATGTCTGTCTGGACCCTCTACGAAGTGTTCGTGCGCAGCAAGCACGGCCTGAACCACAAGCATGTCGGCAGCGTGCATGCCGCCGACGCCGCCATGGCCATCGAGAATGCCCGTGAGCTGTACACCCGCCGCAGCGAAGGCGTGAGCCTGTGGGTGGTGCCATCAGCGCTGATCACCGCCTCCTCCCCTGACGAGAAAGACCCGCTGTTCGCCCCCTCGGACGACAAGGTCTACCGCCATGCCAGCTTTTACGAGCTGCCCGACGAAGTCGGACACATGTGAGGTTGGCCATGCATAAAGAAGCGCTTATCCCCTATTTACTGCTCCTGGGCGACAGTGCCCTGGTGCAGGGCCAGCGGCTCTGTGAATGGTGCGGCCACGCACCGGCCATCGAGGAAGAACTGGCCTTGATGAACGTCGGCCTCGACTTGGTCGGCCAAGCCCGCAACTGGCTGGACTACGCCGCCGAATTGCTCGACGACGGCCGTGACGCCGATGCCCTTGCCTACCGCCGTGACGAACGCGCCTACCGCAACCTGCTGCTGGTCGAACAACCCAATGGCGACTTCGCCGTGACCATGACCAAGCAGTTTTTATACGACGCCTGGCACTTCGCGGTGCTGCAGGGCCTGGCTGCGTCCCGCGATGAGCGTATCGCCGGCATTGCTGCCAAGGCACTCAAGGAGGTCACCTACCACCTGCGTCGCTCCGGTGAGTGGGTGCAACGCCTGGGCGGCGGCACCGACGAAAGCCGTCGGCGCATGCTAGACGCCATCCCGGCGCTGTGGCGCTTCACCGTTGAACTGACCGCGGGTAGCGACAGCGAAGTTCAGCTGGCCGAAGCCGGCATCGCAGCTGACCCGGTCGCCGTCGGCGCGGCCTGGCTCAAGCAGGTAAGCGCGATTTTTGACTCGGTCGAGCTGCCACTGCCCAAGGCCGCCAGTTATTTCTACCTGGACGGTCGCAAAGGCCTGCACACCGAGCACCTGGGGCTGTTGCTGGCCGAAATGCAGTTCCTGCCACGGGCCTACCCCGATGCGACCTGGTGAGCTGATCGCCAGCGACCTCGGCGCCCGTGCCGCCCGAGGCGACGACCTGGCCCGGGCCTGGGCGGTGCTGGAGCAGGTCATGGACCCGGAAGTGCCGGTGGTGAGCGTGGTTGACCTGGGCATTGTCCGCGACCTGGACTGGCGCGCCGGCCACCTGCACCTGGTCGTCACGCCAACCTATTCCGGTTGCCCGGCGACCGAGGTGATCGAGGCCGATATCCGTGACGCGCTGCAACAGGCCGGTTTTGCTGCCCCCGCGCTGGAGCGGCGCTTGACCCCGGCCTGGAGCACCGACTGGATCAGCGACCTGGGCCGCCAACGCTTGCGCGCCTATGGCATAGCGCCGCCCGAAGGCAGCACCAGCAAGCGCAGCCTGCTCGGTGAGGCGCCCCAAGTGTGCTGCCCGCAGTGTGGCAGCGCGCATACCGAACTGCTCAGCCAGTTCGGCTCCACGGCTTGCAAGGCGCTGTACCGCTGCCGCGAGTGCCTGGAGCCATTCGACTATTTCAAATGCATTTGAGCCGTGGAGAACACCATGAGCCAGTTTCACAGCCTGACCATCAAGCAAGTACGCAACGAGACCCGCGACGCCGTGTCCATCGTCTTTGACGTACCCGAGCACCTGCAGACGCAATTCCGCTTCACCCAGGGCCAGTACCTGGTCATGCGTACCCAGCTGGATGACGAAGAAGTGCGTCGTTCCTATTCGATCTGCAGCGCCGTGCAGGACGGCGAGCTGCGTGTGGCTGTCAAGCGCGTGCCAGGCGGGCGTTTTTCGGCCTTTGCCAATGAAGTGCTCAAGGCTGGCCAGCAACTGGAGGTGATGCCGCCGTCGGGCAGCTTCTTCGTGCCGCTCGACCCCGCCCGCGAAGGCCACTACCTGGGCGTTGCCGCCGGCAGCGGCATTACGCCGATCCTGTCGATCATCGCCACCACCCTGGCCACTGAACCGCACAGCCGTTTCACCCTGCTCTACGGCAACCGCTCAAGCTCTGGTGCGCTGTTCCGCGACAAGCTCGAAGACCTGAAAAACCGTTACCTGGACCGCCTGAACCTGATTTTCGTGTTCAGCCGCGAGCAGCAGGACGTCGACCTGTACAACGGCCGGATCGATGCCGACAAGTGCGGCCAACTGTTCTCCCGTTGGCTGGACGTCGCCACGCTGGACGCTGCGTTCATTTGCGGCCCCCAGGCCATGACTGAAACCGTGCGTGACAGCCTGCAGGCCAACGGCATGGCCAAGGACCGCATCCACTTCGAACTGTTCGCCGCCGCGGGCAGCGAAGCGCGCCGCGAAGCCCGTGAAGCTGCGCGCCAGGTGGATTCGGCGCTCAGCCATATCACCGTGATCAGCGATGGCCGGGCGCTGAGCTTCGACCTGCCGCGCAACAGCCAGAACGTGCTGGACGCCGGCAACGCCATCGGCGCCGAACTGCCGTACTCGTGCAAGGCCGGCGTGTGCTCGACCTGCAAGTGCCGGGTGATCGAAGGCGAGGTCGAGATGGACAGCAACCATGCGCTGGAAGACTACGAAGTGGCGGCCGGGTATGTGCTGTCGTGCCAGACCTACCCGGTGAGCGACAAAGTGGTGCTCGACTTCGACCAGCTCTAATACCTAGCCCGTGTGGGAGCGGGCTTGCCCGCGAAGAGGCCCTAAGCGCCACCGCAACACCTGTGTGACCTCAAAAACAACTACAACACCAAGAGATCGCTTGCCATGACCCCCGAATGCATAGAAAGCATCGCCAACCATCCCGACTTCCAGCACCTGGTCCGGCGCAAACGTCGCCTCAACGGCACCCTGACCCTGGCCATGCTGGTGATCTACTACGGCTTCGTCCTGTTGGTGGCGTTCTCCCCCAGCACCCTCGGCCAATCGCTCAGCGGTGGCGTGACCACCGTTGGCATGCTGGTGGGCGTGCTCATGGTGCTGCTGTCGTTCGCCCTCACCGGCATCTACGTGCACCGCGCCAACAACGTGCTCGACCCGCTGAACGACAAGGTCAAGCAGGAGTGCGCGCAATGAACTGGACTGCCATTTCGATGTTCATGGTGTTCGTCTGCTTCACCCTGCTGGTAACCCGCTGGGCCGCACTGCGGACCCGCTCGGCGAGTGACTTCTACACTGCGGGCGGCGGCCTGACCGGCATGCAGAACGGTTTGGCGATCGCCGGCGACATGATCAGCGCAGCGTCCTTCCTGGGCATCTCAGCCATGATGTTCATGAACGGCTACGACGGCTTGCTCTACGCCCTGGGCGTACTGGCCGGCTGGCCAATCATCCTGTTCCTGATCGCCGAACGCCTGCGCAACTTGGGCAAGTACACGTTTGCCGACGTCGTGTCCTACCGCCTGGCGCAAACCCCAGTCCGCCTGACCTCGGCATTCGGCACCTTGGTCGTCGCGCTGATGTACCTGGTGGCCCAGATGGTCGGGGCCGGCAAGCTGATCGAGCTGCTGTTCGGCATCAGCTACCTGTACGCGGTCATGCTAGTCGGGGTGTTGATGGTCGCCTACGTGACCTTCGGCGGCATGCTGGCAACCACCTGGGTGCAGATCATCAAGGCCGTGATGCTGCTGTCCGGCACCAGCTTCATGGCGTTCATGGTGCTCAAGCACTTTGGCTTCAGCACCGAAGCGATGTTTGCCAGCGCCGTGGCCGTGCATGCCAAGGGCCAGGCGATCATGGCGCCGGGTGGCTTGCTGTCGAACCCGATCGATGCGATTTCCCTGGGGCTGGGCATGATGTTCGGCACTGCCGGCCTGCCGCATATCCTGATGCGTTTCTTCACCGTCAGCGATGCCAAGGAGGCGCGCAAGAGTGTGTTCTACGCCACCGGTTTCATCGGCTACTTCTACCTGCTGCTGATCGTCATCGGCTTTGGCGCCATCGTCATGGTCGGCACCGAGCCGTCCTACCGCGATGCGGCAGGCGCGATCATCGGCGGCGGCAACATGGTCGCGGTGCACTTGGCCCAGGCAGTGGGTGGCAACCTGTTCCTGGGTTTCATCTCTGCCGTGGCCTTCGCCACCATTCTTGCGGTAGTGGCGGGCCTGGCCCTGTCCGGCGCTTCGGCGGTTTCCCACGACCTCTATGCCTGCGTGGTACGCAAAGGCCAGGCCACTGAACAGGAAGAAATGCGTGTCTCGCGTATCGCCACCCTGGTGATCGGCTTGCTGGCAGTGGTGCTGGGGCTGGTGTTCGAGTCGCAGAACATCGCCTTCCTCTCCGGCCTGGTACTGGCCGTGGCTGCATCGGTCAACTTCCCGGTGCTGCTGCTCTCGATGTTCTGGAAGGGCCTGACCACCCGTGGTGCAGTGTGCGGCAGCATGGCCGGTTTGCTCTCGGCCGTGGTGCTGGTGGTACTCGGCCCGGCAGTGTGGGTCAACGTGCTGCACAACGAACAGGCGCTGTTCCCTTACAGCAACCCGGCGCTGTTCTCGATGAGCCTGGCGTTTTTCGGCGCCTGGGTGTTCTCGGTCACCGACACCTCCGCGCGTGCCAGCGAGGAGCGTGGTCGCTACCTGGCGCAGTTCATTCGCTCCATGACCGGTATCGGCGCTGCCGGCGCCAGCAAGCACTGACTTCGAGAACAACCATGTCGGGTATAACAACAATGAACCGCACTCGCTTCTCTACTGCCGCTTGGCTTGCCACGCTCGCCCTGCCCTTGCCGGCCATGGCCGACTTCGTCAGCGACAGCCATGCACGCCTGGAACTGCGCAACCACTACATCAACCGCGATTTCCGCCAGAGCAATGCCCCGCAGGCCAAGGCCGAGGAATGGGGCCAAGGCTTTACCGCCCGCGTGGAGTCCGGCTTCACCGAAGGCCCGGTGGGCTTCGGCGTGGACGCCATGGGCCAGCTGGGTCTCAAGCTCGATTCCAGCCGCGAGCGCCGCAACACCGGCTTGCTGCCCTTTGGCCCGAACAGCCACGAGCCTGTCGATGACTACAGCGAGCTGGGCCTGACCGGTAAAGCACGGGTTTCCAAGAGCACCCTGCGCCTGGGCACCCTGCAGCCGATCCTGCCGGTGGTGGTGTACAACGACACCCGTCTGTTGTCTTCCACGTTCCAGGGCGGCCTGCTGACCAGCCAGGAGCTCAATGGCCTCACCGTCAACGCCGGGCGCCTCACCAAGGCCAACCTGCGCGATTCGTCCGGCCGCGATGACATGGGCTACGGCGCAGCCAGCAGCGACCACCTGGATTTCGGCGGCGGCAGCTACGCCATCACCCCGCAGACCAGCGTCAGCTATTACTACGCCAAGCTCGAAGACATCTACCGCCAGCAGTTCGTCGGCCTGGTCGATACCCGCCCACTGGGCGAAGGCCTGAGCCTGCGCAGCGACCTGCGCTATTTCGACAGCCGTAACGACGGCGCCGAACGCGCCGGCAACATCGACAACCGTAACTTCAACGCCATGTTCACCCTCGGCGTCAGGGCGCACAAGTTCACCGCCACCTGGCAACAGATGTCCGGCGACAGCGCCTTCCCCTTCGTCAACGGCGGCGACCCGTTCACGGTCAACCTGGTGACCTACAACACCTTCACCCGCGCCGGGCTCGATTCCTGGCAGGTGCGCTACGACTACGACTTCGTCGCCATGGGCATCCCGGGCCTGAGTTTCATGACCCGCTACACCGACGGCCGCCACGCCGAGACCGCCACGGTCAGCAACGGCCGTGAGCGCGAACGCGACACCGACCTCACCTACGTCATCCAGAGCGGCCCGTTCAAAGACGTCAGCCTGCGCTGGCGCAACGTCACCTTCCGTTCCGGCAATGGCCTGACCAATGCCGTGGACGAGAACCGCCTGATCATCGGCTACACCTTGGCGCTGTGGTAACAGCGCCCTTCCCCCATTAGAACAGCATGGAGAACAGCATGTCTGACGCCCCAACCCTGCAAAGCTTCATTGCCGGTCGCTGGATCGGCCAGCACGGCGCCCAGGCCCTGCGCAGCGCCTTGAACGGTCACGTTCTGGCCTACAGCCATGAAGAGCGCCCGGATTTCGCCGAAGCCGTGGACTTCGCCCGCGCCCGTGGCCTGGCCGCCCTCATGGCCATGGACTTCCAACAGCGCGCCGCCCGCCTCAAGGCCCTGGCCTTGTACCTGGCCGAGCGCAAAGAGCAGCTGTACGCCTTGTCCCACCACAGTGGCGCCACCCGCGCCGACAGCTGGATCGACATCGAAGGCGGTAACGCCACACTGTTCGCCTATGCCGGCATCGGCAGCCGCGAACTGCCCTCCGGCAACCTGGTGCACGAAGGCCCGGCCATACCGCTGGGCAAGCAAGGCCACTTTGCCGGCAGCCATATCCTGGTGCCGCGTGCCGGGGTCGCCGTGCACATCAACGCGTTCAACTTCCCGATCTGGGGCATGCTCGAGAAGTTCGCCCCGACCTTCCTGGCTGGCATGCCGTGCATCGTCAAGCCCGCCACCTCGACCAGCTACCTGACTGAAGCCGTGGTTCGCCTGATGAATGCGTCGGGCCTGTTGCCCGACGGCAGCTTGCAGTTGGTGATCGGCAGCACCGGCGACTTGCTCGACCGCTTGCAGGGCCAGGATGTAGTGACCTTTACCGGCTCCGCCGATACTGCTGCGAAATTGCGCGTGACGCCGAACCTGATCCGCAACTCGGTACCGTTCACCGCCGAAGCGGATTCGCTGAACTGCGCGATTCTCGGCCCGGACGTGACCCCGGACAGCGAAGAGTTTGACCTGTACATCAAGGAGGTGGCCCGCGAAATGACCACCAAGGCCGGGCAGAAATGCACCGCCATCCGCCGCGCCATCGTCCCGGCCAAGCACATCGATGCCGTCGCTACCCGCCTGCGCGAGCGCCTGAGCAAGGTGGTGGTGGGCGACCCTTCAGTGGAAGGCGTGCGCATGGGCGCCCTGGCCTCGCATGATCAGCAGCGCGACGTTGGCGAGCGTGTACGCAGCCTGCTGCAGAGCTGCGACCAGCTGTTCGGCGCCAGTGACGGTTTCGCGCCGCGTGGTGAGGGTGTTGCCGAGGGCGCGTTCTTTGCGCCGACCCTGCTCCAGGCCCGCGACCCGCATGCTGAAGGCGGTGCGCACGATATCGAAGCGTTCGGCCCGGTCAGCACGCTGATGGCCTACGATGACCTTGACGAAGCCCTGACCCTGGCTGCCCGCGGCAAGGGCAGCCTGGTGGCGACCCTGGTCACTGCCGACCGCGCCGTTGCCGCCAAAGCCATCCCGGTGGCGGCTGCCTGGCACGGCCGCCTGCTGGTGCTGGACCGCGAAGCCGCGCTGGAGTCCACCGGGCATGGCTCGCCGCTGCCGCAACTCAAGCACGGCGGCCCTGGCCGCGCGGGTGGCGGTGAAGAGCTGGGCGGCCTGCGCGCAGTCAAGCACTACCTGCAGCGTGCGGCCGTACAAGGCTCACCGAGCATGCTCACGGCAGTAACGGGCGAGTACGTGCGCGGCGCAGAAGTGATCGAGAGCGAAGTGCACCCGTTCCGTCGCTACTTCCAGGACTTGCGTATCGGCGAGTCACTGTTAACCCACCGCCGTACGGTAACTGAGGCAGACCTGGTCAACTTCGGCTGCTTGTCGGGTGACCACTTCTACATGCACTTCGACGAGATCGCCGCCAAGGAATCGCAGTTTGGCAAGCGTATCGCCCATGGCTACTTCGTGCTGTCGGCAGCGGCAGGCCTGTTTGTATCCCCTGGCGCCGGCCCGGTACTGGCCAACTACGGCCTGGATACCCTGCGCTTCATCAACCCTGTAGGCATTGGCGATACGATCCAGGCGCGCCTGACCTGCAAGCGCAAGATCGACCAGGGCAAGGCTAGCCCGTTGGGGCAGCCGCAAGGCGTGGTGGCGTGGGACGTTGAGGTTACCAACCAGCTGGGTGAGCTGGTGGCCAGCTATGACATTCTGACCTTGGTATTGAAGAAGGTTGACTGAGTAGCCTACCTGCCAAACGATGGGCTGCCTCGCAGCCCATCGCTCATTCATTCATCAACCCACCACGGCCGGGTCACCCACCGATTGATTGGGCTTGCTCCCGGAAATACGCCAGCTCACGGCGGTAATCCCGTACCGTTCGGCCATTGGCCTGCTGACTTTCTTGATCTTTTCCCGCCCGAATTTCGGAATGATGCCGATGCCCGCATCACAGCTGGCCCAATGCCAGGCCTCGGCATTGTCCAACCGTTCCAGGCGGATGATGAAACTGCGCGGTTGGCCATGCAGTTGGTAGTCGATGATGTACAGCTGTGGACCAGGCATCGCAGGGGCCTCCTCTTCTCCATGGATGACCTTTTGATTGATCTGGGCAGTGCCAGAAAATTCAAAAAATTTGCCAACCTAGGTCAATCGCTACGGTCGCCGTCCGCCGCCATGGCTGTTCTGGCCACCCTTGCGGCCGGCTTCAGCGGCGCGTTCACGGTCATTGGCGAAGTTGCCACCCGACACCTTGCCGCCTTTGTGCCCTGCGCGGGAGGCTTTTTCCCGGTCGTTGGCGAAATTGCCCGAGTTGGTTTCCTTGGTGCCGCCGCGCTGGCTGGTACGTTCTTGATCACGCGCCATGTGGTATCTCCTTGCGATGGAAAGGTTGCTGGGCCGTACCTTGATTCCGAGCCAGCAAATACGGGCAATGCTCAATCGAATTGCACACGGCTGACGGGTGGTGCCAAACGCCCCCAGGCCAAATGCTTGCGTGGTGGCATTAGGCATGCACGCTCCACTGGGTGGAATCGGACTCGATCGGCAGTTCGTCGATGGCATGGATCAGCCCGCTCTCCAGTGCCTCCTCGGGCCCCAGTATCCGCGGGTAGGCCATCAGGTAACGTGGCACGTCCAGCACTTCGGCACTGCCTTGGGTTCGCTCTGCCACGATTTGAGCGTACAGCCGCAGGTCGTAATCCAGGCTCATGGCGTATTCGGCCATCCTGGCGTGGTCGACCGACCCGTGAAGCGTCCAATGGAAAGGGTGAAACAAGAACTTGCTGAACGCGCAGGCGGTGCGATGCTCGCCCGCCAGAAACAGGATGTTGCCCATCGATTCCACCGTCCCCAGGTTGTGGGTATGCAGCGGAATCGGCAGCGCCCGCAGGAAGTTGTACAAGGTAAACCCATAGCTGCACTCCCCGCCCATGGTCGCGATGTTCAGTTGCAGCAGCTGTGCGCCTTGCTGCATGGCGCGCGAACAGGTGTTGATCAGGTTGCCGCAGGTGGATGAGTTGATCGGCCCGGTGAAATGGATGATGTGTCTGGCCATGTTTGCCTCCAGGGTTGGCGGTTCATGCCGGTGAATGGCCAATCCGTCATGGGGTGTAGTCGTCTTTTGCACCCGCTATGCGGTGGAGACGCCAACCGCGGCAAAGTTCAACTCTGCGTGCATTCCCCGTTGGTCAACCGTGCTGAACCTCACGGCCGCGCATCAGTCGCACTTTCAGAGCGACCTCTCAAAAAGCTGGCAATGAGGAAGGCAGCGTGAGCGAGATCCGTATTGGTATATCAGGTTGGCGCTATGGCCCTTGGCGCAAGGATTTCTACCCCAAAGGGCTGCGCCAGGACAGTGAACTCGCGTTCGCCTCGCGGGCAGTCAACAGCATCGAGATCAATGGCTCGTTCTACAGCCTGCAGACGCCCGAACGGTATCGGGGGTGGCGTGAGGAGACGCCAGAAGGCTTTGTATTCTCGGTAAAGGCACCGCGCTACATCACCCATGTACGGCGGCTCAAGGACATCGAAGCGCCGGTGGCCAATTTCTTTGCTTCCGGGCCTTTGTTGCTGGGCGACAAGCTGGGCCCGTTTCTGTGGCAGTTCCCACCCAACATGAAGTTCGACGAAGCACGCTTTGCGCGGTTTCTGGCGCTGCTGCCGCGTAACCGAAAAGCGGCGCGCGAATGCGCACAAGGGTGTGACGAGCGGCTCAAGGGCAATGGCGGCACTGACATCAAAGGCAACGCACGCTTGCGCCACGCCGTGGAAATCCGCCACGAGAGCTTTCTTTGCGAAGCCTTCGTGAAGCTGTTGCGCAAACACCGTGTGGCGCTGGTCGTGGCCGACAGTGCAGGGAAATGGCCCTATGTCGAAGATGTCACGGCCGATTTCGTCTACATGCGCCTGCACGGTGATGTGGAGCTCTACAGCAGTGGCTACACGGCGCAGGCCTTGCGCCGCTGGAAACAGCGCATTCTGCGATGGAGCCAAGGCAGCCAGGCAGACGACGCACACACCGTGCTACCCGGCGCACCGCCCAAGCGGGCCACGCGTGATATCTACTGCTACTTCGACAACGACCAGAAGGTCCATGCGCCCTACGATGCCCGGCGCCTTCTGGAGAAGTTGAAGCTGGACTATGACCTGCTCACCGAACCCGGTGTCGACCCGGAGGTTGAGCTGTGAACAAGACCTTGCCCACACCGCGCTGCATCATCGACAACGTCACCACGGTGCAAAGGCTGACCGTGCTGACTCTCAACGTGCACAAGGGCTTCACCGCCTTCAACCGGCGTTTCATCCTGCCTGAGCTGCGCGATGCCGTGCGCGCCACCGGCGCCGACCTGGTGTTTCTTCAGGAGGTGCACGGCAGCCACCAGCAGCATGCCGAGCGCCACGCAGCCTGGCCGGAAACGCCGCAGTACGAGTTTCTGGCCGACAGCATGTGGCCGCAGTTCGCCTATGGCCGTAACGCTGTGTACCCCCATGGCGACCACGGCAATGCCTTGCTGTCGAAATTCCCCATCAGCCAGTTCGACAACCGGGATGTTTCCATCGACGGCAATGAGCAGCGTGGCCTGCTCCATTGCCGCCTGGAGGTGCCTGGGCATAAAGAGGTGCATGCAGTGTGCGTGCACCTGGGCCTGCGGGAATCACACCGCCAGCGCCAGGTGCGCCTGTTGCTGGAGCTGCTCGACAGCTTGCCGCCCGATGCGCCGGTGATCATTGCCGGCGATTTCAATGACTGGCGCCTGAAAGCGGATGTGGCGCTGTCCGAACACCTGGTCGAAGCCTTTGGCGAGCGTTTCGGCACCCCGGCGCGCAGTTTTCCGGCGCGCCTGCCGCTGCTGCGGCTTGACCGCATCTACCTGCGCAATGCCATGCCGAGCAAGGCGCAGGTGCTGTCGAAGTACCCATGGTCGCACCTTTCCGACCATGCCCCCCTCACTGCGGAGATCAGCCTATGAACCGACCTTGGCTAGAGGGCAACAGCGTGCAGCTGTTGATCAATGGCGAACAGTATTACCCGCGCGTGTTTGAAGCGATGGCCCAGGCGCGGGAGGAAATTTTGCTGGAGACGTTCATCATCTTTGATGACAAGGTCGGCCAGCAGTTGCAGCAGGTGCTGATAGACGCCGCGCAGCGCGGCGTGCGCGTCGAAGTGGCGGTCGATGGTTACGGCACTGCCGACCTGCCCGACACCTTCATCTCGGCCATGACCGAAGCCGGCGTCAACTTTCATGCCTTCGACCCGCAGCCCCGGCTGGTGGGCATGCGCACCAACCTGTTCCGCCGCCTGCACCGCAAGATCGTGGTCATCGATGGGCAGCGCGCGTTCATCGGCGGTATCAACTACAGTGCCGATCACCTGGGCGACTACGGCCCCATGGCCAAGCAGGACTATGCCGTGGAGGTTACTGGCCCGGTGGTCGCGCAGGTGCATGCCACCAGCCGTCGCCTGATGTCCCCTGTGCTGCAGCCACCCAGTGAGGTGCGGCCTGTCACCGAGCCCACCGGGGCTATCACTGCCCTGCTGGTCGAGCGCGACAATGGCCAGCGCAGAACGGCCATCGAAGCCCAGTACCTGCAAGCCTTCCGCGCTGCCCGGCAGCGTATCGTGGTGGCCAATGCCTATTTCTTTCCGGGTTACCGGTTGCTGCGGGAGCTGCGCAATGCGGCGCGGCGTGGGGTGGACGTGACCTTGATTTTGCAAGGCCAGCCAGACATGCGCTGGGTGCGGGCCTTGTCGCGGCTGCTGTACAACTACCTGCTGCGTGACGGTGTGCTCATTCATGAATACTGCCGCCGGCCTTTGCATGGCAAGGTCGCGCTGGTCGATGACCAGTGGGCCACTGTCGGCTCGAGCAATCTCGACCCCTTGAGCCTGTCGTTGAACCTTGAAGCCAACCTGTTCATCCGCGATCACGGCTTCAACCAACAATTGCATCAGCACCTGCAGTCGCTGGCCAGCGAACAGTGCAAGGCCGTCACCCTGGAGCGCATGGTCCGCGGTTACTGGTGGCGGGCGCCGCTGATTTTCCTGTGCTTCCACGCGATACGTCACTTTCCGCGCATTGCCGGCTGGTTCCCGGCGCACCGCCAGCGCCTGCGCTCGGTGCAGCCGGAGGTGGAAGCCCACGGCGATATGCATGAGGGCCAGACGTGATGGCCCGTAAACGTTGGCAAATCTGGGCCAAGCGCCTGTTCACCTTGCTCTTCCTTTTGTTGATACCAGCCTTGCTGTTCATGCTGGCGCGCAACCTGGACTGGAACGAGGTGCGCCAGTCGCTGCTGGCCTACAAGCCTGGCACTTTAGCGATCGGGTTGGCGGTTGCGCTGTTCAGCTACCTGACGTTTGCCAGCTACGACCTGCTGGCGCGTGCCTATACAGGCCACAACCTGCCTGCCAGGCAGGTGTTGCCTGTGGCTTTCGTCTGTTATGCCTTCAACCTCAACTTCACCACCTGGGTGGGCGGCGTCGCGTTGCGTTATCGGCTGTACGGCCGGCTAGGTCTGGATACCGCGACCATCACCCGCATCCTGACCCTTGGCTTACTCACCAACTGGATGGGCTACATGCTGTTGGCGGGTACGGTATTCGCCCTGCGCCTGGTAGACCTGCCGGACAGCTGGGCAGTCGGGGCAACGGGGTTGCAACTGATCGGCTTTGGCTTGCTGGCAATCGCCATCGGCTACTTGCTGGCCTGCGGCTTTGCGAAAAAACGCACCTGGCAATGGCGTGAACACGAAGTCACCTTGCCTGGCTGGCGTCTGGCGCTGGCTCAAGTTGCCCTTGGCGCCAGCAACTGGGCGTTGATGGCCCTGCTGATCTTCTGGTTGCTGCCTGGGGAAGCCTTCTACCCGTCGATCCTCGGGATACTGCTGATCAGTTGCGTAGCGGGCGTGGTTGCGCACATCCCGGCCGGGCTTGGGGTGCTTGAAACGGTATTTCTGGCGTTGCTGCATGGCCAGATGCAACAGGGCACGCTGGTAGCGGCATTGCTGGGGTATCGCACGCTGTATTACCTGCTTCCGCTGCTGTTGGCAGTGATCACGTACCTGATTCTGGAGAAACGCGCCAAGGCCATGCGCCAGCGTGATAATCCGGCCTAAGCCTCTACAAGGGCCTCGGCCCGGGAAATTGGGGCTGCTGCGCAGCCCATCGCCGGCAAGCCAGCTCCTACAAGGAATCTCGCTCTCCTGTAGGAGCTGGCTTGCCTGCGATGGGCCGCGCAGCGGCCCCCTTGGCCCTAACAAACGGCCAGCGTGGTACAGCGAGCGCTTAGGACTTATCCCCTTCGTCAACCACATCATCGGTCCACGGCTCACCGTCCAATGGCGCCGAACGCGCCAGTTCAGCCTCATCCAACCCAAAGCCGCCGCCAATCTCGTTAGCATTGACCTGCCGCAACGACTGGTCTGCCGGCCCTTCGCCGTCACCCTCTTCAAACGGGTCGCGAGCACCGGTCTCGTCCAGCAAGGTATCCGGGCTCATGTCGTCATAGGTGACGTTATCCTCGTGCAGGCTGTCGCTCAACGCTTCGCCACCCGTCATACCGCTTTCGGCGACGCGCTGTGGCGGAAACTCCTGCTCATCTTCACGGGCAGGTCGTTCGTCGCCCACCCGCCCTTCGCGTTCGTCGTGACGGTCACTGAAGTCCAGCTCATGGACACTGCCCATGCGGTCTTCGGTGTCGTCGATTTCGGTAGGTGTGTAAGGCTTGGGTTCATCGGGGCGAGACATGTGCGTACTCCGTCAGTGGGCTATACACGGTCGACTGCGCTCACCACGGGAAAATTCAGAGTTTTTACGCCGGGGGCTGGGCCGCTTGTTGCGCACGGTGCAGTTCATTGGTCAGGTGCAGCCGCATCGCTGCCCGGGCGGCATCGGCGTCCTGGTGCGCGAGTGCAGCATGAATCTGCTCGCGCTCACGCACCTGTTGTGCGCGTTGCTGTTGGGTGACGTTGCTCTGCGCGCCACGCATCAGGGTATCGGCCAGGTGGCGCATGGCATCGATAAAGAAGCTGTTGCCGGTGCACAGGGCAATTTGCAGGTGAAACTCGAATACGATGCGCGTGCTGTCCTGGTGCAACGGCCCCACGGCATTGGCTTCGCCCAGGGCGTCGGCAATGGCCTGCAACTGGCTTGACGTAGCACGCTGCGCAGTAAGCGCGGCGCACTCCACCTCCAGGCTCAGGCGCAATTCGATGAGCGCCACCGCATCGAGGGCGCTGCCCTTCTCGTGCTGGCTGTCCTGAAAGTCGCCTGGCCGGGTGGTGTCGACCACGAACGTGCCGATGCCTCGGCGGGTCTCGACCAGGCCCTCTGCCTGCAGCCGCGACATCGCTTCGCGAACCACGGTACGGCTGACCTTGCGCGCCTCGGTAAAGGCTTGTTCGGTCGGCAACTTGGTGCCTGCCGGTAGCTCGCCGGCCAGTATGCTACGCGACAGTTCAAGCACCAGTTGCTGGGCCAGGCTGACACGTCGTTCAGGGTTGACACGCTCCATCAGAGGATCCATTCAAAAACCAGACGATGAACGATTGTAACCGCAGTTTTACGTCAAAACGCACTATAATGCCCGCTGATCTCACAAGAGCACGATGATGTCTGACCTCACGGCTATTGCCCGAATCAAACCTCGCCGCCTGGCCGAATCGTTGGTCGAACGCTTTGCCCAACGCATGCGTGATGGCACCCTCAAACGCGGCGACAAACTGCCCACCGAAACGCAGATCATGGCCGCCGAAAGCGTCAGTCGCTCGGTAGTGCGTGATGCCTTGTCGCGCATGCAGGCGGCAGGCCTGGTCGAGACCCAGCATGGCGTCGGCACCTTCGTCCTCGACATGCCGGCCCCCGAAGGCTTCAACGTCGGGCCCGCCACCATTGTGCTGTTGTCCGACGTCCTCGACCTGCTGGAGTTCCGCCTAAGCCTGGAAGTCCAGGCTGCAGGCATGGCCGCCGAACGGGCCACGCCACAGGCCATCGACGAGCTGGAACAAGCACTGCACGCGTTGCTGCAAGGCCCGGAAAAGTCCGGTAGCACCACCAACGCCGACTTCCAGTTCCACCTGAAGATCGCCAAAGCGGCCGGCAACCCGTACCTCATCGACATCATGAAACACTTGGGCACCAAGCTGATCCCGCGCACCCGGATGAACTCCGCCTATACCGGGCAGAGCAACCGCAGCACCTACCTGGCAGGGATCAATGCCGAACACCAGCAAATCTTCGACGCCATCGTCAGTAAGCAAGTCGATGCGGCGCGTGCGGCCATGTTCCTGCATTTGAGCAATAGCCGCATGCGCCTGCGCGAGGCGCAGAAACACCAGGCTGTCTACAGCGAGTGAGCCGCTTCAGGCGCCGGTTGCACATCCTCGAAGACCAACCCGTCGCTGGCACTGACCTGCCACGGGTTGGCACTGCCGGTTTCGCTGAAGTGGACCGTGTCGAACCGTGAGCCCTTCAAACCATCGATCTTGGCCTTGGCCGGCCCGCTGAAACGCACGCGCTCGAAGGACAGGCCTTGGTGGTAAGCGCCGTGCAGGCTGTCGCCCTTGACCTCGATCGCCGCCAGTTGGGCATTCTCGACCGTTACATTGCTAACCCGCACATCGCGGAACTGGCCGGCGATGGTCGACTTCTTGTAGTCCAGCTTGGCGTTCGGGTCGTTGTAGTCGAGGGTGAAGATGAACGCCTGCTTGACCGTATTGCGCATCGCCGAATCGCGGAACACCACATTACGCGCGCCACCGCCCATGAAGTTGGTGCTCTTCATGCGTAAGCCGGTATCGGTGCCGTCAGACACGTTATCTTCGGCCAGGATGTTCTGGATCCACGCCCCCGTGTGGCTGCCAGCCACGACCATGCCGTGGCCCTTGCGGAAATAGTTGTTGAAGATCCACGCGTCTTCCTGGGGCTTTTGCTTGACCGCATCGGCGCCGGTGCCGGCTGCGAAGTTGACGCAGTCATCGCCGGTGTCGAAGAAGTTGTTGAACACCAACGCGCCGCGGCTGTTGGCAAACTCGATGCCATCGCCGTTGTTGGCGTCGTAGGTCTTGTGCGTGGTGTTGGCCAGCACCACGTTCTCGGTCTCCAGGTTCATGATGCCGTGATAAGCCGGGTTGAGGACCGTGAAGCCGCCATAGAACACGTTCTTGACGTTGCGCAAGGTGACCAGCGACGAGCGCATTTGGCCATAGGCGTCCTTGACGTTCATGCCTTCGGCCACGGCGCGAGCGACCTGGGCTCTGGCCAGCACGCCGTCCTGCAGGTAGCGGGTGTTGTCGCTGGGCAGGTAGAACGGCAGCGGTTGGCCACGTTCATCGACGATGTCGGCGTTGCGCTTCCAGCCATTGCCATCAATCACCCCCTTGCCGACGATGCGTATGTTCTCGAATGCCTGGTGCGCACGCGGGTCACGCGGCAAGGCGTTGATCAGCGAGGCCGGGCGTACGGTGGTGGAGTACGGGTACTGGATATAGCCATCGCGGGGGTAGTCTTCGGCGCGCTCGGACCCGAGCAGGGTCGCGCCCTCGGCGATTTCCAGGGTCATGTTGCTTTTGAGGTACAGCGCGCCGCTTTTGTAGGTACCTGCTGGCAGCAGCACTTTGCAGCCGACGGTACAGGCGTCGATGGCCTTCTGGATGGCGGCGGTATCGAGGGTCTGGCCGTCGCCCTTGGCGCCATAGTGGCGCACGTCGAACAGTGCCGGCACGGCGGTAGTACGTTGGACGATTACCGGGCTGTCGGCCGATTCCTTGCCGGCGTGGTCCACCGACCGCACGGTGAAGCGGTATTCGGTGTCGGGCGCCAGGCCAACTTCGGTGTAGCTGTGGATGGCGATACGGTGGTGGAAATTGCGCGTGTCCTGCTCGTAGAAGCGGTCGATATAGGGTTTGGCCGGGGACACGTGCCCGTTGTTGGCGTTGCTACCACCGAGCAGCTTGCCATTGGCGTAGACGTGGTAATCGGCGATGTCGGCAAGGTCGGCGGGTTTCTCCCAGACCAGGATTATCTGCTGGTCGTCGTAGGCCAGCGTCGGGACCAGCACTTTGCTCGGCGCTTCGAGTGCCCAAAGGGGTGAACTGAAGCCGAGTGCCAGGACAGTCAGCAGTGATCGGGTGGTCGCGGTGTTTGCATGCGGCATGGGGTTATCTTCCTTGTTATAGCGCTATGCACAGTCGTTGTAGGAGCAGCCTTGTGCTGCGAAGAGGCCATCCCAGCCAAAGAAAACGGTGGGTAATACGGGCCTCTTCGCAGCGCAAGGCTGCTCCTACACAAAGCGTGTGTCAGCTGACGTTACGTACTGATTCAGCACTGAAATCGCGGCTGGCCTGCACCAGCATGCGGGTGTAGTCGTGGCTGGCCAGGTCCTGGCTCAAGGCTTGGCTGTCCAGGCGCTCGACAATCCGCCCCTGTTGCATCACCGCGACCTTGTCGCACAAATGGCTGACCACACCCAGGTCGTGGGTCACCATCAGGTAGGTGAGTTTCTCGCGCTGACGCAGGTCCGCCAGCAGGTTGAGAATCTCTGCCTGCACCGATACATCGAGCGCCGACGTCGGCTCGTCCAGCAGCAACACCCGGGGTTCGAGAATCAGCGCCCGGGCGATCGCCACGCGCTGGCGTTGCCCGCCTGACAGCTGGTGCGGGTAGCGGTAACGGAAGCTGTCGTTCAAGCCGACCTTGACCAGGATGTCGTTGATGCGGTCATCGCGCTCGCCCAGGCCATGAATGGTCAATGGCTCGCGCAACGCGGTGTCGATGGTGTGCCGCGGGTGCAGCGAACCGTAAGGGTCCTGGAACACCATCTGCACCTTGCGAAAGTGCTCCTTGGGCAGCTTGTGCTGCAGCGGGACGCCGGCAATGCTCAGCGCCCCGCTCCAGTGCCGGTACTGCCCAGCCAGGCAGCGCAAGACCGTGGTCTTGCCCGAACCCGACTCGCCCACCAGGCCGAACGACTCGCCGTCTTCGACCGTCAGGTCGACATCGTGCAGCACCTGGTTGCAGGCGGCGCCCACACCAAAACTCAGGTTCAGCGATTGTGCTTGGATCATGCTCATGTCAGTTCCCTCAGCAGGTGAGCCACAGCGGGTCGCGTTGCAGGACCGGCAGGCGTGGGCGGCGGTTGTCCATGCTCGGCAGGGCCGCCAGCAGGCCACGGGTATAGGGGTGTTCGGCATATTGCAGGTCGCAGGCGGCCAGCGACTCGACCACCCGCCCGGCATACATCACCAGCACCCTGTCGCAGTAGTTGCGAACCAGGTTGAGGTCATGGCTGACGAAAATCAGCCCCATCTGCTGTTCCACCACCAGTTCTTCGAGCACATTGAGCACCTGCTGGCGTACCGACACATCCAGCGCCGAGGTCGGTTCATCCGCGATGATCACCTCCGGGTTGGTGATGACCATCATGGCGATCATGATGCGCTGGCCCATGCCGCCGCTGACTTCATGCGGGTAAAGGTTGTAGACCCGCTTGGGGTCACGGATGTGGACCTTTTCCAGCATCAGCAAGACCCGCTCGCGGGCCTCGCTGCGGCTGGCCTTGTGGTGCGCCAGGTAGGCTTCGGCAATCTGATCGCCCACCTTGACCACCGGGTTGAGCGAATACTTGGGGTCTTGCATGATCATCGAAATGCGCTGGCCGCGAATCTTCTGCATGGCCTTTTCGCTGGCACTGAGCAAGTCGACATCGCCGAACTGCAGGGCCTTGGCAGTGATCTGCGTGCTATTGGGGTGCAGCTTGAGCAAGCTGCGCCCGACGGTGGACTTGCCCGAACCGGACTCGCCGACAATGGCGAGCTTCTCGCGGCCCAAGGTGAACGACACATCGCGTACCGCGTGCATTTCTTTCTTGCCATTGACGAAGCGCACATTGAGCGAATCGACAGTGAGTTTGAGCGTCGACATAAAGCCTCCAGTTACTCGCTACGCGGGTCGAGAATGTCCCGCAGGCCATCGCCCAACAGGTTGAACGCCAGGCTCACCAGCATGATCGCGGCCCCCGGTACGGCCACCAGCCACCAGCATTCGAGCATGTAGCGTCGGCCAGTGGAGATCATCGCGCCCCACTCCGGCAACGGCGCCTGCGCGCCCAGGCCAAGAAAGCCCAATGCAGCCGCGGTGAGGATGATGCCGGCCATGTTCATGGTCAGGCGGATGATCACCGACGACAGGCACATCGGCACGATGTGGCGCAGGATGATCCGCGTCGACGACGCGCCCTGCAGCTCGACCGCAACGACGAAGTCAGCCTTGCGCAGCGACAGCGTTTCGGCCCGCGCCAGGCGAGCGATCGGCGGCCATGAGGTCAGCGCGATGGCGACCACGGCATGCTCCAGGCCAGGGCCGAGCGCGGCGATGAACGCCAGCGCCAGCACCAGGCTTGGGAACGAGATGAAAATATCGGTGATACGCATGAACACGGTGTCGACGACGCCACCGAAATACCCCGACACCGTGCCGATGAACAACCCGATCGGGCCGACGATCACGGTCACCAGGGTAATGATGTAAAGGGTGATACGTGAGCCATACACCAGCCGGCTGAAGATGTCGCGGCCGTACTCGTCGGTGCCGAACCAGTGCGCGGCACCGGGTGCCTGCAGGGCGTTGGCGAGGTTTTGCACGACCGGGTCATGGGTGGCGATCCACGGCGCGAAGGCGGCGACCACCACCAGCAGCAAGGCCACCAGCAGGCCAGCCAGGGTCATCGGGTTGCGCAGCAGGTGGCGCAGCACCCGCAGGCTGCTTTTGTACAGCGCATCGACACTGGACGCAGGTGTGTTGTCGGCCTGCGGCTTGTCGCTTGAAACGGTAGAAGACAGGTTGGCAATCATCGGCATGTTCTCGATGTGAAATCATGGCCACCTGGGGCGCCCGCAGACGCCCTCGGCAGTGTTCAGCGTTGCTTGTAGACGCCCAGGTAACGGGTCGCCTCGGCGTCGTCGCCGGTGAAGCCCTTGACGTCCACTGCACTGACGGCGGTGTCGGTCATCTGCGAGATCATCATGATCGGGCCGACCTGTTGGTCGTAACGCTGCTGTGCCTGGTGGTACAGGTTCAGGCGCTTGCCGGCGTCACGCTCGACCCCAGCCTGGTCGATCAGCGCATTCAGCTGTTGGTCGAAGAACGATGCGCGCCAGCCCTGGAAGTTGGGCAGCCCGGCGGCATCGCTGTTGTCGGGGTTGTAGACGAAGGTGCGCAGGCTGAAGTACGGGTGCGGGTAGCGTTCGGCCCCACGGGCCACGATCATTTCGAAGTTGCGCGCACGCATGGCGCCGTACACCTGGTTGCCGGTGCCGGTGACGATGCTGGCCTTGATGCCGCCTTCGGCCAGGGTCGATTGCATGCGCGCGGCAATGTCGATGAAGGGCGGTTCGGACAGCGTCCGCAGGGTGGTGCTGAAGCCTTGCGGGTAGCCGGCTTCGCTCAGCAACGCCTTGGCTTTGGCCACATCGAGCCGGTAGCCAGGGTCTGGCAGGCGCGCGTCCAGGCCCAGTTGCATCGGCTGCTGGTTGAGCATGCCGTAATGCGGCATGACCTGTTCGTCGATGCCTTTGTAATCAATCAGGTAACGCACAGCTTCGCGCACCTTCGGGTTGGCGAACTCGGGCTGCTTCATGCTCATCGCCACGTAGTACATGGTGCCGCGCTGCAAGGGCTGCACCTGCAACTGGTCAGAGCGCTCGACGGCTTTGATATCCGGTGCGGCCATGCCGTAGGCGAGGTCCAGGTCACCGCGTTCGAGCATCAGGCGCAGCGATTGCGACTCGGTCATGTGCCGCACCAGCACCCGCTTCATTTTCGCCGGGCCAGCCCAGTAGCCGTCAAAACGGTTCATCACCAACGCATCGTTGGCACTCCACTTGGCCAGCGTGAACGGGCCGCTACCCGCTTCATGGGTGACCAGCCAGGCGGCGCCGAGGTCGCCGTTTTTCTCGTGCTTCAGCACTTCGAGGCGGTCGACGATGACCGCACTGGGCGAGGTCGCCAGCGAGTCGATCAGCAGCAGCGGGTCGGTCGGTTGTGGCAAGTCGACCACCAGGGTCTGTGCATCGGTGGCGCGGATCAGCGCCTGGATGTTGTCGACGTTGTAGCCGTAAGCCTTCCAGGTGGTGGCCAGGCCGAAGTTGAGCTTCATCACCCGGTACAGCGACCAGGCCACGTCCTCGGCGGTCAGCGGGTTGCCGGAATGGAATTTGACGTCGTTGCGCAAATGGAAGGTGATCTGCTTGCCGTCTTCGCTGATGTCCCAGCGGTCGGCCAGCTGTGGCAGGTGTTTTTCCGGGTTGCCCTGGTCGCGCTTGACCAAGGTGTCGTACAGGTTGGCGTTGACCCCGGAGGCATCCAGGCCCGGCGCATTGGCCGGGTCGATGGAAAACAGGTTGACCATGCTCATGCCGACGATCAACTGGTCGGCAGGGGTCTTGGCCTGCACGGCGGCCATCGGCGCCAGGGCCAGGATTGCACCCAGCAGGCTCATGTGCAGCGGGGGAAGTGCAGTCTTCATGTGGGCGTCCTTCTTTTTATAGTTATGCAATGTGTTCACGCAGCCCCTGGGGGCTTAGCGGGTCCTTGGGTCGAACACCTTGTACAGGGCATCGCTGATCAGGTTGAGGGCGACGAAAATCAGGCCGATCACCAGCACGCAGCCCATCACTGCGTTCATGTCACCGAGCATCAGGCTGCTGGTGAGGTATTGGCCAAAGCCCGGCCAGGCGAACACCGTCTCGATCAGCACCGCGCCTTCGAGCAGCGAGCCGTAGGCCAGCGCCACCACGGTCAGCAGTTGCACGAGGATGTTGCGAAACGCATGGCCCCACACCACCTGGCGCCGCGACAGGCCCTTGACCCGCGCCGTGATGATGTATTCCTGCGACAACTGCTCGAGCATGAAGCTGCGCGTCATGCGGCTGATATAGGCCACCGAGTTCAAGCCCAGGATCAGCCCCGGCAAGATGATGTGGCGCAAGGCACTGCTGAACGCCTCCCAGTCACGCGCCAGGGCGGTGTCGATCAGCAGCAGGCCGGTCACGTCCGGGACCATGCCGTCGTAGGCGAGGTCGATACGCCCTGCCCCGCCCGCCCAGCCGAGCCAGGCGTAGAACACCAGCAGGCCCATCATGCCCACCCAGAAAATCGGCGTGGAGTAACCGAACAAAGTGATCACCCGGGCCACATGGTCACCCAGCTTGCCCTGGTTGCTGGCGGCAACCACACCCAGCGGCAGGCCGATGAGGATGCCGAACAGGATCGCCAGCGTGGCCAGCTCGATGGTCGCCGGGAACACCCGCTTGATGTCCTCCAGCACCGGGTGGCCGGTGAGCAGCGCATTGCCGAAATCACCGTGCAGCAAATCGTTGAGGTACAGCCCGAACTGGGTCCAGATCGGCTTGTCCAGGCCCATCGCCTGGTAGACCTGATCATAGGTGGAGCTGTCGGCGTCCGGCCCGACCACGGCCAGCACCGGGTCCAGCGGCATCACCCGACCAATGAAAAACGTCAGCGCCAACAGGCCGAGCAAGGTCACCAGGACCGTGCTGGCGCGTCGGGCAGTGGCAGACACGCGCGTGCCCAGCACAGAGGCAGTCGAAAGCAACATAACAGGCTCCTGAAAAAACGTTCAGCAAACACCGAGGCGTAAGGGGCGCGGGCGCCCCCGTCCCGCTCATCGCGACTTGTAGACGTCTTTGTAACGGGTGGTGGCCGCGCTGTGGGCCTGATAGTTCTGCACGTCGTGGTACAGCACCACGGTGTCGGTCATCTGCGACACCGGCAGAATCGCGCCCACCTGGGCGTCCAGGGACGTCTGGATCTGCTGGTACTGGGCCAACTGCCGCGCCTTGTCCGGTTCCACTTCGGCTTGCTCGATGAGGGTGTTCAACTCAGGGCTGTAGAACGACGTGCGCCAGCCCTGGAAGTTGCTCAGCTTGGCTTCGTCACGGTTGTCCGGGTTGTACACCAGGGTGCGCAAGCTGGAATGCGGATGCCGCTCGGCACCGCCGCCGCCGCGGCCCACCAGGATGTCGAAACTGCGTTCGCGCATGGCGCCGTAGATCTGGTTGCCGGTGCCGGTGACGATGGTGGCCTGGATGCCGGCCTGGGCCAGGGTGGCCTGCAGGCTGGAGGCAATGTTGATGAACGGGGGTTCGGTGAGCACGCGGATGGTGGTCTTGAAACCATTGGGGTAACCGGCTTCTGCCAGCAGTTTTTTCGCTTCGGCAACGTTCAGGCTATAGCCAGGGTCGTCCAGGCGTGCCGGCAGGCCCAGTGGCAGCGGGCGCTGATTGAGCTGGCCGTAATGCGGCATGACGGTCTGGTTGATGCCCTGGTAGTCGATCAGCGAACGCACGGCCTTGCGCACGCGGGCGTCGTCGTAGGGTTTTTGTTTGACGCTCAGCGCCACGTAGTAGAGCGTGCCGCGCTGCACGGTCTCCGTGCGCACCTTGTCGGACTTCTCCAGCGCCTCGATGTCCGGGGCGGACATGCCCTTGGCCAGGTCCAGGTCGCCGCGTTCCACCATCAGCCGCAACGACTGCGATTCGGTCATGTTGCGCATGACGATGCGCTTGAGCTTGGCCGGGCCACCCCAATAGCCGTCGAAACGGCTCATCAGGATCACGTCGTTGGCACGCCAGTCGTTGAGGATGAATGGGCCGCTGCCAGCGGCATGGGTGGTCAGCCAGGCGGCGCCCATGTCGTCGCCCTTCTGGTGCTGCTGAACGACCTTGCGGTCGAGGATGAACGCGCTGGGCGAGGTCGCCAGGGTGTTCAGCACCAACAGCGGGTCGGTCGGCCGCGGCAGTTCGAGGACAAAGGTGTGTTCATCGCTGGCGCGCATGTACTGGGCGACGTTGCCCGCCGTGAAGCCGTAGGCCTTCCAGGTCGAGGCCAGGGCCAGGTTGAGCTTGAGGATGCGCTGCAGTGACCAGGCGACGTCCTCGGCGCTGAACGCGTTGCCGGACTGGAACTTCACGCCTTCGCGCAACTTGAAGGTGAGGGTCTTGCGGTCATCGCTGACCTGCCAGCTTTGGGCCAGCGCCGGCACCAGTTGGTCCGGTTGCTGCGCGTCCTGCACCAGCAGCATGTCGTACAGGTTGGCGTTGACCTCGGAAACGTCCAGCCCGGTGGCACCGGCAGGGTCGAGGGACAACAGGTTGATCATGCTCATGCCGACGATCAACTGGTCGGCCGGCGTCTTGGCGAAAGCAGCAGGTACCGAGGTCATTGCCAGCGATGCAGCAAGGACCCCTGCCCAGAATGTGGGGAGAACGCTCATGTGAGATTGCCTTTTTATAGTTATTGGACTCTCGGGCGGCACGCGAGGGCGCGTGCCGCCATGCACGAATCAGAAGCGTTGCAGCGTGTGGGTCTCGACGTAGTCGAAATCGATCTCTTCACCCAGGCCCGGCAGGTCCGACAGGTGCACGAAGCCGTCCTTGTCCATCGGGTCGACCAGGCGCTTGAGGTAGGCCGGTACTTCGTCGTAGTCGAGGAACGGGTGCAGCAGACCGCGCTCGTACCAGGTGCAGTTCTTGATCGCCCCGACCACGGCCAGGTTGGCTGCGCCGTTGCCGTGGATCTCGCAATCCATGCCAAATGACTCGGCCATGTGCGCCACCTTCAGGCATGGGGCGATGCCACCGACCCCGGCAACCCCGGCACGCAGGATGTCACACACATCGTTCTTGACCCAGCTGGCCCGGCTCAGGTGCTTGCCACCCAGGCTTTCCGGGCCCAGTACCGGGATGTCCAACTGGCTGGACAGCCAGGCATAGGATTCGGCGGAGTCTTCCATCATCGGCTCTTCGAACCAGGCGAAGTCGAGTTTTTCCAGGGCACGGCCGATGGTCAGGGCGTCGGTGCGGCTGTACCAGTGGTAGCCGTCGATCATCAGGGCGATGTCCGGGCCGACTGCCTCGCGCACCGCGGCGCAGGCCTTGATATCCATGCTCACGCTGGGCGCGAACGACACAGGCGGCATCCAGGTGTGCAGCTTGATCGCTTTGTAGCCGCGCTTGACCAGGGTTTCGGCAAAGCGCCCGTATTCCTCAGGGGTCGACAGGCCACCTTCAAGCTCGTCGCCACACATGGTCGAGCCATACGCAGGCACCTTGTCGCGGTAGCCACCAATCAACTTGTGCACCGGCACGTTGAGCTTGCGCCCGGCCCAGTCCCACAAGGCCTGCTCGACCAGCGCCAGGGCGCGATCGGTCAACTGGCTGGCACTGCCGCGCTGCCAGTGGGCGAGGTCGTGCCAGATCTTCTCACGGTCGAAGGCGTTTGCGCCGACCAGCACCTTGCGCACGAAACCGTCGAGCACGTAGGGGCGGATCAGTTCAGGGGCACCCAGTGCATAGCCTTCGTTACCGCATTCGGTGGTGATGCGCAGCAGCGCCATCTTGGCCTGGGTTACGTCACCGGGGTGGGCATGGCCGGCGCTGTCGACAGCACGGCGCGTGGGGTAGGAAAAAACCTGGACGTTTACAGCAGTGATGATCATGGACGTCTGAGCCTTCTTATTGGATTTGTGGCGGGTGAGTCACGCTCTGGAGGTCATCCTACGTCATCATACAACATTTGAAAAGCACCCCTTAAAAACTTTCAAAAATGGCTTTTACGTCTGCTTTTTTACCTCTTTTGGGATCCAGATCGCATTCCAATGGTTGCACTAAAGCCTCTATATCAGGCATTTCAAAGGCTAAATGAAAGGTCATCCGACAACCACTGAAGAAATCGTAGACAACCGAAATGTTGTACGATAACTTTGCCGAATCTGATCGCGGCGCCCTGCCCCTTACCGCATCCGATCGTGACCACCCGCTTCAAAACGACCTCAACAAAAACAAGAAAAGAAGATCGAATGAACACCACACTCCGCACTCTCATTGCTGTCAGTACACTCGGCCTGTCGTTTTATGCCTGCGCAGACTCGGCCAGCATCAACTACCGCCACGGCTACACCGAAGACGACAGCATCCATTCCGACCGGATCAAGCTGAACTACCGGATGGACACTGGCCTGGGCTTCGCCGCCGAGATCAAGTACAAGACCGCCGGCGACCGCGAGGACGTGGCGTACGACAACATGGTCAACAACGGCCATGAGTTCACCGTGGACTACAACTACAAGCTGAGTCCCAAGTCGACCCTTACCCCCGCGTTCCAGATGGACAGCTCCAAGGACGCCACCACCTACAAGTTCGGTTTGAAGTACAACTACAAGATCAGCGACACCTGGTACGTCGCCACCCGTGTGCGGCACGACGCGCGCAACCTCGACCGCGACCAGATCGACCACTCCAAGGCAGACCGCGCCAAGGACAACCAGAACACCACTCGGCTCGAAGGCTGGCTCGGCTACACCCCGAAAGGGCCGTGGGCCTTCGAGTACCAGTACATTTATTTCGACACCGACTACATCCGCTACGACAACAAGAAGAGCGACTACGAGCAGAACCTGATCGTCAAGTACAAGCTCAACAAGCAGTGGGCGCCGTTCATGGAAGTGGGTGACATCAAGGTCAACGCCTACACCGACGACCGCCAGGCCCGCTGGCGCCTGGGCATCCAGTACAACTTCATGTAATGCCGCGCTGCCGGGTGCCTGCCAGGTGGCCCGGCGTTGTCGCCCAACTACCCCCCAACCACCCCTCACGCCAAGGCGCTCGCCATGACCACACCCTCCTCGCCCACCCAGGGCAAACCGTTCAACCGCCTGCTGCTGACCGGCGCCGCCGGCGGGCTCGGGCAGATCCTGCGCGAAGCCCTGCAGGCGCACGCCAACGTCGTACGGGCTTCCGATATCAGTGCGATGGCGCCCGCAGCGGGCGCACATGAAGAAGTGATCAGTTGCAACCTTGCGGACAAGGCCGGTGTACTGGCGCTTGCCCAAGGCGTGGATGCCATCGTCCACTTGGGTGGGATTTCCACGGAGCGTGCGTTCGAAGAGATTCTCGACGCCAATATCCGCGGCACTTTTCATATCTATGAAGCCGCACGCAAGCACGGGATCCCACGGGTGGTGTTCGCCAGCTCCAACCACGTCACTGGGTTTTATCCGCAAGACGAGCAGGTGGATGCGCAGTCTGTGCGTCGCCCAGACTGTTATTACGGGTTGTCGAAATCGTATGGCGAAGACCTCGCCACCTTCTATTTCCACCGTTACGGCATCGAGACCGTGAGCCTGCGCATCGGCTCGTCATTCCCAGAACCGCGCAACATGCGCATGCTCTCGACCTGGCTGAGCTACGCAGACCTTTCGCACCTGGTAGAACGGGCCTTGCTCGCTGAAAACGTTGGCCACACCGTGGTGTATGGCGTGTCGGCCAACCGCGAGCTGTGGTGGGACAACCGCTACGCGGCGCACCTGGGCTTCAATCCGCAGGACAGCTCGGAGCGCTTTCGCGCAAAACTCGAGCAACAGCCAAAACCTGCTACTGACGATGCCAGCGCGCACCTGCAAGGTGGCGCCTTCACCGTCGCCGGCCCATTCGGCGACTGACCCCGCGCTCTGCCACCCTTTAAAGCCCCTTGCACCCGAGCGGTGCAGCGGGCTCATGCCATCAGAATGCTCACCAGCATCTGCGCGGGCCGGCTCAACTCCACGCCCTTGCGCGTGACCACTTCGTACGGCTCGCTGCGCGACTTCAGCTGCAGCGGCAGGCGCACCAGCATGCCATGGTCCAGTGCGACCTTGGCCACATCCCACGGCATCACAGCGAGCAAGCCCGGGTCCTGCAGCAGCATCGACAACGTGGTGAAGGTCGAGGACGTTTCAATCGGGTATTGCGGAAAGCTCAGGCCCGCTTCGCGGAATTCGCGCTCCAACGTCAAGCGCATGGGCATGTTGACTGGGAATACCACCCAGCGTGAACTTGCCAACTGCGCAAGGCTCAAGGTCTCGCTGCCGGCCAGGGCGTGTGCAGGGTTGGCCACCAGCACCAATTGCTCCTGGTGTTTTGGCACACTGTCGTAGGCGGCCGGCCGCGGGCTGACACTGGTCCGGCAGATCACCACGTCCAGGCGGCCCTGGTCGAGCAGGTTGAGCAGGCGGTCGCTGGTGTCCTCAACTACCGACACCGACAGGTCTGGCTGGCTTTCACGCAAGCGCGCCAACCCCTCCACCAATATCGGCACCGCCCCCATGATCGTGCCGACCGACAAACGACCCCCATGGCCCTGCAGAATGCCCAGCATCTCTTCACGCAGGTGTGCCAGGTCGTTACTGATCAGGCGCGCGTAGCGCAGCACGCAACGGCCCAGGTCATTGGCCTCGAGGCCCTTGCTGGTGCGCTCGAACAGCACCGCGCCCAGGGTCGATTCAATCTCGTTGAGGGCTTTTGTCGCCCCCGGTTGGGTGATCGACATGGCCTCGGCCGCTTTATGAATCGAGCCCAGCTCATCCAGGCTGATCAATAACCGCAACTGGCGCAGGCGAAGGCGCGAGGCCATGGAACTCAGGGGTGGCAGCATAGGGGATCACTTAAAGTTATCACGGGGTCAGCAGGTCTCATTAGGCAGCAACGGCGGGGAAAATTAAAGTGACCTGCATCTTCAACAAGAACAACACAGGAACCCGCATGCGCCTGATCCAATTTGAAACCGCACCCGGCCAACGCCACGTCGGCGTGGTCGAAGGCGACCTGATCCAGGTCGTGCGTGATACCCACTCCATGCGTGAGCTGGCCTTGGCTGCGATCCGCAACCACACCAGCCTGGCCGCAGAAGTGCTCGAACGCGGCCTGGACAGCACGCAACACAGTTACAGCCAGGCCCTGAGCGACTGCCGCGTACTGCCCCCGCTGGACCACGAAGACCCAGCCCATTGCCTGATCAGCGGCACCGGCCTGACCCACCTGGGCAGTGCCGCCACCCGCGACAAGATGCACCAGCAAAAAATCGACGATGCGGCGGCGTTGACCGACACCGCGCGGATCTTCCAGTGGGGCATCGAAGGCGGCCGCCCGGCACCGGGCACCGCAGGCGTACAACCGGAGTGGTTCTACAAGGGCGACGGCTCCATTGTGGTCCGCCCTGGCCAGGCCTTGCAGCGCCCGGCCTTTGCTGAAGATGCCGGTGAAGAACCCGAGCTGGCCGGCCTGTATGTGATCGGTGATGATGGCCAGCCCTACCGCCTGGGTTTTGCCATCGGTAACGAGTTTTCCGACCATGTGATGGAACGACGCAACTACCTGTACCTGGCTCACTCCAAATTGCGCAGTTGCGCCTTTGGCCCTGAACTGCGGGTCGGTGAGCTGCCGCGCCACCTCGATGGCATCAGCCGGATTCGTCGCGGCGACCAGGTGATCTGGGAAAAGGCCTTCCTCAGCGGTGAGGACAACATGTGCCACTCGCTGGACAACCTGGAGTATCACCACTTCAAGTACGCCCAGTTCCTGCGCCCAGGCGATGTGCACGTGCACTTCTTCGGCACGGCGACCTTGTCGTTCGCCGACCAGATCAAGCCCGCCGAGGGCGATGTGTTCGAGATCAGCCTGCCTGATTTCGGCGCCCCTTTGTGCAATGGCATTGCCGGGACGCCTTCGGCCATCTCACCTGGCGAGGTGAAGACGCTCTGAACCGACGGCGGCGCAGGGCCGCGCCGCCGCGGCATTTCATAACAATCACAACAGTGAGATGAGCATGAAACACACCCCTTACCCGGCGGCCACAGCCGCCACGGCCAGCACAGACACCGCCAAGCCGACCACCGTGCGCTGGCGGATCTTCTTGATCCTGCTGTTGCTGGCAGCGATCAACTACATCGACCGGGCGTCGCTGTCGGTGGCCCTGCCCTTGATTTCTGCCGAGTTCGAACTCACCCCAGCACTTGAAGGGTTGATCCTCAGCGCGTTCTTCTGGTCCTACGCCCTGATGCAGATCCCGGCCGGTGTGCTGCTCGACCGCTTCCAGGTGCGCAACATCATTGGTGTCGCCACCATCGGCTGGGGCGCCTTCCAGGCGTTGGGCGGCTTTGCCCACAACTGGGTCACCCTGCTGGTCACCCGCATTGGCCTGGGCGTGGCCGAGTCGCCGATCATGCCGGCGGGCGCCAAACTCAACGGTGCTTGGTTGACCCCCAACGAACGTGGCCGCGGCGCCACCCTGGTCGACGGCGGCGCGCCGCTGGGCACAGCGTTTGGCGCGATCATCATCGCCGGGCTGATCACCTGGTTCGACTCCTGGCGCATCGCCTTCATCATCGCCGGTGTCGGCACCGTGGCTGCAGGCATCTGGGCCTGGTGGTACATCCGTAACCACCCCAGCGAACACCCGCAGGTCAACGCCGCCGAACTGGCCTACATCACCCAAGCCAACGACGCCGCGACCCAGGCCAACGGCAACCGCAAGGCGGTACTCAAAGAGCTGCTCAAAAGCCGCTCGGTACTGTGCATGTTCGCCGGCTACGCCTGCTACAACAGCGTGTTCTATGGCCTGCTGACCTGGATGCCAAGCTACCTGCACCAAGCCCACAACCTGGACATCAAGGCCATGGGTGGCGCGACCTTCCTGATCTTCATGTGTGGTTTTGTCGGCGAGCTGGTGGGCGGCTGGATCTCGGACAAGTGGAAAGCCAATGGCGGCCAGCCGAACACGGTCATGCGCAGCATGTTCGCAGGCTCCGCTGCCGTCGCCGCGCTGTGCATCCTGCTGGTGGCCTACACCCCCGATGCTGCACGGGTGATCGCCCTGCTGTGCGTGGCGCTGTTCTTCATCCGCTGGTGCGGCATGTACTGGTGCCTGCCGGCCATTCTCGGCGGTAAATCCAAAGCCGGCGTTCTGGGCGGCAGCATGAACTTCTGCGGCAACATGGTCGGCGTGCTGGTACCGATCCTGATCGGCCTGATCGTGCAGTTCACCGGTTCGTACTTCTTGGCCCTGATCTTCTTCGTGGTCATGGCCTTCGGCCTGATGCTGTTCTCTGGCCTGATCGACTATCGCGAGCGCGGGCTGGCCTGAGCCACGCGCCCTATTGAGGTAACTGTCATGCAACTTATTACAACAACAGGCAGTGAACGCGCTGCCAACGCCGTGATCCGACTCAACCCGCTCGACGACGTGCTGATCGCCCGCCAGGCCCTGCCCGAAGGGTTGCTGCTGGACGAAGGCATCACCGTTCGCCAGCCAATCCCTGCCGGGCACAAGGTGGCGGCGCGCGACATTGCGGCCGGCCAGCCGCTGCGCCGCTACGGGCAGATCATCGGCTTCGCCAGCCAGGCCATCACCGCAGGCGAGCATGTGCACGTGCATAACCTGGCAATGGGTGACTTTGCCCGTGACTACGCCTTTGGTGTCGATGCCCGTGGCGCGCAGGCGCCCAACGACGACACCTTCAGGGGTATCGTCCGGGCCGATGGCCGGGTCGCCACGCGCAACTATGTCGGCATCCTCACCTCGGTGAACTGCTCGGCCACCGTGGCCCGGGCAATCGCCGACCATTTTCGCCGTGACATTCACCCCGAAGCGTTGGCGCCGTACCCGAACGTTGACGGCGTGGTGGCCCTGACCCATGGCGTCGGTTGCGCCGTCGACCCCTCTGGCGAGGCCTTGGCCATGCTGCGCCGGACCTTGGGCGGCTATGCCGTGCATGCCAACTTCGCCTCGGTGCTGCTGATTGGCCTGGGTTGCGAAACCAACCAGATCCCTGAGCTGCTCGCCGCCCAAGGGTTGCAAAGCAGCCACACTCTGCGCACCTTCACCATCCAGGGCACCGGTGGCACCAGCAAGACCATCGCCAGCGGCATTGCCCAGGTCAAGGCGTTGCTCGCCGAAGCCAACCAGGTCGAGCGCCAGCCAGTCAGCGTGCGCCACCTTACCGTGGGCCTTCAATGCGGTGGCTCGGACGGCTACTCGGGCATCACCGCCAACCCTGCGCTGGGCAATGCCGTGGACCGGCTGGTAGCCGCAGGCGGTACCGCGATCCTGTCTGAAACACCCGAAATCTACGGTGCCGAGCACTTGCTGACGCGCCGCGCCGTAAGCCAGCAGGTTGGTGAAAAGCTGATCGCCCGCATCCAGTGGTGGGAAGCCTATTGCCAGCGCATGGGCGCCGAGCTGAACAACAACCCCTCTGCCGGCAACAAGGCCGGTGGCTTGACCACCATCCTGGAAAAATCACTGGGTGCGGTCGCCAAGGCCGGCTCCAGTGACCTGGTGGATGTGTACGAATACGCAGAGCCGGTGCGCGCCCATGGCCTGGTGTTCATGGACACCCCCGGTTATGACCCGATCTCGGCCACTGGCCAAGTCGCCGGGGGTGCCAACTTGATCGCTTTCACCACCGGCCGCGGTTCCGCCTACGGCTGTGCGCCCTCGCCGTCCATCAAGCTGGCGACCAACACGCGGCTGTGGGAAACCCAGGAAGACGACATGGACGTCAACTGCGGCGGCATTGCCGACGGCAGCATGACCATCGAAGAGCGCGGCGAGCACATCTACAAGATGATGCTGCGCATCGCATCGGGGGAGCGCAGCAAGAGCGAACAGCATGGCTACGGGCAGAACGAGTTCGTGCCGTGGCAGATCGGCGCCATTACCTGACTGCTTGCCTTGATGTGCCTGCCTTAACGTTTATCGGAGCCCTCATGACCCAGATCCTTGGTCACAACTACATCGGCGGCCAGCGCTCGGCGCAAGGCAAAACGCTGCTCAAGAGCCTGGATGCCAGCACTGGCGAAGCGCTGCCCGGCGCATTCATTCAAGCCACCGAAGCTGAAGTGGCTGCGGCCGCAACGGCTGCTGCCGCGGCCTTCCCGGCCTACCGCAACCTGCCGGCCGAGCAACGTGCAGTGTTTCTGGAGGCGATTGCCGACGAACTCGATGCACTGGGTGACGCCTTCATCGCCACGGTATGCCGGGAAACGGCCCTGCCCGCCGGCCGAATCCAGGGGGAACGTGCCCGCACCAGCGGCCAGATGCGCCTGTTCGCCACGGTGCTGCGCCGGGGTGATTTTTACGGCGCCCGCATTGACCGCGCGCAGGCGCAGCGCCAGCCGCTGCCGCGCCCGGACATACGCCAGTACCGTATCGGGGTCGGCCCGGTTGCTGTGTTCGGGGCCAGCAACTTCCCGCTGGCGTTCTCGACCGCAGGCGGCGATACCGCATCGGCCCTGGCCGCCGGCTGCCCGGTGGTGTTCAAGGCGCACAGCGGCCACATGGCCACCGCTGAAGGTGTAGCGGATGCCATCTTGCGCGCCGCGGCGCGCAGTGGCATGCCGGCGGGCGTTTTCAACATGGTCTACGGTGCGGGCGTCGGCGAGTGGCTGGTCAAGCACCCGGCCATCCAGGCCGTCGGTTTCACCGGCTCGCTCAAGGGCGGTAACGCGCTGATGCGCATGGCTGCGGAGCGGGCACAACCGATCCCGGTGTTTGCCGAGATGTCCAGCATCAACCCGGTGATCCTGCTGCCTGAAGCGCTGGCTCAGCGAGGTGCTGCACTGGCCCGCGAGCTCGCCGCGTCCGTGACCCTGGGCTGTGGCCAGTTCTGCACCAACCCAGGCCTGGTGCTGGGCATGCGCTCTGCTGCATTCAGCCATTTTGTCGAGCACCTGCAAGCACAAATGGCTGCGCAAGGCGCCCAGACCATGCTCAACGCCGGCACCCTGGCCAGCTACCGCCAGTGCCTACAACACTTGCACGCGCACCCCGGCATCACCCACCTGGCCGGCGCCGAGCAAGGCGAGCGGCAGGCGCAGCCGCAACTGTTCAAGGCCGATGTCAGCCTGCTGCTGAACGGCGACCCGCTGCTGCAGGAAGAAGTGTTCGGGCCCGCGACCCTGGTCATTGAAGTTGAAGATCAGGCGCAACTGAGCGTCGCCGTGCAAGCCCTGCGCGGGCAACTGACCGCCACGGTCATTGGCGAAGCAGCAGAACTGACAGGCTTCAGCTGGTTGAGTGAATTGCTCCAGGACAAGGTCGGCCGCGTGTTGTTCAACGGCTACCCCACCGGCGTCGAGGTGTGCGATGCGATGGTCCACGGCGGCCCATACCCTGCCACCTCGGACGCCCGCGGCACCTCGGTGGGGTCGCTGGCGATCGATCGCTTCCTGCGGCCGGTGTGCTTCCAGAACTACCCTGATGCGATGCTTCCTCCTGCGTTGCAGAACGCCAATCCGCTGGGTATCTGGCGCCTGGTCGATGGTGAGGGCAGCCGCTCAAGCTGCTAAAGGGCCATGTGCCCCCGTCGAGCCGTCAGGCGCTCGACGGGGGGAAATTTTGAACTCCCCTCACCGCTCCCTCTCCCACCTGAAGAGCCCCCGCGATTCTTCAGGACCCCGCCATGGCCAAGCCCCTGCAGGAATACCAGCGCAAGCGTGACTTCAATGCCACGCCCGAGCCGAGCGGTAAACGTGGCCGGGGCCGCAAGCCCCATGCCCTGCAGTTCTGCATCCAGAAGCACGACGCCAGCCACCTGCACTACGACTTCCGGCTGGAGCTCGACGGCACGCTCAAGAGTTGGGCCATCCCCAAGGGCCCGTCGCTGGACCCGAAGGTGCGGCGCTTGGCCGTGCACGTCGAAGATCACCCGCTGGACTACGCCGATTTCGAGGGCAATATCCCCGAAGGCCATTACGGCGCGGGCGATGTGATCGTCTGGGACCGTGGCATCTGGGAGCCTGAAGGTGATGCGCAGCAGGCCTACGCCAAGGGCAAGCTGCGCTTTCGCCTGCAAGGCGAGAAGCTCAACGGTGTCTGGAACCTGTTCCGCACCCACCTGGCGGGCAAGAAAGAGCAATGGATGCTAGTCAAATCGCACGATGGCGAAGCCCGTAGCGAGGCCGATTACAGCATCGTCGAGGCCCAGCCCGACAGCGTGCTCAGCGAGCGCACCCTGGTCCCCAGGCGTAGCAAGCCTGCCGAAAAAGCGGCGCCGCGTACCCGCAAACGCAAGGCAGACGCACAGAAGGCCCCGTTACCCGACACGCTGCAACCGCAACTGGCGACGCTGGTCGACTCGCCACCCGCCGGCGACTGGTTGTACGAGGTCAAGTTCGATGGCTACCGGATTCTCGCGCGCATCGACGGCGATGACGTGCGTCTTTTTACCCGCAATGGCCACGACTGGACCGCCAAGCTGCCCCATCAGCGAGATGCACTGCGCACGCTGGGCCTCGACTCGGCCTGGTTGGACGGCGAAATGGTGGTCAATGACGAACACGGTGTGGCCGACTTCCAGGCCCTGCAGAACGCGTTCGATGTCGAGGACGATCAGCACATTCTCTACTACTTATTCGACCTGCCCTTCCTGGGCGGCGAGGACCTACGCCAGTTACCGCTGCAAGCGCGGCGCAAAACCCTGCAGCAATTGCTTGAACAGGCCGACTCGCAGTGGCTGAGGTTTTCCGAAGGTTTCGATCAGCCGGTCGACTCCCTGCTCGACAGCGCCTGCCGCATGAACCTGGAAGGCTTGATCGGCAAGCGCGCCGACAGCCCTTACATCGGGCGCCGCAGCGCCGACTGGGTCAAGCTCAAGTGCCAGCAACGCCAGGAGTTCGTGATTGTCGGCTACACCGACCCCAAGGGCAGCCGCAGCGCTTTTGGCGCCTTGCTGCTGGCCGTGCACGACGACAGCGGCGCGCTGCGCTAT
Organism: Pseudomonas sp. 5.2; assembly: GCF_059025405.1. Taxonomy (NCBI): domain Bacteria; kingdom Pseudomonadati; phylum Pseudomonadota; class Gammaproteobacteria; order Pseudomonadales; family Pseudomonadaceae; genus Pseudomonas; species Pseudomonas sp. 5.2. The sequence goes on from NZ_JBYBHH010000006.1 coordinate 264,264, forward strand.
GCCGGCAAAGTCGGTACAGGGTTCAGTGCTGCCACCCTGGAAACCATTCATGCGCGACTCAAACCGTTGGAAACCCCCAAGCCGATGCTGAGCAAGCCGCCGACCGGCGCCGAAGCCCGGGGTGTGCACTGGCTCAAGCCGACGTTGCTGGCCGAAGTCGCCTACGCACAGATGACCCGAGACGGCGTGGTGCGCCATGCGGTGTTCCACGGCCTGCGTGATGACAAACCCGCGACCGCGATCGACCTGGAGCACGCCATGCCTGGCAAGTCCGTGGCTAAAACCAAGGCTCAGCACAAGCCCGAGGCGTTGGGCGAACTGCGCCTGACTCACCCTGACCGCGTCATCGACGCCACCCGCGCCACCACCAAGCGCCAAGTCGCCGAATACTATGCGCAGGTGAGCCAATGGATCCTGCCCCAGCTTAAAAACCGCCCTGTGGCGCTGGTACGCGCGCCCGATGGCCTCGGTGGCGAGTTGTTCTTCCAGAAAAACGCTGGCCAACTGCACATCCCCAACGTGGTCAGCTACGACAAGAAACAGGCCGGCCAGGCCGCCATGGTCATCAACCGCGCCGATACCCTGCTGGGCGCGGTGCAGATGAACATGCTCGAACTGCACACCTGGAACGCCACCGACAAGGACTTCGACAAACCGGACCGCTTCGTGCTCGACCTGGACCCGGACCCGGCGCTGCCCTGGAAGGCCATGCTGGAGGCCACGCAGTTGACCTTGACCCTGCTCGACGAACTTGGCCTGAAGGTGTTTCTGAAGACCAGTGGTGGCAAGGGCATTCACATTGTTGTGCCGCTGACCCGAAAAGCGGGCTGGGACGAGGTGAAGGACTTCAGCCATGCGATCGTCGATTACCTGGCCAACCTGTTCCCTGATCGCCTCAGCGCCGTGTCGGGGCCGAAGAACCGGGTCGGGCGCATCTTCATCGACTATCTGCGCAATGGCAAAGGCGCCACCACCGCCTGTGCCTATTCCTTGCGCGCGCGGGAGGGCCTGCCGGTGTCCGTGCCGATCTGGCGTGAAGAGCTGGCCGGGCTCAAGGGTGCCAATCAATGGCACATCGGCAACCTGCACGAGCGCCTGGCCGAGGTGGACGACCCCTGGGCCGACATGGGCAAGACCCGTCAATCGATCACTGCGCGCATGCGCAAACAGCTAGGGCTGGGCTGATGAGCATCATTCAGGACTTTGATTTGAACACCCTCGACCGCCTGTTGCGCACCTTCACCGAAAGGCCGCAGGCGCTGAACCTCGATACCCAACTGCCAGCGCTGATGCAGGCGCTGCAGGCGGACCACCTTGACCTGCTGCCCCTGCCCGGCCAGGGCAACACGCTGCGCCGCTGGCAGAGCCTGGCCCGCATTGCTGGCTGTGACATGGCCTTGGCCAAGCTCTACGAAGGCCATACCGATGCCTTGGCGATCCTGGCCGAATGTGGCGCCGCGCACCATGCGCAGGATGGCATTTGGGGTGTATGGGCGGCGGAACCGCCAGATGCCCGCGCACGTATCGTCGAGCGCCAGGGCGAGCAGGTGCGGCTTTCGGGCCGCAAGGCGTGGTGCTCGGGCGCCTTGCAAATTGACCGCGCACTGATCACGGCATGGGGCGAAGACGACCAACCGCAGCTGGTGGCCATAGAGCTGTCCCACCCCAGCCAAGGCTTGCGTATCGAACAGTGGCAGGCGGTCGGCATGGCCATTACCGCGAGCGTCGAGGTCGAGTTCAACCATACGCCTGGTATCGCCATCGGCAGGCCCGGGCAGTACCTCTCCAGACCCGGCTTTTGGCACGGTGGCGGGGGTATCGCGGCGTGCTGGTACGGCGGCGCCGAGGCCCTGGCGGACTACCTGCGCGAACACTGTCGCAACCCGCGGCCAGACCCGCACGCCGACGCGCACTTGGGGGCTGTGGACGCCGCCTTGTGCGGTGCCAGGGCGGCGCTGCGCGAGTGTGCGGGCTGGATCGACCGCCAGCCGGGCGCAGACGCCTGTTTCGAAGTGCGGCGTACCCGCGCACAGGTCGAGCAGGCCGTCGAGCACGTCATCCATCACGTGGGGCGCGCCTTGGGCGCCTCGCCGTTTTGCCGCAGCAGCCACTTTGCCCGGTTGAGTGCCGACTTGCCGGTGTTCCTGCGCCAGAGCCACGCCGAGCGTGACCTGGCCGCCCTCGGACAGCAGCTGGCTACCCTGCCGGCAGGAGCCTGGCAACTATGAATTTGATCGAGTCGAGTAGCGGTACCCCCTGGTCGGCCTGGCAGCACGCCGCGCACCTGGCCAGGGCCACCTGGATCGACCCAGAGCAACTGTGCCCGCCTGGCCGCCGGCTTGTACTGATCGCCCCGCACCCGGATGACGAAATTCTCATGGCGGGTGGTTTGCTGGCAGGCTTTCATGGGCGCGAGGACGACCTGGTGTTGGTCTCCGCTACCGATGGCGAGGGCAGCCATCCAGGCTCCAGCCACTGGACCGAGCACCGCTTGCGCAGGCAGCGGCCGCTGGAGAGCCGCCATGCCCTGCAACAGCTCGAACTTGACCTCAACCGGCTGGACTGGCGCAGGCTGCACCTGAAGGACGGCGCGCTGCCGCGCGACGAGGCCTTTCTAGTCAACCACCTGAGCCAGTTGCTCAAGCCTGACGACGTGCTGATGGCGACCTGGCGCAACGACGGCCACTGCGACCACGAGGCGGTGGGCAGGGCCGCCGCGCAAGCGGCAATGGCGCGCAAGGTGCAACTGGTGGAGGTGCCGGTCTGGGCCTGGCACTGGGCGCAACCTGATGACCCTCGCCTGCCCTGGCCACGGGCTCATCGCGTGCAGCTGGATGAAACCCGCCTGGCCCGCAAGCGCAAGGCCTTGGCCGCGCACACCAGCCAACTCGAGCCAGATGAAGGCCAACCGCCCGTGCTGCCAGCGAACTTGCAGGAGTGCCTGCTACAGCCTTTCGAATTGGTGTTCTTGTAAAGGGAGTTGTCATGAGCCTCGACGCACAGTATTTCGCCGACCTGTACGCCAGCAGCGAAGACCCTTGGGCCTTTCGCACCCGCTGGTACGAAAAGCGCAAACGCGAGCTGGTCATGGCCAGCCTGCCCCGCCAATGCTATGAGCGCGTGTTCGAGCCTGCGTGCGCCAATGGCGAGCTGAGTGCCTTGCTGGCCGAGCGGTGTGCAGACTTGTTGTGCCAGGACTTGAACCCAACTGCCGTAGGCCTCGCGCGGGAACGCTTGGCCGGGGTCAGCCACGCCTCGGTCGAACTCGGCAGGCTTCCGGGTGATTGGCCCGGTGGGCGCTTTGACCTGATCGTGCTGAGTGAGCTGGGTTACTACCTTGATCCCACCGATTGGTTGCAAGTGATCGAACAGTCAGCCGCCAGCCTCAGCGACGACGGCGGCCTGCTGGCCTGCCACTGGAAACACCCGATCGCGGGCTGCCCCCAGGACGGGCGTGAAGTGCATCGCATGCTGGGCAAGCATCTGCCGCTGTACCCCGTCTATCGCCATGAAGAAGCGGACTTTCTGCTCGAATACTGGTCCTGCCAGCCCAGCGTGGTCGACCTTGACGAGACCTGCCCATGATTGCCGTGGTCATACCCGCGCACAACGAAGCGCGCCGCCTGGGTCGTTGCCTCAAGTCCGTGCGGGCGGCTGCAGACCAGGCTGAGTTGGCGGGCTATCGGGTCGAAATACTGGTGGTGCTGGACCGCTGCAGCGATGGTAGTGCGGCGGTTGCCAGGCGGCACCAGGTGCAGACACTGGAAGTGCACGCAGGCAATGTTGGCATGGCGCGCAGTGCCGGCGCGGCACAGATGATCGAACAGGGCGCCAGCTGGCTGGCCTGTACCGATGCCGACAGCCAGGTGCCGCCGCATTGGTTGCTGTCGCAACTGGCGTGTGGTGCGGACGTGGTCTGTGGCACCGTGCATGTGGAGCGCTGGCAGCCCTGGCAGAAAGCCGCGTTGCGCCGGTTGTACCTGAGCCATTACCAGGCGCGAGAGGGGCACCGGCATATCCACGGCGCCAACCTTGGGGTCAGTGCGCAGGCGTATTTGCGTATCGGGGGGTTCCAGCCGTTGCCGGCGCATGAAGATGTACAGCTGGTGCGCGACCTGGAGGCGCACGGTGCGCAGATCTCCTGGACGGCACGGCATAGTGTGGCGACCAGCAGCCGACGCGACAGCCGCGCCCGGGAAGGGTTTGGGGATTTTCTGGCAGGCCTTGAGGCAGCCCCCACCTGAATCGCAGGCTTATAGAGATCCTTTGTGAGAGTGGGCTGCCGATACATAGATGGAAAGATCAAGAAGCCTTCCGGGTCCGCTTGGCAGGCTTCTTCTTGCCAGTAGCCCCACCCTTGCCCCCCAGGCTGCGTTTGAGCAACTCGGTAAGGTCGATGATGTCGGCACTTTTCTCCGCACTGCCGCCCTCGCCCCTCTCGACCACGCTGATCTTGCCTTTGCTAGCCTTCTCTTCCACCAGGTCCATGATCGTCTGGCGAAACGCATCGTGGTATTCATCCGGCTGCCACGGCCCGCTCATGTCCTCCACCAGCCGCTTGGCCATGTCCAGTTCACGCTTGTCTACCTTGGTGTCGGTCACGCTCTTGTCCAGTTCCAGCGTCTCCAGCCCTCGCACTTCCTCTGGCCAGCGCAAGGTGATCATCACCAGTGCATCGTCCAGCGGGCGCAGCAGCGTCAGGTGCTGACGGGTATGCAACACCACCGTGGCCAAGGCCACCTTGCCGGTACTCGCCAGGGTCTCGCGCAGCAGCGCGTAAACCTTGCCGCCACGGCGGTCGGGGGCCAGGTAATACGGGGTATCGAAATGCTGAAGGGGGATTTCGCCGGAGTCGACGAACGAGAAAATATCAATGGTCTGGGTCGCTTCAGGCCGGGCCGTGCGGATCTCCTCCTCGCTGATCACCACATAGCGGCCTTTTTCATACTCCACACCTTTGACGATGTGCTCCTTGTCGATTTCCTTGCCTGTGACTTTGTTGACCCGCTTGTACCCGACCGGCTCCATGCTGCGTTTGTCGAGCCAGTCGAAGTCCACCCGCTCGGTGCGCACAGCGGTATTGAGCGAGACAGGTATGTGCACCAGCCCAAAGCTGATCGCGCCTTTCCAGATTGCCCTAGCCATCGTTAATCACCTCCCGCCAGGCCCCGCGTCTATCGGGGCTTCTACTGGAAGTGACTGCGGCGCGCCGGGAAGGTTTAGTCAGGCTGCCCTGCGGCGGGCAGCGCCGTTGGATTAGCTGAACAGCACACGCTTGAAGGCTTCGGCGGCCAGGTGCACCTGCACCGACCAGTCGTCTGCCGCGTCGCTGCCGGCATCGTCTGAAATGTACTTGAGGCAGACGAACGGAATGCCTTCGTCACGGGCGATCAGGGCCAGCACATAGGCTTCCATGTCGACGATATCGTAAGGTGCCTCGCCGTGACTGACTTCGAAACTGTCACCACTGCCGCAGGTGCCCAGGGCAAGCCCGGGGATTTCCTCGCCGTGTTCCAGCAGCACTGGGATGTCAGACAGCGGCGTCTCGTACCGGGCGAAGCCCAATGGCGTGACGTCCATGTCGCGCTGCACGAAACGGGTACAGCACACCACCTCGCCCTTGCCATAGCGCTGGCTGCCGGCAGAGCCCAGGTTGACGATCAACTTGGGCTTGCGCTGGGCAATGGCTTTGGTCAGGGCGATGGCGGCATTAACCTTGCCGATGCCGGTGAACACGGTGTTCACATCGGCAAACACAGTGCCCGCTTCTGCCTCGAGGGCGAAGACAAAAAGCGTGTCGGTCGGGGTGATCTGGGGAAATTGCTTGATCAGCATCATGGCGCAGGACGTTCCGAGTGGCTGCAAAGGGCGCGGCCATTTTCGGTCAACCCTGTCTAATTGCAACCCCAGCCGTTGGCAATCCGGCGTTTCCTTGCGTCACCACCTGCTCGACCACGGCCTGTAAAGCGTGTGCTGCGCTTTGCCCATCGGCGTGGGCGCGCTCCAGGCAGTGCAATTGCCGGTCCGCGCTGGTGCCCTCGCGCAGAATGCCGTGGGCATGCTGGAAGGCGCGTTCGGCGTCGACAGTGTCGACCGGAAACTGGCCCTGTAACTGCCCAAGCCAGCCTTGCGCCGTGACCGGCTGCTGCCCATCGGCACCGATGAATTGACCATGGCGCCCATAGCGCATGGCTCGCCAGTAGTTTTCCTGTGCGACCCAGCGCAGTTCGCGATTGAAGGGGCTACGTTCATGCCTTGGCTGCAGGTTGTGCTCGACCAAGTGGCGAAAGACGCCGGCAATGCTCAATGCGTCCTCAAGGCAAGGGCAACCATCGCAGATACGCAACTCGACTGTCGGAAAGCGCTGCGAAGGCCTGATCGCCCACCAGAAATCACCCTTTTCTGCCAGTGAGCCGGTCCTTTGCAGCAAGGCTCGGTAGCGCTCGTAGGCGGGCCAATCAGCTAATGGCTCTGGCAGCCCCATGTGCGGCCACTCGCCACAAATGACCCGCCGGTAGCTCATGTAGCCGGTCGCCTGGCCCAGCCATAAGGGTGACGATGTGCTGAGCACTAGTAGCAACGGCAACCAGGGCACCAGGCGATTGATCAGTTGCATGCGATCGCAGTCAGCCGGTACGCCTACGTGCACGTGCAACCCGTTGAGCAGGCTGCGCCGTGCCACATGCCGGTAGTCGTCGAACAGCTGGCGGTAGTGTGCCGAGGCTGCCGGCTTATGCCGTAACCAAGGTGCATTGGGGTGGCTGGCTGCGCCATACAGGCCCATACCCTGCGCCGCCAGTACGTCGGTCAGCCGCTGCCGCGCATGCACGAAGAATTCCCGTGCCTGGTACAGGTTCGAAAACACCGGCGAGGCGACTTCTATCTGGCTGCGGAACATTTCCTGCACAAAGTACGGCCCCACTGCCTCTCGGCAGTGCCTTGCCAGGCTGGGCGCCGGCAACGCTGGGACTTTGCCGGTGGCAAGGTCCACCAACAAATACTCCTCTTCGATGCCGAACGTGCAAGGCCGCGGCATAGGCCTTCAGCCGTTGCGACTGACAGTGAGCGCTACGGCGGCAATGCGCTCCACGTGTTCATACCCGGGCTCAGCCAGTTGCTCGCCGAACACATCGGGGTCGATTTCCCGGTAGACCCAAGACCACTCCGGGCCCGCCAGGCGTAAACGAACAGCTTCAAGCAAGGCATCGCGGCCTTCGACGATCGCAACACCGGTGTAGAGCAACAAGGTGCCCCGCGAACTCAAGCGCTCCAGCGCCTGCTCGACGATACGCAGTGACAGCGCTTCGCCCAGCGCACCACCGCCGTGGCGGTAGGTGCGCGCGCTGAGGTCCAGCATGTAGGGAGGATTGGCGACAATCAGGTCAAAACGCCCGGTTGTGCCATCGAGCAGGTCACTGGCGGCCACCGACACGTTGTTGATCCCCGCCAAGGCGGCATTGATGGCGGTGTAGCGTAGCGCAAGCGGATTGATGTCCACCGCGCTGACCTGCGCATGCTGGGCGGCGCGCGCGATGATCAAGGCGCCCACGCCGGTACCGCAACCGATGTCGACCGCATGCTCCACCCGAGACAAGCGGTGTTGCAGGTGATCGTGGATGACCTGGGCAAAGCGGTAACTGTCGGGGCCGAAGAAAACTGCGTCACTGGCGTGGGTCGGGTAAGCCGAATGGACCAGCAGCAGGTCGTCCAGGCTTGACCAGCGCACCGTGGTGGCCATCAGCTCGCCGCATCGCGTCAGCACCTGCGCGCGCTCCAGCTGGTGTAGTAGGTCAGCAGGCATCAGCGAAGGCGCGAAGGGGCGGCTCCAGCCGAACACGTCGCGCACGTTCGTCGCCTGCCTGGCGGCATCGCGGGCATTGTTGCGGGCATGGGTGGCTGGGCTGACGCAGGTAAAGCGGTAGCCTTCGGCACGCAGGCGCTTGCCTAATTGCAGCAAGGCCTCGTCTGCCTGGCCTTGAGACGAGTCGAGCACCATCAATGGCATCCCTCTTGAATCAGGCCGGTTGCGCGGACGAAGGCTTGAGTAGCCTGCAAACCTTCCGGCAACGCGTGACGGTTACCGGACATCCGCTCCATAAGGGTAGCAAGCGCTTCTGGGGCAATGCTGGCGTTCGGTACTTCGCTCAAAGCTGAAGGTGTATCCCAACTGCCAGGCACGACGCGGCGGGTTGTGGCCTGCCAGTCGTCGGCGATCCAGTCATGCCACAATTGTTTTTCGTACGCCGTGAACACCCCGAACATGGCCGCCGTTGGCCCTTCGATCAGCTTCCACCAGCGGCTGTTCGCCGGGTCCTCGCCGCGGCGAATCCAGCCCTGGGCCTGCAGGGCACTGACAAAGGCCGGGATGGCCCCAGGCTCGGCTAGCCATTGATTAATGGTGCGTTGCTGCAAGCGGCAATGATCGGAGTGCATGAACTGACCATACTGGCGCTTGCACTCCAAAGCCGCGAACAGCTGCGTTTGAAGGTCAAACTGGCTGACCAGGTTGGCAGCCGAGATGCCCAGGTCGTTCAGGCGGTAACCCCGCCGCACTCGCTGATAGAACGCCTGTGGGTCTTCTGCGGGGCACAGTTGGTGCAACGCCTGGATAGACAACTGCGCGTGACCACTGGCAGCGTTGTCGATGGTCACGTGCAACTGGAAGTAGTGGCCATCGATACCCAGCTCCGCCAGCTCGTAGGTGGTGATCAGCAAATGCAGCGGCGGTTGTTCGTAGCCAAGGTTGTAGCCCAGCACTTCGGGCAGAAATTCGTCGCAGTTCTGCCCCAAGGCCAGTTGCACGGCACCTTGCAGATAACGGTCGTCATCCAGTGGCGGCAGTTCCAGGCAGCCGAGGCGGCTGAGCAGCCGTTGGTAGATCAACACATGGTTACAGCGCGGGTCGCCATTGCCCAGCTCTTCCAGGTAGGTGCGGATCAGCCCGTGGTAACGCGGGTCTTGCCAATGCTGCAGCGTGCCGTGCAACCAGGCCCCGTCCACGGCCTTGGTCGGCGCAATTTGCTGGAGGAACCACAACGCATGGGCGCGGTTGCTGAAAAACTGGCGTGGCCCACCTTGATGGCGCTGCTGGAGGTATTCGGCATAGGCCTTGGCCACCTCAGCGGCATGCTGGGCGCTCCAGGCAGGCAGCTGTGAAGGGTTGGCCGGCAGGTCGTCGGGGGACTGCTCGACGCGGGCGATAAGTTCATTAAGCCACGCAGCGCTGGTGGCGTCGTGGCCTTGCAATAGGGTCTGGTACCGGTGCTGCAGGCTATGGCTTGCGGTCATAGACCTTTCATGAGTAACGGTCTTGCAGGTCATCACCGTCATGCCGTGCGCCTCTGAATGCAGTGCCAGGTCGCCCTGGCACTGCGGATCCCTCGGTTACAAACGACGGTTACGAACGACCGCCTTTGCGGCTGGTGTCGTGAGGCATGTTGCCCCCCGAAGACTGGCCGCCTTTACGCCCGGCTTCGGACGCTTTTTCACGGTCGTTGGCGAAGTTGCCTGGGTTCTTGCTGCCGCCTTGGCTGCCTTCCTTGCCTTGGGTGCCGGTGCGGCTGTTCTCTTTGTTAGCCATGGTCTTCAAGCCTCGTATGACTTCAGGATGCACGGCGCTGGGCCGTACATAGCTTCGGAGTTCGGCGATATCGAGGGATTCGTTTTATTGCCGCACGTTCGGACCGGTGGCGTTAAATAAGGGAAGGTTACGTATTTGGTGCGCCAAGCGACCGCCCGCCTCACTCGGCATCGGGTGCATCGAGCCGCGCCTGGCGGCGACCCAGCCAGGCGCCGGTGCCGGCCCAGCCCAACGCGATCGCCGCGCCAATCAGCATCGCCAACTGCGGGTGCTCCGCGATCACATCCAGTGCCCTCTTGAGCCAGCCGCTGAGGGCGTCACCGCCGCGGTAGACCACGGTGTCGATGAAGTTCTTGGCTTTGTACTTGTCTTCTGCCGACAAAACGGTGAAGAGCATCTCCCGTCCCGGCCGGACCAGCGCATATTCACCGGCCCGGCGCACCACCATCACCACCACGAAGGCGGCGAACACCGGGGCAACTGCCAGCCAGACAAAGCCTGCGGCCATGATCAACGGCACCGCCACCAGCAATATGCCCACGCCCATCCTTCGCGCTAGCCGCCCGGTGAGAAACACCTGCGTGAGAATCGCCAAGGCCTGGACCACGGTGTCGATCAGGCCGAACACCTGGGTTTGCCGGGTGCGGTCGGTGAAGGTCTCGCTGACGATACGCGCCTGTTCGAAGTACAGGAACGTGCTGACACTGGCCAGCAGCACCACGAACAGCGCGATGCCCAACAGGTAAGGAGCGCGCAGCACGGCAGTAGCCCCCGCGAACGGGTTGCCACCCAACGGCTTGGACGTCGAGCGCTGCAGGTGGGCCGGCAGCGGATGACGGTCTCGCCAGCGCTGCAAAAACAGGGTAGCGCCGGTGCTGCCTAGCAAACATAGCCCGGCCAGTACCAGCAGGCCTGCATGCCCCAGCGGACCCACCAGCAACGTACCCAGGATCGGCCCGCAGAGGCCGCCCAGGCTGGCACCCGCTGCCAGCAGGCCAAATAACCGTTTGCCTTGTTCGGTGGCAAACAGGTCGGCAAGCACGCTCCAGGCCAGTGAAATGGTCAGCAAGTTGAACACCGACAGCCAGATATAGAACGCGCGCGCAGTCCATACATCGTCCGGGGCCCGGGCAAACAGCACCGCGAACAGCAACAGGTTGCTGGTGAAGAACCCGTAGGTCCAGGGCAGGATTTGCCGCCGCCGCACCTTGGATGCCAGCCAGCCGAACAGCGGCAGACATGCCAGGGTGGCGACGAAGGTGCCGGTGAACAGCCACTGCAGGTTATCCACGCCACCGGCCACACCCATGGTCTCGCGCACCGGGCGCAGCATGAAGTAGCCGGTGAACAGCAAGTAGAACAACAACAGGCCGGCAACCACCGCCGGCCCTTCGCCCGGTTGTATGTTCAGCCCTTGGTCCAGACGCCGCCGCCAGCCTTGCATGGTGTCAGCCGAACTGTTCGATCAGCGCCTGTTGCTGCGCCTGGCTGAGCAATGGCGTATGCCCGGCCTTGAGCTGGTCGAGCTGGCGATCCGGCCGGCTGGTGGCGGGAATGACCGTGGTCACTGCCGGGTGGCTGATGGCGAACTTCAGAAACAGCTGTGCCCAGCTGCCGATACCTACTTCCGATGCCCAGCCAGGCACCGGTTGGTCCTTGACCCGGGCAAACAGCCGGCCGTCATCGAACGCCCGGTTGATCAGCACCGCGACGCCCTTGTCTTGGCACAATGGCAGCAGCTCACGCGCGGCCTGTGGGGCGTTGACCGAGTAGTTGATCTGAATGAAGTCGAGCGGTTCGCTACGTACGATCCTGGCCACTTCATCCTGGCCGCTGTTCAGGTAATGGGTGATGCCGACGTAGCGGGTCTTGCCCTGCTGCTTGAGTTCACGGGCGTAGGGCAGTTGGGTCTGCCAATCGCGCAGGTTGTGGATCTGCAGCAAGTCGACTTTGTCGGTGCGCAAGCTGCGCAGGCTGCCTTGCCACTGCGCTTGTGCGTCGGCCTGGCTGTTGGCGGCGATCTTGGTGGCTAGAAAGCACTGCTTGTGCCAGCCGCCCTCTTCCAGCAACTGGCCCAGAATGCTGTCGGCCCCCCCGTAGTTGGGCGAGGTGTCGATGACCCTGCCGCCACCTTCGAAGAAGGCCCTGAGCACCGCGCCGAGCTGTTGGTACTGAGGCGAGCCGGCCTCAACCTCGAAACTGCCAGAGGTACCGGCACCGATGACCGGCAAGGCTTCGCCGGTGGAAGGGATAACGCGCGTCAGCAGGCCACTCGCCGCCCCTGCGTGCAGCCAAGGGCTTGCGGCCAGCAACCCCAAGGCTGCACCGGCGCGTAGGACATCACGACGTGCATACATGGAAAAGCCCCCGTCATGAACCGGAAACTTTCAAGGCTAGCCGCTCTACCCCGCCTCGGCGAGTGATTCTGTATCTGGATGTTAGCGATCAGGCCTGCAACAGCAGGCGCAGGTCCAGGCCGGTTTCACCCATCGGCGGGCACCAGTAATAACCACCGGTCAGTGGCCGGCTGAAGCGGTAGAGGCCGTCGATGATGCCGTCTTCCAGGCCGCTCATGCGCCGCAGTTGCACTTCGAAGGCATCGAAGCTGTGGCCCAGCGCCACGAAGGCAAGGCCAGCACCACGGGCGTCGGCCCAGGCGACCGAGCGACGGACCATGAACGCCTCAGGTTCGAAGCTTTCCTGGGCGGTGCGTTTGACGTGCGCGGACGCCGGGGCGTCGTCAAGCTCTTCGTTGTCGCTGAGGCGGCGGCCGATGATGTTGTCCTGGTCCGCCTGGGGCAGCGACTTGAAGTACTCCAAGTCATGCTTCCACAGTTGGAACGCGGCAAAGCTGGAACCGTAGAGGCCAGGGGGGGCGTCCTCAACGATGGCGGCTTGCACGGCGTCTTCGTCCACCGGGTTCTCGGTGCCGTCTTCATAGCCGGTCAGGTCGTGGCCACCCCGGTGCAAAAAGCCATCGACGCTGTCTGCCAGGCGCAACGCCGGGGCCAGCGCGTGTTCCAGGGCCTGGGCACGCAGCAGCAGGTCGCCACGCTCGTTACCCCGCAGCCACAGCCACAAGGCGTGCTGGGTGCTGGGGTTCTCCACGGCGGCGTCCAGCAGCGGGAAGGCACGCAAACCCGGCACGTCACGGCCCAGGGCCTTGGCCAGGGTCGCGCCGACGCCCAGGATCAACTGTTGGCCGTCGACCTGCGGCAGCAAGGCGTCGAGTGCGGCGGGCAGCGCTTCGGGCGAGTGCAGCGTGAAGAACAGGTGGCGGGCATGGGCCGGCACCGGCGTGGCAAGCAGACCTTGCTGAAACGGCATGACAGGCTAATCCTCGGTAAAAGCGCGCATGCTACTGCGCCGGGACGCCCATCGCAACGCGGCATGCAGACGCTGCGCACGGTGCACTCGGTAACAAAAGGTTACCAAGAGGTGGCGCTTTGCAATTAGCTATCACTACAGTGCCACCTACACTCCTCGAAATCCTTTGTGCGACTCCCTGATCCGAGAGCCCCTTCATGACTGCCTCGCCCCTGCTCACTGCATTTCTGCCCCTGGCCCTGGGCATCATCATGCTCGGCCTCGGGCTGTCGCTGACCCTGGCCGATTTCGCCCGTGTGGTGAAATACCCCAAGCCTGTGGTGATTGGCCTGGTCTGCCAGATCCTGTTGCTGCCGCTGGTGTGCTTCCTGATCGCCAACGGCTTTGGCCTGGAGTCCGCCCTGGCGGTGGGGCTGATGCTGCTGGCGGCCTCGCCGGGGGGGACCACGGCCAATCTGTTCAGCCACCTGGCCCACGGCGATGTGGCATTGAACATCACCTTGACGGCGGTCAACTCGTTGATTGCGATCCTCACCATGCCGCTGCTGGTGAACTTGTCGCTGGGCTGGTTCATGGCCTCGGACCAGGCCATCCCGCTGCAGTTTGCCAAGGTGTTACAGGTGTTCGCGATTGTCCTGCTGCCGGTGGCGCTGGGCATGTTGATCCGCCACTTTGCCCCGCGCTTTGCCGCACGCATGGAAAAGCCGATGAAGCTGGTGGCGGCGCTGTTTCTGGCCTTCACCATCATCCTCGCGCTGGCCAAAGACTGGCAGACGGTGGTCGAGTACGCCCCCGTGGTAGGCCTGGCGGCCCTGTTGTTCAACGTGCTGAGCCTGGCCGTAGGTTACTGGGTGCCCCGGCTGTTGAAGATTCCCAAGCGCCAGGCCATCGCCATCGGCATGGAAATCGGCATCCACAACGGTACCCTGGCGATCGCGCTGGCCTTGAGCCCTTCGTTGCTGAACAACGCCACCATGGCGGTGCCGGCAGCGCTTTACAGCCTGATCATGTTCTTTACGGCGGCAGGGTTTGGCTGGTGGGTGAGCCGCGGGCACGTGGCAGAAACCGTTGAGGCTGAGGGCAACGCGCTCAACTGACCGCAGTGACGGTCAGGGCCGCTCGCGTCGGTCGCGCAACTGGCGCTTGAGCACTGCAAGGGGCGGAGCGTAGAAAAAGCCGAACGACACGCTGCCTTGCCGGCCTTTGACCGCATGGTGAAGGCGGTGGGCGCGATGCAGGCGCTTGAGGTAGCGGCTGACTGGCCGCGGTTTTTTCGGCCAGTGGCGATGAAAGAAGCCGTCGTGGGCCAGCACATACAACAGGCCGTACCCCGCCACGCCCCCACCCACCCACTGCAAGGGGGCGTACCCGGCTTTACCCAGCGCCACCAGGCCGGCGGCGATCAGCCCCAGCGCAAGCAGGTAAATGTCATTGGTCTCGAGCATGCCCAGGTGTGGCTCATGGTGCGAGCGGTGCAGCCACCAGCCCCAGCCATGCATGATGTACTTGTGCGCCAGTGTGCCGACACCCTCCATGGCCACCAGTGTGCCGAGCAGCACGGCGAGATTGAACAGCATGTAACGGGTCCGGGTGATCGCAAGGGAAGGCGCAAGGTTACCGACTACCCGCCTATTTTTCCATGCAGGCGTGACGGGCTGTAGGCACTTTCCTGATGAAGCCCTTGTCATGTTTTTACCCTTGACCTCGCCTATCTCGGGGCGTAAGGTCCGCGACGCAATTTCGCATCCCCAAATAGGAGTCCTGCATTGGACAGTAGCCCCAGTCGCTTGCGACAGGCCCACTTGGCGAGCTAGTCCGGCAGTGCCCTGCCACTGTCTCGCCGTCATGGCTTGATGGTGGATTTCTTCAGCCCCCGTGGCTGCAGCCTTCCTCTTTTCTTCCCTTCTGTGGTCCTGCGCATTTTCTGGTTATTCAACCACGCCAACACCAGGTGGCGTTCATGCGGGCGTGTGCCCGTGGAAGAGGTTTGCTATGGATTGGAAAGTCTTTCTGCTGCGCGTCAGCATCGCCCTGCTGCTGGGTGCCCTGATCGGCGCCGAGCGTCAACTGCGTCAACGCCTCACGGGCTTGCGTACCAATGCGCTGGTCAGTACCGGCGCTTGCCTGTTCGTACTGATGACCCAGGCCGTACCGGGCATGGCCCCTAACGATGCCTCGCGCGTGGCCGCTTATGTGGTGTCGGGGATCGGCTTTCTCGGGGGCGGCGTGATCATGCGCGACGGTTTCAACGTGCGCGGCCTGAACACTGCCGCCACGCTGTGGTGCACGGCCGCCGTTGGCGTATTGTGCAGCCTTGGGCTGCTGCTGGAAGCGACACTGGGCAGCCTGGCCGTGTTGTGCGCCAACATCCTGCTGCGCGACATCGCCCAGCGCCTGGACCGCCAGGACATTGTCCCGGCCACTGAAGTGGAGCAGCGTTTCGAAGTGCGGGTTGTGTGCCGTGCCGAGGATGAAATCCAGGTTCGCAGCCTGATGCTGCACAGCCTCGGCGACCCGGAGCTGCGCCTGCAATCGCTGCACAGCGAGGACTTGCCCAACCCAGCGCGCCTCGAAGTACGCGCCGAACTGCTGGGCAACCCGCAGGCACCGGCGCAGCTGGAACGGCTGGTCAGCCGGGTGAGCCTGGAAAAAGGTGTAAGCTCGGTGCGCTGGCAGTTGCAGCCGCAAGAGGTGGCGGCAGACTGACGCCCACCCATCCCACGGTTTGCAGGACCCGACTGTGCATATACGCCCTACCCTCACCCGCGATATCCCCTGGCTGGCCGAGGTCGAGCGTTCAGCCGCCCAGGCTTTCGCCCAACTGCCGGCGCTGGCGTGGCTGGCACAAGGCGAAGTACTGGACAGCACAGCGCATCAAGGATTCGTCGATGCAGGCGCAAGCTGGCTGGCGGAGGGTGACGCCGGGCAGATCCTAGGCTTTGTGTGCGCACGGCGGGAGCATCAGGCATTGCACATTCATGAAATTTCCGTGCGCCGGGAGGCTCAAGGGCAAGGGATCGGGCGCCTGCTGCTGAATCAACTGGTCGATGCGGCGCAAGCCGCCGGCGTTCGGGAACTGACCTTGACCACCTTTGTCGACGTGCCCTGGAATGCACCTTTCTATGCACGCTTTGGGTTTGAAACTATTGATGAAGGCCTGCTGTGCTCGCGGCTGGGTAACATCCTGGCCAACGAGCGTGCCCACGGGTTTGTCGGGCGTTGTGCAATGCGCATGAGCATCGGTTGAACAGCGCCTGCCTTGCTCGCCCTTAATGGGCGATCATGGGTCTACACCTGCCGCGGCATTGTTCGCCACGCAGTAACCGTCCCGCCCCTGTCCCTTGGCCTGGTACAACGCGCTATCTGCCGCCGCCATCAGTCGCTCGGGCGTCATGGTTTGCCGAGCTGGGTCGCCGATCGCGATTCCGGCACTGAACGACACCCGCCCCAATGGGCTGCCGCCATGCTCGATCACATGGCGACGCAGCATATGCTGTATTTCCTGCACGACAAGCTCGGCACCCGGCGCATCGGTGTCGGGCATTAATAGCGTGAACTCCTCGCCACCAAAGCGCACCGCCAGGTCAGCCGGGCGCTTCAGCGCCTGTTGCAGCAGCTCGGCGAAACGCCGCAGGCACTGGTCGCCGGCAAGGTGCCCGTAACGGTCGTTGTAAGCCTTGAAGTAGTCGAGGTCGAGCATCACCAGCGCTACTGGGTAACCTTGCCGTCGAGCCCGCCGCACCTCGGGCTCGAACACCGCATCCAGCCGGCGGCGGTTGCCAAGGCCGGTCAGGCTGTCGGTCAAGGCCAGGGATTTCAGCGTCTGGTGCGCCTGGTGCAGTGCGCGCTCTATCACAATGCGTTCGCGCAGTTGGCGCAACACTACCCCGCCGAACGCTGCCAACCCCACCAACAACAGCAACAATACGGCCACTGATTTGATCGCGTCGTGCCGCCAGGGCGCGACAATGGATTCCCGCGACAGGCCAGCCTCTACCACCAACGGGTAACTCGACAGCGCCCGGTAGGCATATAGGCGAGGTGTGCCATCGACTACCGCCACTGCCTCGACCAGCCCTTCATCGGCATAGGGCAAGTGGTTGCGAAAGACTTCGCTTTTGGCCAATGTGCGCCCAACGACCCTCGAAACGAACGGGCGACGGACCAGAATCGTGCCGTCACGCTTGGCCAGTACCAGCGCGCCACGCTCGTCGATCTTGAAATCGCCGTAATAGCGCACGAACCAGTCCACTTTGATCGTGCCCAACAGCACCCCGGCAAAATGCCCGTCGGGGTATTCCAGGCGCCGCGAGATGGGAATGATCAAGTCGCCGGTCGAGCGGCTGCGCACCACCGAACCGATGCGTACCTGCCGGTCGCGATGATTGCGGTGGTAAACGAAATAGTCGCGGTCAGCATTGTTGAGGTTGGGCGGTAGGGTCGCCTGGTCGGTAACCAGCCAGCGGCCATCCGCGCCATACACGAACAGCCCGTGCAGCTGCGGCATGAGCGCTTTTTGTCGCGCGAGCAACGCCTGCAGGCGCGGGCGGTTCATATGCTCGAAGCCATCGCCCTCCAGGCGCTCGGCCAAGGACGCGCTGACGACATCCACTTGGCGAATGGCGTCCTCGGCGTGTTGCGCCGTCGCCCGAGCCAGGTTGGTCACCATGTTTTCGGCATTGCTGAACGCGTGACGGTAATCACGCCAGATACGCCAGCCTTCCACCATCACGAAGGCCAGCATCACCACCACCATGAATGCCAGGACCTGGCGGAACAATGCCACGGCGCGGCCCTCGCCCGCTACCGCGAGGTGCCCATCGTCATCCTGTTTCCTGGCTGCGCACATCCTATTCCCTTGTCGTCTCGCGTTCGCCGCTTATGACTATAGTTCAGCGCTGCTTACGCGAAGCCAGCTCGATCCACACCGGCGCATGGTCGCTGGCCTTGGGTTCGTTGCGTACCCAGGCATCCACGCCTGCGGTCTTGAGGTAAGGCGCAAGCTCAGGGTTGAGCAACACATGATCGATACGCAACCCGGCGTTACGCTGCCAGTGATTGCGAAAATAGTCCCAGAAGGTATAAACCCGCTCGTCAGGGTGCAGGTGGCGCAGCGCATCTGTCCAGCCCTGGTTGAGCAAACGCTGGTAGCAATCGCGGGTCTCAGGTTGCAGCAGCGCGTCCTTGAGCCAGGAGCGCGGGTTATAGATGTCGAAATCGGTGGGGACGACGTTGAAATCGCCGGCTAACACTGCCGGGTGCCCGCTCTTTTGCAAACTGGCCGCATGGTCGATCAGGCAGTGGAACCAGCGCAGTTTGTAGTCGAACCTAGGCCCGGGTTGCGGGTTGCCGTTGGGCAGGTAGAGGCAGCCGATGATCAGCCCCTGCACGGCTGCCTCCAGGTAGCGGCTCTGGGCGTCATCCTCCATGCCGGGTAGGCCGCGGCGCACTTCGAGTGGCTCACTGCCACGCGCGAGAATGGCAACGCCGTTCCACGAAGGCTGCCCTTGGTACAAACACCCGTAGCCCACTGCTTCAAGCGCTTCACGCGGGAACTGCTGGTCGGGCGCTTTCAGCTCTTGCAGGCAGGCAATGTCAGGCTTCTCTCGCTCTAGCCAGGCGATCAATGCCGGCAATCGGCTGCGAATGCCGTTGATATTGAAAGTGGCGATCTTCAGCGCTTTCATGCGTCAGGGTCGTCGACATGCGCCTGTACTGCATCTTCGAGCGCGTTGATGTGCGCCTGGTCGGCCAAGGCCTTCAGCTGCAACCAGTCATCCCAGTCGATGGCGCCGTCATCACGCAGGGCTTCGGCCGTGCGCACCAGTCCATGGTGATAGGCATCTGGCGATTCGCGGCGGTAACTGATGTCGTCGTACTGCGCGTACCAGGCCTCAAGCTCGGGAATGCTGCGTTCGATGCTCATGTACGTGGCTCCTCGCTACCCGCTTTGAATGTGTGAGCGCAGGTCTTGGCCAACGTTCAACCACGCTGAGAAAGCAGAGGACAGAAAGGCGGTGCTGAACAACTACCGTGGAGAAAAAGCTGTGGCAAAGCGTCGATAATGTGACTACTACGGACTTCTGCGCTCAGCGCTACTATCGCTCCTCACGGGTGTGCCACAGTCGCAGCAGGTAAATAGTGGAGTCCACGATCTCGTAGCGCATTTCGTAATGACCTATCTGAATTCGGCGCACATCCCGGGGCTCGAACTCTTCTAGACGTTCACCAATGCGCGGGTTGGCGATCAACGTGGTCGGCGCTGCTGTAAGTTGCTGAACCGTGCGTGCAGCGGCAGGTTGATTCACAGATGCAAGAAACTCGTACAGCCTGGCAATGTCGGACAGCGCCTTGCTTGTCCACTTCAACACCATCAGCGCGGTACCGGCAACGGAGTATCGGTGCTGAGGCTGTCAGCCCAGGCCTGCACAGCTTGGTGGTCAATCACGCTACCCGCGTCAACATCAGCCAAGGCCTCTCGGGTCAGGCGGCTACGCTCTTCTTCTTGGTCTATCCAGGCGGACAGGGCCTGCTTGACTATCCAATTTTTGGAGCGCTCAAGACGCTCTGCCATTAAATCGACTTTTTGGGCGAGTTGCTCAGGGACATGAGCTGTGACAGTACGGGTTTTCGCGGCAGTTGCCATGATAGGGTTGCTCCTGAACATTACGTGATTCAAAGTTAATCATAGTGAGTAATCAAGTGCCGTCAAGAGCACTTTCAGGTGCTCAACTGCGCTCGACAAGCGCTCAATGCCTCATCGCGCTCTAGCAGCTCATCCTCCAGACGCTGCACTTGGCGCACCTGTTCGGCATACAGCTCGCGCTTGTCTTCCAGGTTTTGCGTTTGCACATCCAACTGCCGCCGCATTTCCTCGGTCGCCCCTTGGGCTTGAGCCAAAATCGTTCGCAGGCCCTGAATCTGCGCGTCCCGCTGTTCAAGCAGTTCGTCACGTGCCTTGCGTTCGCTGGTGGCCTGGCGATGCTCGCCGAGCAAGCGCTCGTTATCACGGTGCAGGCGGGTCAGTTCGTCCTGCTTGACCATCATGCCCTGCTGCAGTTGCCTTACTTCTACTTGCAGCTGTTGCAGTTGCGCCTCGTGGCGGCGCTGGTCCTGCTCGCGCTGTTCGCGGCTGGCGCTGCGGTAGTGTTCCAGGGCATCGCGGGCGTGGCGGTGTTTGTCTTCGAGTGACCGCACCTGCTCTTCCTTGTCGTTCAGGCGCAATTGCAGCTCGCCCAATGACTGGTTGAGGCTGGCACTGCGCAGTTGCTCAGCCTGCAAGGTGCTTTGCGTGGACAGCAGTTTCTCCGATTCGGCAGCCAGTGCCGCGTCCTGGATCTTTTGCTGTTGATGCGCCGCAGCCAGCGCTTCTTGGGCCAGCTGCAATTGTGCTTCGAGCTGTTCGCGTTGCTGGGTGAAAACGCTTTCGGCCTCTTCGATGCGTATATCCGCCTCTTCCTGCAGCTGTGTTGCCAACTGCCCGACAAACCGCCCAAGCGTATCGCTCAACCCTGGGGCGCCCGCCGTGGCCACGGTTTGCTGGCCATTGAGCTCCTTCAAGTAGCGATGAATCGTGCTTTTCGAGCCGGTGTTGCCCAGCTCGATACGTACCGCATCGATGCTGGGGTTCTCCCCGCGGGCGATGAGCGCCTGACGCGCTTGCTGCACTACCACCTTATTGATACCGCCCCGGGCCATGCGTGCTCCTACGATTTTGTACTGGAATACGTAATATGTAATTACATACTAATTTTGACCGGTCAGCACTTCTAATTCAAGTGCTATCTAACATGGAATAATCACGGCTTATCGCATGTGAAGGGCTAAATAAGCGGTTTTTGACTGGGAAACGCGTACACGAAGCGCAGAAAGCAAAACGCCCCGCCTGGCAAAAGCCAGCGGGGCGTTGCGGTTGCAGCGTGCCGCGGTGTCAGGCCAGGCGTTCAACCTGCGCCGGCGTGCGCCGCATCAGCACCTTGCCGTTGCGCACCGACACCAGCGCATGCCCCTGGCTGCGCACCATCTCGTAGTCATCCGGCGCCGACAGCAGCAGCAGGTTCGCTGGCCGCCCCACCTCGATGCCATAACGCTCCCCCAGGTTGAGCGTGCGGGCGCTGTTGTCGGTGATCAGGTCCAGGCAGCGTTGCAAGTCTTCGTAACCGAGCATGTGGCAGATGTGCAGCCCGGCTTCAAGAATGCGCAGGATGTTGCCATTGCCCAGCGGGTACCACGGGTCGACGATCGAGTCCTGGCCAAAGCACACGTTCATACCTGCCCGGTCGATCTCCGCCACGCGGGTCACGCCGCGGCGCTTGGGGTAGCTGTCGAAGCGCCCTTGCAGGTGAATGCTCTCGGTCGGGCACGAGACGAAGTTGATGCCCGACAACTTGAGCAAACGGAACAGCTTGTAGCAGTAGGCGTTATCGTAGGAGCCCATGGCCACGGTGTGGCTGGCCGTGACCCGGGCGCCCATGTCGCGCACCCGCGCTTCTTCGGCCAGCACTTCGAGAAAGCGCGACTGCGGGTCGTCGGTTTCGTCGCAGTGCACGTCCACCAGGCAGCCGGTTCGCTCGGCCAGGTCCATCAGGAACTTGACCGACGACACGCCCTGGTCGCGGGTGTTTTCGAAATGCGGAATGCCGCCGACCACGTCGGCGCCGATGGCCACGGCTTCGGTCATCAGCGCCCGGCCGTTGGCGTACGACTCGATGCCCTCCTGCGGGAAGGCGACGATCTGCAGGTCGACCAAATGGCGCACCTCCTCACGCACTTCGACCATGGCCTTAAGGGCAGTGAGCTTGGGGTCGGTGACGTCGACATGGGTGCGCACATGCTGGATGCCGTGGTCCACCAGCATATTGATGGTCTTCTTGGCGCGGCCCTTGATGTCTTCGTGGGTGGTGATTTCCTTGCGCTCGGCCCAGCGTTCGATGCCTTCGAACAACGTGCCGCTCATGTTCCACTTCGGCTCGCCGGCCGTCAGGGTGGCATCCAGGTGAATGTGCGGCTCGACAAAGGGAGCAACCACCAGGTTCTGTTTGGCATCCAGGTCATCAGCGCCGCCTGGTGCCACCGGGTCGGCCTGTGGCGTGATGCTGGCGATGCGGTCACCGTTCAGTTCGATGCGAAACAGGCCAGCCTTGCCTCGCAGTTTTGCGTTGATGATGTTCATGGCGTTACTCCTTGCCTTGGGCTTCGGTCATGCGCCACACCAGCATGGCGACCGAAGCATTCATACGGAAAAGCGGGTCGTCCAGCGACTGCCCACTCAGGTGTTCGATGCGTTGAATGCGTTGATTGATGGTATTGCGGTGCAGCCCCAGGCGTTGCGCGGCCTTCAGGCCGTTGCCGTTTTCCTTGAGCAGGGCATCGAGGGTATGCACCAGTGTATTCGGGTGCTTGCGGCCGGGCGCGATCAGCGGCCCTAGTGTCTGGGCGACGAAGTCGTCGATCAATGACCGATCGACGATCCCTTGCAACAGGCGCAGCACGCCCAGCTCGCTGAAATCGCAATAGCCATTGGCGGGACGCAGGTTTTGCGCCACTTCCAGGGCCTGGCGGGCCTCGTTGAGCGCGCGGCGGTAGTGCGCGCAATCTTCCGCGAGGCTCGACAGCCCCATATAGAGGCCCAGCTCCCCTGCCACGCCCGCCAATTGCCGGTGCAGCGCGGCCAGCGTAGCAGGCAAACCCGGTGCATCGGGCAGCAACAGTACGAACAGGTCACCCGGCAAATGGGCCGTCACGGTGCCCGGCCGGCTGCGGCACCAGGCCTCGAGCTGGTCTTCAAGGGCTTGGCGAATGCCTTGCCACAAGCGCTCGCCTTGGGCCAGCCCATGGCGCTCGAATACGCCATCGACGCCCGACAAACGCAGCGCCAGCAGGCGTCGCGGCTCGTCCAGCGCCAGGGCCAGGTGCGTTGCCCGTTGCCGGGCGATGGCCAGGCTTGGGTAGTCGCCGGTCAACAGTTGCCCGAGGATGTCGTTGCGCGAGCGGCGCACCTGGGTCATCTGCACCAGGGCCGTGCCGATCAGGTGGGTGACCACGACCATTTTCAGCGCATAGGGCTGCTCGATCAACGGCAAGCCCAGTTGCTCGGCGCGGGCGACCACCGCTGGCGGGATTGCCTGGATGAAAGTGCCGCCAGTGAGGATCACCAAGCCGGCAATACCCACGGCCTCGCCGTCTTCCACCAGGCTCAGCAGGTTGGCCTCGCCACGCGGGTGGTTGATGCCGGTGACGAACACCAGTTCGCCGCCCATCACCCACTCGGCGATGCCCTCGTTCTCTGCGACGTAAGGCCAGCGCACCCGACGCTGCAGGTTGCGTGCGCCTGCGCGCACGGTCATGTCCTGCAAGCCAGGCAGGTGCAGAATGTCTTCCAGTGCCAGGCTCACGGCTCGACACCGGCCTCGCCCACCACCCGGCGTCGGCCGCTCAGTTCAAGCAAGAGGATGTAGCACAGCGCCGAGGCAGCAATACCTACCAACGGCGCAACCCACGGCGAGGCATACGCCAGTACCGCGCCGACGGCATAAGCACAAAGCCCCCTCAGGTTGTAACGTGGCAGGGTGGCTGTGGCCAATGCGGGATACTGGCCACGGTGGCGATACCAGAAATCGGCCATGATCACCCCACCTACTGGCGGGATGACCGAACCCAACAGCACCAGAAACGGAATCAACAATTCGTACATGCCGCCAATCGCCAGCACAATGCCCACCCCTGCCGCCACCAGCGTCGCGGTCCGCCGCCGCTCACTGCGCAGCAGGTGGCAGGCAGCTGCCGACACGTTATAGATGGTCGGGCCCTGGATGGTCCAAAGGTTCAGGCAGAGCATCACCACCGCCGCGAACGACAGGCCCTGCAGCATCATCACCTCGACGATGTCGGCCTGCTGATACACCATCGCGCACCAGGCACCGGCAACCACCATCAGGCCGTTGCCCAGCAGAAACGCAACGATGCTGGCAACCACCGCCACCCGCCCGCTGCGTGCCAGGCGTGTCCAGTTGGTGGCCTGGGTGGCGCCACTGGCGAAGGTGCCGAAGACCATGGTCACGGCCGCCGAAAAGGTCATGGTCTCGTGTGGCACCACCGCGGCAAGGCCAGCAAAGCCACCGGCATCGTGAGTGGCGATGTACATCGACACCAGCAACAGCACGAACATCAAGGGCACTGATACCCGCGACAACAGGTCCAGCCCTTTGAAGCCGATAATGGCCGTAATACTGAAGCCCAGGCCGAACAGCACCATCAGCGGCACAGTGAAGCCGCCCGCCAGGCCCAACAATTTGACCAGCACGATCGCTACGGTCGCGGTGCCCCAGGCGTACCAGCCCAGTTCAGCGAACCCCAGCAAGAAGTCGGAAAGTCGGCTGCCCGCTTCACCGAAACAGAAGCGGCCCATCAACACGGTATTCAGCCCACTGCGTGAAGCGATGAACGCCAGGGTTGCGGCGTATAACGCCAACAGCGTGTTGCCGACCGTGGCAACCCATAGCATGTCGACGAAGTTGAAGGCCATGCCCAATTTGCCACCGGCGAACATCGTGCCAGTGAAGAACGTGAAGCTGAACAGCACCATCGCTATCGGTATCAGGCCCTTGCGGGACGACTGCGGGGCTTCGCAAAGCGGGAATTCGGTTGGTGAGCTCATTGCACGGGGCTCCGGGTGGAAGACGGGAGCAGTAAGAGCAATATGCGGGCCGGTTTTACAAGGGCTGGAAACCGAAGCGCATCGGGCGAACAGCACAGACAATACTGTGCACTCTGCATATTTAAGCATCGAATGAGGCGAGATGATGTGTGCCAGCTGCCTTGATTTGAGGCATTTACGCACCAAAGGTGAACAGCGCTGAGTAGTTTTCACCCATGCTTCAGCCAGGGCTTTAGCCCGCAAGGCCCCAGCGTCACGGGCAAGCACACGCCTTAAATGCATTATTCAAATATCAGCGCTAATTTTTATTCGTAAAAATAATAATAAAAATAGATCAAAACAGTATTTCTTCCCGCCCCTACCCCCTTGCTACAGTCCCCTCAGACCCGACCCCTCGCATGGTGGAGGCCCCGATTCATCCACCTGCGAGCCCTGCCCTTGAAACGGCGGACATGGCAGAACGGATGATCGGCAAACGATCATTTCCTCCGTGAGGTACTGCCATGAGCCAACCTGCTGCGCGCCACAGTGTCGCCCGCCTGCCCAACCGTGATCATCGCCTGCAAATCACCGCTCCGCCCACGTTAAGCGACCCGCTCGCCGAGCGCCTGCACCGCAAGCAGCGCCTTGCAGCGTCCTATCGGCTGTTCGCCGAACTGGGCTTTGAAGTAGGCTTGGCCGGCCATTTCACGGCACGCGACCCGATCGAGACCGACCACTACTGGATCAACCCCTTGGGTGTGCCGTTCTCGCACATCCGCACCCGTGACCTGTTGCGGGTAAACGGTGAAGGCCAGGTGGTCGAAGGTGACGGCCTGCTTAATACCAGCGCCCTTGAGCTGCATTACGCGTTGCAACTCGCCCGGCCTGACGTGGTGGGTATTGCGCACCTGCATGGCTTCCATGGGCGGGTCTGGTCAGCGCTGGGGCGTTTGTTCCAGCCCATCACTGCAGAGTCGTCTGCCTTCGCCGGTGAGCAGGTGCTGTTCGACCGCCACGCCCTGCGCACGCCCGAAGGCGGCCTGCTGCAAGACCGCGACCAAGTGGCAAAAGCGTTCGTCGAAACCTTCGCCGACAACAACCTGCTGGTCTGGCAGAACCACGGCCTGTGGACCACGGGCCAGACTGTGGAAAGCGCCGCGTGGCGCTTCATCCTCGCCGACGACAGCGCCCGCGCCCACCTGCTGGCTTACGCTGCCGGCCAACCGCGTATCCCGGACCTGGACGAAGCCCCCGTCAACCCTGCCCAACGCGAGCTGTTCGGTTGGCTGAACTTCCTGCCGCTGTGGGACCGCATCGTCCAACAACAACCCGACCTGTTGGACTGAGGCGCACCCTATGGCAATCAGCATCAACCGCCGCACCTTCCTACGCCACAGCGCCATTG
Source organism: Pseudomonas sp. 5.2 (assembly GCF_059025405.1). Taxonomy (NCBI): domain Bacteria; kingdom Pseudomonadati; phylum Pseudomonadota; class Gammaproteobacteria; order Pseudomonadales; family Pseudomonadaceae; genus Pseudomonas; species Pseudomonas sp. 5.2. Next base: position 290,214 of record NZ_JBYBHH010000006.1, read on the forward strand.
CCGGGCTGGCCGTAGGCTTGGCCCCCGCCCTGGCACGCGCCAATGAAGCCTTGCGGGTTTGGCGCTACAAGGGCCAGGCCGCGAGTTTTCTCGCCGACGCGGGCCAAGCGCAAACACCCTACCCGCTGCACTGGGTAGACGTGCCCGGGGGCGCCATGGTGCTGGAAGCCTTTGCCAGCAACAGCCTCGACTACGCCTTCATGAGCCCGGTGTTGCCGCTGTTCGCCAGCGTGGCCGGTAACCCGCTGGTGTTGATCGCCAGCTACCAGGGCGAGCAGAACCGCAGCAGCGTGATCGTCAAACGCGGCAGCGGCATCGCCTCCATCGCTGACCTCAAGGGCAAGCGCGTGAGCTTCGTCCGCGCCACCGACACCCACTACCTGATACTCAACCTGCTGCGCGACAACGGCCTGACCCTTGCCGATATCCAGGCCAGGCCCATGCCTGCCCGGGATGCGCTGGTGGCATTTCAAAACGGCCACCTGGACGCCATCGTCGCCGGCGGTATCGGTGCCCTGCAAGCGCAGACGGCCATGGATGGCGTGGCGCTGGCCGACGCCAGCCCCTATCACTGCGGCAACTACCTGATTGCAACCACCGCCCAGGCGTTGCAGCAGCCGGGCAAACAGGCCGCCATTCGCGACTTTTTGCAGCGCGAAAAAGCCACTTGGGACTGGGTCGAGCACAACCCCCATGAATGGGCTGCACGTAACCAAGCCCTTACCGGGATTTCCAGCGACCTCTATTTGCAACAGTTCGCGCAACGTCAGCAGCCCTGTCGGCTATTGCCCGTCAGCGAGGCAGATATCGTTGCCCAGCAACACATCGCCGACCTGTTCCACGACAGTGGGTTGATTCGCCAGGCACTGGATGTGCGGGGCTTCTGGGACGACCGCTTCACCCGCTTGCTCAGCGGCTAAGGACCCGCCGCGGCACCCCGTACCGGCGCGCGCCGGACGACTCACAGGCACCTCAGCCACGGGAGCAACGGACCTCCTGCGGGCCAGGCTGCGCCTGCACTGCGTGAAACACCTTATGAGAGCCCGTTCGATCGCACATCCAGGGCCTGATCTGCCAATCGAACCCAAGGAACAGTCATGAAGTCTGTGTTTACCTCTTTAACGCTGGCACCCGCCGTATTCGCTGGCTACCTGCTCACCCCCCTGGCCATGGCAGCGGAGGATGATGCCGCCCTCGACACGGTGATCGTCACCGGCTCGCGGGGCAGCGAAGTGCGTACCGTCACCAGCAGCCCGGCACCGATCGACGTCATCGACAGCAAGCAACTGGAGCAAACCGGCGAGTCCAGCCTGCGCGGTGCCCTGCAGAAAACGCTGCCATCGTTTTCCCAGCGCCCTTCCGGTTCGTCCAATGACAGCATCGCCCGGCCCTATAGCTTGCGCGGGCTTAACGGCTCCAACGTACTGGTGCTGGTCAACGGCAAGCGCCGCCACAACAGCGCAGTGATCAACCTCGACTCCACCGCCGCCTACGGGACCAACCCGGTGGACCTGGACATGATCCCCATCAGTGCCATCGACCACGTCGAAGTGTTGCGCGACGGCGCCTCGGCGCAGTACGGCTCCGACGCCATCGCCGGGGTGATCAACATCATCCTCAAGCAGCGCGACAACGGCGGATCGGCCAGCACCCAGTACGGCCAATACTATGAGGACGGCGACGGCGGTAACCTGCGCCAAACCCTTAACCAGGGTCTGGCCCTGGGCGACAACGGCGGCTTCTTCAACTATGCGCTGGACGCCAAGTCGGTCCAGACCGCCACCCGCTCACGCGCCGCCACCGGCAACCTGTATTTCGCCGGCGACCCCCGCAACGACACCGCCGACCGCGAAGTGCAAAAAAACGGCCTGCCCAAGATCAAGGCCATCAACCTGTCGTATAACGCCGAACTGCCGGTGAGCGACGCACTGACCCTGTATTCCTTCTCGACCTTCAGCAAGCGTGATGCCCGCGGCGGGCAAAACTACCGCCGGCCCAATTCCACCAACATCATCCCTGAGATCTACCCGGACGGCACTGCCCCCTTCTACACCCTGGAAGAAACCGACTACCAGGCAGCCGCCGGTGGCAAGGGTGAATTCGCCGAATGGCACTGGGACCTGAGCTCTACCTTCGGCCGCGACAAAGGCCAAGCCGGTGCCGACGAAACCCTCAACGCCTCGCTCGGCCCGACCAGCCCGACCCGCTTCGACACCTATACCAATACCTTCGACCAGTGGACCAACAACCTCGACCTGACCCGCGCCTTCGAGGTTGGCCTGGCTAAGCCCTTGCAGGTTTCCTGGGGCCTGGAACACCGCCACGAACGGTACAAGACCGAGTCCGACGACCCGCTCTCGTACATCAACGGCGGCTACTTCTACCCCAGCGGCCCATTGGCAGGCCAACCGGCAGCGGTGGGCGCCCAAGGCGCCATTACCCTGACCCCGGAAGATGAAGGCCAACTCAGCCGCAACAGCTACGCCAGCTACCTCGACCTGGGCCTGAACCCGACGGAAAAACTCTGGCTCGGCGTGGCCGCGCGCTTCGAAAAATACGATGACAGCAGCGGCAATACCCGCAGCGGCAAGTTTTCCGCACGGTACGACTTCACGCCAACCTTTGCCCTGCGCGGCACCCTCAGCAATGGCTTTCGCGCCCCGTCGCTGTCGCAGTCGGTCTACGCCCAGACCGCCAACCAGTACACCACCGTCGACGGTGTGGCGCAGTTCGTCGAAGCCAAGACCGTGCGGGTGGATTCGCCGTTGGCCAAAGCCCTGGGTGCCGAAGACCTCAGCCCGGAAAAGTCACGCAACATCAGCCTCGGCCTGACCTGGCAACCCTTGCCGCAGGCCAGCGTGACTCTGGATGCCTACCAGATCGAAATCCGCGACCGCATTGCCTTGACGGGCTTCCTTTATGGCAACGGCGTCGATCAGCAATTGGTTGCCAACGGCTACAAGCCAGGCTACCGCGTCAAGTACTTCACCAACGCGGCCGACACCACCACCCGTGGCGTCGACCTGGTGGCCGACTACCGCGTCGACTACGGGCGCTTTGGCCGGGTCAAGTACGGCCTGGGGGTCAACTACAACAAAACCATCATCGACGACATCAAGCAGACACCGGCATCGCTGCGCGCCGCAGGCAACAGCCTCGAACTGTTCGACCGCGTCGCCCAGGGTTACCTGACCGTGGCCAACCCCAAGACCAAGCTGATGCTCAGCGCCAACTGGCAGATCGAGCGCTTCACCATCAACGCCGGCCTGACCCGCTACGACAAAGTCATCGCCCGCGACGCCAACCCCGATTATGACGTGACCTACGGCGCCAAGTGGCTGACCGACCTGGAAGTCGCCTACGCCCTGACCGACCACTTCGATGTCGCCGTGGGTGCCAACAACCTGTTCGACGTGCGTGCCGACAACAATGGCTACCCCGCCGGCGATACCAATGGCTTCCCCAAGTTCGGTGCCATTTCGCCGTTCGACCCTTACGGTGGCTTCTGGTACACGCGCATCGCCTACAACTTCTGACCCCCCCCACACAGCGCCCGCCGTGTGTGGCGGGCGCCAGGAGAAGCACCATGAGCCACGGCCCGTTCATACTCGGCGCGTTCATCCCCGGCACCCTCAGCGGCAGCGCCTGGCGCCTGCCGGAGGCACCGCTCGATACCTTCAAGAGCCTGGAGCATTACCAATACATTGCCCGCAAGCTGGAAGCCGGGCGGTTTCACGCGCTTTTTTTCAACGACACCCTCGACGTCAAACTCGACCTGGCCCTGCAGCGTGGCCCCAACAGCGTGCGTTGGGACCCTTTGATCCTTGCCCCGGCGCTGGCCGCCAGCACCCGCCATATCGGCCTGATCGCCACGGCCAGCAGTACTTATAACGAGCCCTACAACATCGCCCGCAAATACGCTGCACTGGACCACCTGAGCGGAGGCCGGGCCGGCTGGAACCTGGTGACGTCGCTGGGCGGCGGCGAAAACTTCAACCGCCAGGAGCACGTCGAACACGATGACCGCTACGCCCGTGCCGAAGAGTTCTACGACGTGGTCAGTGGCCTATGGGACAGCTGGGCCGACGATGCCTTTGTCCAGGACAAGGCCAGTGGCACCTGGCTGGACATCGACAAACTGCATGTGCTCGAACATCAAGGCGAACACTTCCAGGTGCGCGGGCCGCTCAACGTGGCGCGATCGCCGCAAGGTCATCCAGTGGTCGCCCAGGCCGGCGCTTCTGTAGCTGGCAAGCGGCTGGCGGCGCGGGTTGGCGAATTGATCTTCACCGCCCAGCACACCATCGCCCAAGGCCAGGCGTTCTACCAGGAGACCAAGCAGGCCGCCGCCGGTTTCGGGCGCCGTGCCGATGCACTGAAAGTGTTGCCCGGCGTCTCGCCGGTAGTGGGCAAGACACTGGCTGAAGCCCAGGCCAAGTACGACCGCCAGCAAGAGCTCTTGGAACCCAAGGCCTTCCTCAGTTCCATCTCGCGCTTCGTCAGCCTCGGCTACGACCTCTCGGAGTTGCCCTTCGACGAAGCAGTGCCCCTGCCCCCAGAGACCTTCACCACCAACACCCACCAGAGCCGGCAAAAGCTGGTGTTCGACCTGATCCGCCGTGAGCGGCCGACCGTGCGTCAATTGTTCAACCAACTCACCTCCGGCGGCCATCGCATCCTGATCGGCACCCCGCAGAGCATCGCCGATGACCTGCAGGCCTGGTACGAAGCCGGCGCCGCCGATGGCTTCAACATCATGTTCAGCGGCCTGCACTCAGCCATCGATGACTTCGTAGATGGCGTGGTCCCAGAGCTGCAACGCCGCGGCCTGTTCCAGCGCGAATACGCCGGCACCACCCTGCGGCAAAACCTAGGCCTGCCTTACCGCGCCAACCGCTTCTTTTAAGGAGAGCCCATGTTCCGACCCCTGGCGACACTGAGCCTGGCCATCGCCCTGAGCCTGGCCGGCTGCGATGGTAAAAGCGCGCAGCAGGCCAACCTGGGCGCCCCGGCGCAGCCGCAGCATGGCGGCGTGCTGCGGGTGGCGTTCGACGGCGACCCCAACTGCATCGACCCGCAACAGGCGGGCAACAACACCGCCCTCAACGTTGGCCGGCAATTGGTGGACTCGCTGACCGACCAAGACCCGCAGACCGCCGAGATCGTGCCCTGGCTGGCCGAGCGCTGGGAAGTCAGCGACGACTCGCGCCAGTTCACCTTTCACCTGCGTGAAGGGGTGACCTTCAGCGACGGCAGCGCGCTGGACGCCGCAGCGGTCAAGGCCAACTTCGAGGCCATCGTCGCCCTCGGTGCCCAGGCACAACTGGCCAGTACTTACCTGGCTGGCCTTGAAACCGTCGAAGTCATTGGGCCGCTGAGCGTGCGCATCCGCTTCAAACAGGCCAACGCGCAGTTCCTTCAGGCAACCTCGACCATGAGCCTTGGGCTACTGGCACCCAGTACCCTGGCACGTAGCGCCGAACAACGCTGCCAGGGCGCCTTGGTGGGCTCCGGGCCATTCAACGTAAAAAGCTTCGAGCACAACCGCCTGGTGCGCATCGAAGCCCGCGCCGATTACGCCTGGCCGTCTTCGCTGGCCGAACACAAGGGCCGTGCCTGGCTGGAGGCTATCGAGTTTCACATCCTACCCGAGTCCGGTGTGCGCCTGGGCAGCCTGCTGTCCGGGCAAATCGACGTGAACACCAGCGTGCCGGTACAGGACGAGGCGGTGCTGCAGGCCCAGGGCATTGCGTCCATCGCGCGGTCTAACCCAGGCATCGTCTTCAACCTGACGCCCAACGAGTCCCGTCCGCCGCTGGACGATGCCAAGGTGCGTCAGGCACTGAACAAGGCGATCGACCGCAGCCAGTTCAAGGGCGTGATCTCCCGCTACCAGAAACCAGCAAGTTCCGTGCTCGCCAGTAGCACGCCCTACTACCAGGACCTAAGCGCGGTGCTTGCCTACGACCCACAAAGTGCCGGCCAATTGCTGGACAGCGCCGGCTGGCACAAGGGTGCCGACGGTTGGCGGCAGCGTGATGGCAAGCGCTTGAGCTTTGCTCTCGACTACTGGCAGGCCAGCACACCGGTGCTGGAACTGGTACAGCAGCAACTGCGCCAGGCCGGCATCGAGCTGCGCCTGAACAAGTCCACCATCGGCCAAGTCAGCCTGCTGCAGACATCGCTGAACTACGAACTGTGGTTCTTCAACCTGACCCGCGCCGACCCGGACGTGCTGCGCACGGTGTTCCTCGCCAGCGGGCGCAACGTCAACGTGCGAGGCCCGCTGGCACTGGACCAGACCCTGATCGATTCGGCCGCCAGCCTCGATGTGCAAACGCGCGGAGCGTTGATCCACCAGGCCAGCCGCGAGCTACTCGAGCAGGGCCACGTGATCCCGCTGGTCGAGGCCGCTACGGTCACGGCGTTCCGCGATGTGGTGCGCGGCCTGCATTACGAGGCCTCGACCCGCTTGCAGTTCTACGACACCTGGCTGGCACAACCGGGGAGTCACTGACCGATGAACGCCCTGAACCATCACCCCGCGCACCTGTGGCGCCTGGCCCAGTCACTGCTGGTGCTGTGGGCAGCGTTTAGCCTGTCGTTTGCCATCCTTTATGGGCTGCCCGGTGACCCGGTAGCGATCCTGCTGGCGCAAAGCGGCGAACCGGGCTCGGCAGACCCGGTCATGGTCGCTGAACTGCGCGCTCGCTATCACCTCGACGGCAGCCTCTGGCAGCAGTACACCGGTGCGCTGTGGCGGTTGCTGCAGCTAGACCTGGGTACTTCGCTGCAGACCGGCAAGCCCGTCACCGCAGCACTTGCAGCGGCATTGCCGGCCACCCTGGCGTTGGCCTTCACGGCGCTTGGCCTGGCGCTGCCACTGGGCATCTGCCTAGCGCTCGCGGCCCATCGCGTACGCCTGCGACCGTTGCAGAGCGTGCTGCACAATGCCCCTGCCGTGGTGGTGTCGCTGCCGACCTTCTGGGTCGGGCTGGTGCTGCTGCAACTGTTTTCCTTTCAACTGCACTGGTTGCCGGCCATGGGTGGGCAAGGCCTGGCCAGCCTGGTTCTGCCGGCCGTGACTTTGGCCCTGCCGTGCGCGGCGATGATCGCCCAGGTGCTTGGCCGCTCGATCGCCACGGTCAGCCAACAGCCCTTTGTGCAGGCCCTGCGCAGCAAGGGTGTCGGGCCATGGCGGCTGCTTGGCGGGCATATCCTGCACAACGCAGCGATCCCCTTGTTGAGCCTGGCCGGCACCCTGCTGGGCAACCTGCTGGCCGGCGCGGTGGTGACCGAAACCGTGTTCTCCCGTGATGGCATCGGGCGCTTGGCCCAAGGTGCTGTCGCTAGCCAGGACATCGCCGTGGTCCAAGGCGTAGTACTGCTGGCCGCCGCCTTGTACGTGCTGACCAACCTGCTGACCGACCTGGCCTACCCGTTGCTCGACCCCCGTATCCGCCAAGGAAGCCGCCCATGATTCTGCAACCTGCCTACCGCCTTGCACGCCCGATGCGCTGGCCCAGCCTGCCACTGACGCTGAGCGTGGCCTTGTTCATCGTGGTGCTGGGCTGGGCCTTCTGGCCGAACCTGTTCAGCAGCGCCGACCCGCTGCTGGCTGACCCGAACCAGGCCCTGCAAGCCCCCTCCGCCGACCACTGGTTCGGTACGGACCACCTGGGCCGCGACCTGTATGCGCGTTGTGTGCATGGCGCGGCACTGTCGCTGCAGGCCACCAGCATCGCGGTACTGATCGCCTTGGTCGCCGGCAGCCTGCTGGGGGGCATTGCCGGCTGGTTCGGTGGCGTCGCCGACCGGCTGCTGGCGATGGGGGTGGAAGTCCTGATGGCGATTCCTGCCTTGTTGTTGGCGATGGCCATCGTCACCGCCCTGGGGTTCGGCACGCTGGAGATCGCCCTGGCCGTGGGGCTTTCCTCGGTGGCGATGTTCGCCCGCCTGGCACGTGGCGAAGTCTTGCGCTGGCGCCGCCGCAGCTTTGTCGAAGCGGCGCAGGTGGTCGGGGTTGGCAGTTGGACCAACCTTTGCCGCCACGTGCTGCCACATGCCGCGGGGCCGTTGCTGGCCCTGGCCGCACTGGAATTCGCCAGCGCTGTGCTGGCCGTCTCGGCGCTTAGCTTTCTGGGCTTCGGCGCGCCGCCGCCCCAGCCGGAATGGGGCTTGCTGATCGCCGAGGGGCGCAACTACATGGTCGTCGCCTGGTGGTACACCACCTTGCCGGGCCTGGTGGTGGCTGCGGTGGTCCTGGCTACTCAACAACTGGCGCGTAGCCTGCAACAACTTCAAGGAGCAGCGTGATGAGTTCGCCACTGGTTCGTATCCGCCAGTTCCGCGTCGACTACCCCGGCAGCCAACAACCCGCCGTGCAGGCGCTGGACCTGGAGATTGGCGCTGGCGAAATCGTCTGCCTGGTCGGCGAGTCCGGCTCAGGCAAGTCCACTACCGCGGCGGCGCTGGCGGGTCTGTTGCCGGCTACAGCACGGCAAAACGGCCAACTGTGGCTACAGGGCCAGGCGCTCGACACCTTCAATGAGCGCGACTGGCAAACCCGCCGTGGCCGCCTGGTCGGCTTCGTGCCACAAGACCCAGGCACGTCGCTGGACCCGGTCAAGACCATCGGCGCGCAGGTGATCGAAGCCATGACCGTGCATGGCGTAGCGCACAGCGAGGCCCATGCCAAGGCGCTGGCCTTGCTGCAGCAGGTAGGCCTCAAGGCACCTGAGCAACTGCTGCGGTGCTACCCCCATCAGTTGTCGGGCGGCATGTGCCAGCGGGTATTGATCGCCATCGCCCTGGCCAATGACCCGCCGCTGCTGATCGCCGACGAGCCCACCAGTGCCCTCGACGTGAGTGTCCAGCGGCAGATCCTCGACCGTTTGCAGCATTTGGTGCGCGCGCGCGGCAGCAGCCTGTTGCTGATCACCCATGACTTGGCGGTGGCGCTGGACCGGGCCGACCGTATTCTGGTCATGCGCCACGGCCAACTGCTCGAAAGCGGCACGCCCGAACACCTGTGGCATACCCCCAGCCACCCCTACACGCGCCAGTTGCTCAATGCCTCACCCTTGGCACGGTTGCAGCAGCGTCGTACCCGCCCGGCCGATCACCCTGCGGCGCCCTTGCTGCAGGTCACTGGGCTGCAGCGGCGCTTCAACCGCCAGGGGCCGGCGGCGGTGGCGGATGTCAGTTTCAGCCTGCCTCGTGGCAGCACTACCAGCCTGGTTGGCGAGTCGGGCTCTGGCAAGTCGACCACGGCGCGCATCATCCTGGCCCTGGAGCAGGCAGATGCAGGCAGCGTGTTGTTTGATGGCGAGCAGGTGCTTGGCGCCAGCCGCAAGCAGTTGCAGGCCTATCGGCGCCGGGTGCAGTTGGTCTACCAGAACCCATGGGCCGCACTCGACCCGCGGCACAACCTGCTGGACATCATCCGTGAGCCGCTGCGCGCCTTCGCCATCGGCAACCGGCGCGATGATCGCCAGCGGGTGGTCGAGCTGCTGGGGCGTGTCGGGCTACCTGCCGACTTGCTGCAGCGGCGCCCTGGCGAGTTGTCCGGTGGGCAACGGCAACGGGTCGCCATCGCCCGTGCGCTGGCCGCCGAGCCGGAACTGTTGGTACTGGATGAGCCGCTGTCGGCGCTGGACGCACCGGTGCAGGCGCAAGTGCTGGAGCTGTTGCAGACCTTGCAACGCGACCTGGGCCTGACCTACCTGTTCGTGTCCCACGACCTTGCCACGGTACGCGGCATCAGCGACCAGGTGCTGGTGATGAGCCAGGGCAGGCTGGTGGACCAAGGGCCTACCGAGCAGGTATTCGAGCAACCAGCGAGTGAGTACACACGTCGCTTGCTGGCGGATATGCCAGGGTGGCGAGGCCTGCAGCCGGCCCCACTAGCCCTGCCTTCCCGTCAAGCGCGATCCGGGTAGTAGCAGCCTTGTGCTGCGAAGAGGCCAGTGGCAGCAGCGAAGATTAATGGTGTCTTCACCGGCCTCTTCGCAGCGCAAGGCTGCTCCTACCTGGAATTGAGCGCCCCCCCCAAACCGCATTCAAGCAGTCCGCCGTCCAGGCATTCCTGCAGCGCGGGTGGCTTTTGCTACATCGCAGCCAACCCACTAACCCTGCCTTCCCGCCATGCGCGATCCGGGTAGGAGCAGCCTTGTGCTGCGAAGAGGCCAGTGGCAGCAGCGAAGATTAATGGTGTCTTCACCGGCCTCTTCGCAGCGCAAGGCTGCTCCTACCTGGAATTCCAATGATCAACGAGGACCATTGATCCCTACTTCGCGCCATCCAGCCCCATCTGCCAGAAATCGGCCTCCAGGCTCGACGCCTGGCCAAAGATCCCTGCCAGCTCCACGAACCGTTGTTCGGTCATGCTCCGCGCGGCCAGTTCATCCAGGTGCTTGCGGGCATTGGCCGCCACCTGCTGATACCCTTCCCCGGCATACTCAGCGATCCACTCACGGTAAGGGTGATCGCTCAGGTCACCAATCCGTTCAGCCAACGTCCGGCCAATTTCTGCGTAGCCGATCACACAGGGCGCCAACGCCACATGCAGCTCCAGCAGATCGCCTGCGGCGCCGCAGTCGAGCACATAGCGGGTATACGCCACCGTGGCCTGGTGCTCGGGTGCGGCCTGGATATCAGCCTGGGTCAGCCCCCAGCGCGCGCACAGGCGCAGGTGCAGCTCGGTTTCGTCGAGAATCGCCGCGAGGCCCGCCTGGGCGGCGCGGATGTCGGCCGGCAGGCGGCTCTTGTAAGCGGCCAGGGCCCAGGCGCGGGCGAACTGGATCAGGAACAGGTAGTCCTGCACCAAGTACGTCCGGAACGCCGCCTCGCTCAGCGTGCCTTCGCCCATCTGCTGCACGAAATCATGCTCGACATAGCGGTGCCACTCGCCCGTGGTGGCGGCCTTGAGGCGATTGAAAATATCCATGCTCACACCTCCCCCTCGTAAACCGCATCGAAGAAGGCCAGCTCCAAGGCCACGGTACGCAGGTAGAAATCGGTGCTCAGCTCGGCTTCCTGCGGCCCGACGCGGTCCAGTTCGGCCTGCAGGAAGGCGACGAACGCCTGGAACGCCGGGTTGTCGTGCAAGGTGATCCATTCGGCATGCACGAAGTGTTCAGGCAAGGGTTTCGGCGCCTTGAGCGCCCAGTCCAGGTACAACCCTTCGGCGACATTCAATACTGCCAACGCGGCGGCGTACGAGCGGGTGGCGGCTGCTTCACGCATGATCGCCTTGAAGCCTGCGGTCGGCGCAGTGTCCGCGGCCTCTACGCGTTGCGCCGGGCTGACGTCCAGCGCCTCGAAGGCGCGCAGGAAATAGGTGTTCTCATCGCTGGAGATCATCCCGGCGAACTGGCCGAAGCGCAGGCGTGCCTCGAAGGTGTCCGCGGTGGCGATCGCAGCGCCGAGCAGGGTCAGGAAGCTGTCGAGAAAGCGGTGGTCCTGCACCAGGTAGCGGACCATGATCGGGTCCGGCAGGCTGCCGTCGCACAGTTGGCTAACGAAGCGGTGCCCGACGGCCGCCGACCAGGTCGGCTCGCTCTGACGGCGCAGGGTTTGCGTGAAACGTTCGGTCATGATGCTGTCCTCTGCAGGGGGTGACAGCGAGACCGTTGAAGCTGGCATGGACTGGCCTCGCAGTGAGGCCGGCAAAAAGGCAGGTTTCAAGTCCCATCCCTTCGCCGGCATGATCCGGATCAGGTTCGAAGGGTCACCGCGCTGCAACGCTCAGCGGTTTCTCAGCCCGTTGCCGGGCTCCCCTTGGTGGCCCACAGGTATACAGCAGGTAGGAAGGTGCTGTCACGCCCCAAACACTGGGCCTTGGGTGACCCGCTTGTGGGTGCCTGTCCCCAGCCCTGGCACGCCATTATTTAGCGCGACTCAGGTTTTTAAAGGATTTGTTTAACAAAGCATTACCGAAACATCTGTTGGCACAGCCGTTGCTCAGGCCCCTTAACCAGGCAAAACGCCATTGATGGCCCCAAGCCATACAGCCGCGAGCGAGGCACCAGGCAATGAAAACACCTGCCGTGATTCACCCAACCAGGCAAACATTCAAACTGTCTGCCGTCACCGTGCTGATGCTCAGCCTTGGGCTGAACCCGGCAATCGCGTCTTCCCTCGATGACGTCGGCCAGCCGCCGCCGACCGACCCTTCGGCCTATACCGACCAGCCGGACGACCCAAACCCGGCGCTGCTCAACCTGTACACCTTGCCGGAAGCCAACGAAGGCTCGTTGGAGCTGACCGATGGCGTCCATGGCGACCGCTCTACCGTGCGCCAGGACAACGTACTGCCGCCCGCGTTGCAAACCTCTGAAAAGTACCCCACCAACGGCAAGCCCAGCCCGTTGTTCGGTGCGCAGCCGTTCACCCAGCAACTGCTGCTGTTCGAAGAATTCGGCCCGGAAAAGCTCGACCCCAGCATCCCGGCACCTGACCTGACCTTCCCCGTACCAACCCTAGGCGCGGCCCCCGCGCAAGACCCCAATGTGGTCGCCCGCAGCGGCCCCAGTGGCACCGCCCTGGAAGCCTTCCTCAAGCAGCCGGGCCTGTACCCCTTCCCTACCCAGTTCTCCAACGTGCTCGACCGCAACCCGTGGAAAGCGCAGATAGAGATGTTCCTCAACCGCCACCCGGTCGGCTCGCCGGCTGAAGGCCGCCCACCAGGAAAGGGCTGGTCCCATCAGCGTTGGAACGAGTTCTACCCTCAGGCTGCGTTCAAGACCGCCCAAGCTGGCGCACGCATCAACCTCGGGCTGCGTGACCGCAAGCAAATGCACAACTATGCGGTCGGTGAATTCGCGCCAGGCGGGCTGTACTACCAGACCTCGGACATCCCCACCACGTTGGGCACCACCAAGGGCATCGACACCCGCTTCCACCCAAGTTTCCCTCTGCAAAACCACAAATCGCTGTGGACCTTCGACGGCACCTTCCCGCCCAAGCTGCTGATGGTCCGCTATGGCCAGCCGATCTTGATGCGCCATTACAACGCCTTGCCGATCGACCCGTCGGCCAACGGCGGCTTTGGCTTGCACACCATCTCCACCCACGAGCACAACGGCCACTCCCCGGCCGAGAGCGATGGCTTTGCCAACGCCTACTTCTTCCCCGGCCAGTACTACGACTACCGGTGGCCGGTGCAATTGGCCGGTTACGACACCATCAACACCCGCGCCCAAGACCCGCGCGCGGCGTTCCCCTGCGCACCGGGCGAAACGCTGTACGTCAACGACGCCTCACCGGGCCTTAAAACCTGCGAAAACGGCAGCATCAAGATTCGTGGCGACTGGCGCGAAACCATGAGTACCCACTGGTTCCACGACCACATGATGGATTTCACGGCGCAGAACGTCTACAAAGGCAACGCCGTGATGATGAACTACTACAGCGCCCTGGACCGCGGCAACGAGGCCCTGCAGGATGGCGTCAACCTGCGCTTCCCCAGTGGTTCGGCCATGCCGTGGGGCAACCGCGACTACGACGTCAACCTGGTGATTGCCGACAAAGCCTGGGATGCCAATGGCCAATTGTGGTTCAACCCGTTCAATACCGACGGCTTTCTCGGCGACCAGATCCTGGTCAACTGGCAGTACCAGCCCAAGCTGAAAGTACGGGCACGTAGCTACCGTTTCCGCATACTCAATGGGTCGGTGTCGCGCTACTTCAAATTTGCCGTGGTGCGTGAAATCGCCGGCAGCAGCGGCGAATTCAAAGGCCCGTCCGGCTCCAACGTGTCGTATGCCCGCGTACCGTTTCACATGATCGCCAACGACGGCAACATCATGGAACATGCCGTGCCATTCGACGGCACCTTGGACCTCAACGGCGACGGTGACCTCAAGGACAACAACGGCATTATGCCGCTGCAAGGCATCGCCGAGCGTTACGACATCATCATCAACTTCGCCAAGAACGGCATCAAGGCAGGCGACAAGCTGTACTTCGTCAACCTGATGGAGCACCAGACCGGCAAGGGCCCGAACCAGGCCATTTCCCTGGCCGATGTGCTGTCGGAGAAATACAAGGCGGTCATCAAGCAGACCAGCAAGGGCCCGCAGTGGGACAAAGGCGACCCGGTGGTGGGCAAGTTCATGCAACTGCTGGTGCAGCCTTACAGCGGCCAGGACCTGAGCATGGACCCAGTCGCTTATGAACCGGCCAAGCCGGGCAAGGCCGCAGGCCTGAAGATGATCCCGCTGACCCTCGACCGCAACGCCGTGGCCGACCAGGCCAAGCTCAAGGATGCCCGCCACCGCGAGTTCATCTTTGGCCGCTCCGACGGCACCGACACCACCCCCTGGACCATCAAGACCGATGGCGGCTTCGGCTACAGCATGGACCCACGGCGCATCAACGCAGCGCCGCAACTGGCCAACGAAGCCACCCAAGGCGGCTTTAGCGGCGACGGCACCCTGGAAGTGTGGAAGATCAAGAATGGCGGCAATGGCTGGAGCCACCCGGTGCATGTGCACTTCGAGGAAGGCATCGTGCTCAGCCGCGACGGCAAGGCACCGCCAGAGTGGGAAAAGTGGGCGCGTAAGGACGTCTACCGCATTGGGCCGGATGCCGACTCGTCGGAAGAAGTGGAAATGGCCATCCGCTTCCGCGAGTTTGCCGGTACCTACATGGAGCACTGCCACAACACCCAGCACGAAGACTCGTCGATGCTGCTGCGCTGGGACCTGGAACACCCTGGCCAGTTCCAGGTGATGCCTACCCCGTTGCCGGGTTGGGACGGTGTGGAATACGTCGCTTCTGTAGGCCTGCCGACCTTCCGCACGTCTGGCCACAATGATAACGACGATACCAACAAGCCACCGGTTGCGGTCAACGACAGTGCTGCCACCACGGCCGGCAAGGCGATCACGCTCAATGTGCTGGCCAATGACACCGACCCCGAGCGCAACCTGCCCTTGACCGTCACTGGCCTCAGCCAGCCGGATTCGGGCATGGGTACCACCAGCACCGACGGCACCACGGTGACCTACACCCCACCGGCCACCGTCGCCACACCGTTCACCGCCAGCTTCAACTACTCGGCGCGCGACGCCAAGGGTGCCGAGTCGGTCGCCCCGGCGGCGGTCAGCATCGCGGTGAGCCCGGCATTACCGGTCGACAACATCCAGGTCAGCAGTGCCTCGGTGCAAGTGCGCAGCGGCAACCGCTACACCTGGGAGCTGGCGGGCACCACCTCGGTGGCTACCGGCAATGCCATCAACGTGACGGTGGCCACCACCAGCGGGCCGTTGAACCTGGGTGCTGCCACGCTGACCGCGGCCACCACGGGTGCCCGTTGGCGGTTGTCGGCTACTACCACCGGCAACGGCCCGGCAACACCGGCGACAGCGACCGTGACGTCGACGCTGGGGCAAAGCGTGACAGCGCCAATCAGCATCAAGTAGGCAAAGCAGGTGTAGGAGCAGCCTTGCGCTGCGAAGAGGCCAGTGGCAACACAATGCAATTTCGGTGCTTTCACTGGCCTTTTCGCAGCACAAGGCTGCTCCTACAACGGTTTGTGTAGGATCTTTTACGGAGGAGTACTTCATGACTGGCTCATGGCGTGTTCTGCTCGTGCTATCGCTGTTCGCTGCCAGCATCCCGTTCTGGCCCGTGCAACCCCGGCAAGCCCCACCCCAAGAAACCACCACCCCCTGGGGCGCCGACTACTTCCCCAATACCCCCCTGCTGACCCAGGACGGTGAAAAAGTGCACTTCTTCGATGACCTGATCAAAGACAAGGTCGTCGCCATCAACTTCATCTTCACCGGCTGCTCCGACTCCTGCCCGGTGGAAACCGCGCGCCTGCGCCAGGTGCAAAAAATCCTCGGCGACCGGGTCGGCAAGGACATATTCCTCTACTCCATCAGCATCGACCCCTACAACGACACGCCGGCCACCCTCAAACGTTACGCCGAAAAATTCGCCATCGGCCCTGGCTGGACCTTGCTCACCGGCGAGCCTGCCGACATCGAGCAATTGCGCAGAAGCTTGGGCCTGTACATAGAAGGCCTGGAAAACGGCCGCTCCAAAGACCACAACCTGAGCCTGATCATCGGCAACCAGGCCACCGGCCGCTGGATGAAAGCCTCGCCCTTCGAGAGCCCCTACATCCTCGCCGACCGCCTGGGCAACAGCTTGCACAACTGGAAGCAAGCCAGCGCCATGGCCAACGACTACGCCCATGCGCCGGAAGTCCGCTCGCCCAGCAGCGGCGAGCAGATCTTCCGCACCCGCTGCTCTTCCTGCCATACCCTGGGCGACGCCGAGCCAGGCGTGCAACGGGGCATCGGCCCCGACCTGTTGGGTGTAACCCGGCAACGCGATGCCAGCTGGTTGAGCCGATGGCTGAAAGAGCCTGATCTGATGCTTGCGCAAAAAGACCCGCTGGCCATGCTGCTGTACGAGCAATACAACCGCCTGGCGATGCCCAACATGCGCCTGGGCGATGCCGAGGTCGCTGCGCTGATGAACTATATCGAAGAAGAGACCACACGCTTGCAGACGCCCTTGGCGGTTACAGCAAAACCTTAGAGGCACTTAGCCATCAGTCATCGACCTGTCATCATACTGTCGTATGTTTTGAGCATCACCCAGGGTCGGGATTATCAGTCGTGATTCGCCGTTCGCTCTCTTCCGCCAGCCTTCTGCGCCTGTTGATCCTGATGCTGTGTGCCGCCACCCTGGCATTTCTCTGGGGGCTGCACTTCTCCCAGAAAGCCGCTGCGCGCCAGGATGCAGTGGCGGCCAAGGCGGCCGAGCACCTGAACCTGGCCAGCATCGTCGCGCAAAGCCTGCGCCAGTTGGTCGACCGTGCCCAGGCCGTGGGCCGCGTCACCCAAGGCGACCTGAAGGCCCCGCGCCAGGGCAACGCCAACCTGGCCCGGTTGCTGGCCGATGACCCGTTGTTCAAACGCATGAGCCTGTACGACCGACACGGCCGGCTCGTGTCGGCCAGCCATGCCGACGACGCCGCAACGCTGCCTGAAGACTGGCTGCGGCAGTTGCAATTGCACGTTGCCCGCTACGGCTTCAAACCCTTCATGCCCAGTATCGAGGTGCAAAGCCCGCTTAGCGCCCTGCCCAACTGGCGTCTGCCGTTCATATTGCCGCTGACCGACCTGCCCGGCCGCGAAATCGACAACATCCTGGTGGTACAGCTGGACATCGGTTACCTGGCGGTGCTGTTCCAGCACATCGACCTGGGCAGCACCGGCCTGATGCGCCTGCTGCAGGACGATGGCCACGAACGCCTGCGCATCGACTCCAGCGGGGTGATCGTGGCCGCCGACAGCCTGGAGCCTGATTTACCGCAGGCCGGGCCCGACGCGGGCGCGTTCACGCAGTATTCACCCGGCGGGCCCTACCAGAGCCTGTACCGGCGCGAGGCCGAGCGAGGCTTTAGCGTGGTGGTCAGCCAACGCTACGAAGAAATCCTGGCGCCGACGGCCTTGGCCTACTCACGGCAGTTCTGGCTGAACCTGAGCATGACCCTGATGATTCTGGCCAGCCTGGTGTGGACGTTGCGCCTGTTGCGCAAGCGCCAGGAAGCGTTCAGCGCCCTGGAGCACGCACAGCAGGTCAACCAGCAACTGATAGAGCGGCTTGAGGACGAACACCGGCGCAGCAGCCACGCCGCGGCCACTGACCACCTCAGCGGCCTGCACAACCGCCGCCAGTTCGTCGAAGTCGCTGGGCTTGCGCTGACCCGGCAACGGGGCAAGCGCCGGTTGATGGCCATCCTGTTCATCGACATGGACCGTTTCAAGTCGATCAACGACTCACTCGGCCACAAGATCGGCGACCTGCTGCTGCAAGCTGTGGCTGGGCGAATTCAACGGTTGCTGGAGCCGGGCGACGAAGCCTCGCGTTTTGGTGGTGACGAGTTCGTGGTACTGCTGGCCGGTCAGCGCAGCGAAGAACAGATCAACGCCTGGGTTCGCGAGCTGGTACAGAAACTCTCGACCACCTATGCGCTGGATGGCCAGGAGGTCAACACCAGCCCCAGCGTCGGCGTCAGTATCTGCCCACGCGATGGCCAAGACATCGACAGCCTGATCCGCTGCGCCGATGCCGCGATGTACTCGGCCAAGCAGGCCGGGCGTGCCCAGTACCGCTTCTTCGACCCGTCGCTGAACCTTTCCGATATCCATGCCTTCACCCTCGAGCAAGCCTTCGGCGCGGCGTTGGCCGAGCGCCAGTTCATCCTGCATTACCAACCGCAGATCCGCCTTGATACCCACCAGGTGCTGGGCTACGAGGCACTGGTGCGCTGGGACCACCCGGAATTCGGCCTGCTTTACCCGGACCGCTTCATCGGCCTGGCCGAGCGCAGTGGCTTTATCATCGAGCTTGGCTGGGAAGTGCTGCGCCTGGCTTGTGAGGCGCTCGCCCGTTGGCACGCGCAGGGCCGCGAAGCGCGCCTGGCGGTCAATGTTTCGGCGCTGCAGTTGCGCCAGGCAGGCTTCAGCACGCGGCTACTGAACAAATTGCAAAGGTACGGCATCGCCCCACACCGGTTGGAGCTGGAAATCACTGAAACCACCATCCTTGACCCCGAGGGCACGGCGGTCGAGCACCTGCAGCGCTTGCGCGAAGCGGGCCTGGGCATCAGCCTGGACGATTTCGGGCGCGGCTATGCAGGGTTCGCGCACCTGCACTCGCTGCCGTTGAGCAAGCTGAAAATCGACCGTTCGTTGATTGCGCCGTTGTCCAACAGCCATGACGACAGCCCGATCGTCTCCTCCACCATCATCCTGGCCAAGCGCCTCGGCCTGGAGGTGGTGGCCGAAGGTGTGGAGACCCGTGAGCAAGTGGTGTGCCTGAAGCTCGCCGGTTGCGACATTGCCCAGGGGTATCACTTCAGCCGCCCACTGTCGCCGGCACAACTGCTCGACTACCCACCCTTCAACGGCATCGATGAAAAGGTAGGTGTCTACTAAAGAGGGATTGATGCCAAGACAGGCAAGCCGATTCGGTTTATCGTGTCACCACTGAATACCGGCTACTGCACCATGACCGACATCGAGCGCTACGTCCGCGCCGCCACCCGTGACAACACGCGGCGCAGCTACCAGGCTGCCATCGACCATTTCGAGACCCAATGGGGTGGTTTCCTGCCGGCCACCGCCGAGGGCGTGGCCCGTTACCTGGCCGACCACGCCGAGCAGCACGCGGTGAGCACTTTGCGTCAACGCCTCGCGGCCCTCAGCCAATGGCACATCAGCCAGGGCTTCCCCGACCCGACCAAGGCGCCGCTGGTGCGCCAGGTACTGCGCGGTATTCGCACCCTGCACCCGACACCGCCAAAACAGGCTGCACCGCTGTTGCTGCAACACCTGCAAACCGCCGTGCAATGCTTCGAGGACGAAGCCCGCCAGGCACGCGAATGCCACGACTTGACCACCCTGCGCCGAGCGCGTCGCGACACGGCGCTGCTGTTGCTGGGGTTTTGGCGAGGGTTTCGGGGGGATGAGCTGGCGCGCCTGCGCGTCGAGCACATCCAGGCTGAAGCCGGTGTCGGCATCACCTTGTTCCTGCCTCGCAGCAAGGGTGACCGCGAAGCGCTTGGTGTGCAGCACCGCACGCCGGCACTCAAGGCATTGTGCCCGGTCAGCGCGTACCTGCAGTGGATCGAAGTGGCCGGCATCGCCCATGGCCCGGTGTTTCGCAAGCTCGACCGCTGGGGCAACCTCAGCGACGCGCCGCTCAACAGCAACAGCCTGGTTGGGCTGCTCCGGCGCATGCTGGAGCGTGCCGGGGTACCGGCGGCGTTGTACACCGGCCACTCGCTGCGCCGTGGTTTCGCCACGTGGGCCACGGCCAATGGTTGGGAACTGAAGTCGTTGATGAGCTACGTGGGCTGGAAGGACGCCAAGTCAGCACTGCGCTACATCGACTCGGCGCAACGCTTTGGTGAGCTGGCCGTGTTACCGGCCAGCCAGGTGCACAACCTCATTCCTTGAAGGCGTGGCGCGCAATGCCGCCGATTTCCGGGCGGATCGCATAGAGGTCGCCGGCATCCGGGTAGTGCCGCAGCTCCACAGCGTTCATGCCGAACCGCGCGGTGGTGATATACAAGGTGGTCATCCCTTCACCGCCAAAGCAGCAACTGGTCGGGCGCGTCACCGGCATCACCACCTGGTCGGTCAGGTGGCCGTGACGGTCGTAACGCAGCAGGCAACTGCCATTGAACTGGCACACCCACAGCCCGCCTTCGCGGTCTAGCGCAATGCCGTCTGGGCGCCCTAGCTCGGCAGGCGTTTCGGCAAACAGCGTAACCTCGGTCAAGCGGCCTTCGGGCAGGTACTCGGCGCGGTAGATGGCGCGGGCTACCGAGTCGACGAAGAAAACGCTTTTCCCGTCTTCCGACCAGGCCAGCCCGTTAGGCAGCGCCATGCCATCGTGGATCACCTGGTCGCTCAGTTCCGCGTCGAAACGGAACAAGGCGCCGGTCTTGCCACTTGGGGCTTCGTCCATCAGGCCGCTGACGAAACGGCCCTGGGGGTCGCAGGCACCATCGTTGAAACGGTAGGTGGAACGCGGGTGAACCGGCACGGAGTATTGCCGCACCTTGCGCGCGTTCACGTCCAGAATGGCGACACTGGAATCCTCGGTGAAGATCAGGTTGCCCTGGTCGGTCAGGGCCAGGGCGCCAATGCGTGCGGCCGACTCATACAGGCTTTCGACCTCGCCGTCCGGGTTCAACCGATTGATGCGCCCATCGGTGATATCGACGAAGTACAGCGCGCCGCTGCGCGCGTCCCAAACCGGGCTCTCGCCCAGGTCGGCGCGGGTGTTGGCGACCTTGACCGGTACGTAGTGGCATTCCTTGATGCGGCTCCAGCGTTCGGCCACTTCCTTGAAGTTGCCCGCCTGTACCCTCGCCAGGTCGCGTGGGTAGCTGACGCCGCTGTTCTCGGTGAAACGGGTGGCGGTGAACTGCCCGTTGCTGGCACGCAGGATGTAGCCCGTGTCGCGGCACAGCGAGCTGGCCAGGTACAACAACCCTGGGGTGACCCATTCGGGCTTGAGCTCTTCCGGGGCCTGGGTCACGCCCCACATGCGGGTCTTGGCCACGGGCGAGATGGCATTGACCAGGATGCCGTGCTCCATCCCTTCCATGCTCAAGGCGTTCATGATACCGACCTGGGCCATCTTGCCGGCTGAATAGGCCACCAGCCCGGGCTGCGAATAGCGCTGGTACATGGCGCGGTCCGAGGTGGTCAGCACCACGCGCGGGGCGGCGGAATGCTTGAGGTACTTCCAGGCATGCTTGGCCAGCCACACCGGGGCGTGCACGCTGATGCCCAGCGCGCGCTGAAGAAAGGCTTCTTCCTGCGCTTCGATGCCCTGGTAATCGACCCAGCCTGCATTGTGAATGAGGATATCCAGTGCGCCAAACTGCTCGATGGCCAGCTCGATCAATTGTTGGCAGGCGCGTTCGTCTTCCAATTGCCCGGCATGGGCGATCGCGTTGTAGCCCTTGGCCTGCAGGGCCGCGAGTGCCTGGGCCAGGGCCGACGGGTCCTCGCCCTGGCCTGCCCGGTCAGTCCCCAGGTCGCTGATGACCACGCGGGCGCCTCGCTCGGCCAGTGCCATGGCGTAAGCCAGGCCCAGCCCTTGGGCAGCACCGGTGATGATCGCGACTTTGTTCTTGAATGGGTCTGTGATTGGCATTGCAGGGCACCTTCGATTCTCCTTTTTTACGATAACAATAAAAAATTCAATGACTTAATATTAAAAGCATGCAACTTTGATATCTCAGGGATATCACCGAGGCTTTGTCACTCGGTGGCCACGCACTATGATGGCCGCCTTGCAGGGGTGGCGCCTGCCAGGCACCCCGGCAAGTCGATGAAGGAACATAGAATGATCGAGACACGTTTGCTCAGGCAGTTCATCGCCGTAGCCGAAGAACTGCACTTCCACAAGGCCGCCATCCGCCTGCACATGGCGCAGCCGCCCCTGAGCCAAGCGATCAACCGCCTTGAAGAAAAGCTCGGCTTCAGCCTGTTTCTGCGCAACAAGCGCGGGGTCAAGCTGACTGCCGCTGGCATGGCCTTTCTGGAAACCGCCTACCGCACGCTCAAAGAGCTGGAGCAAGGCATCGAATACGCGCGCAATGTCTCGGAAGGCATCTGCGGCAAGCTGACCATCACGGCCATCTCCATCGCCTACTACGAGTCGCTGCTCACGACCTTGCGCAGGTTCCGCGAGGTCTACCCCAATGTACGCCTGACCATCCGCGAGATGCCCTCAGCCTCGCAGGCCAAGGCCTTGATGGCCGGCGAAGCCGACATCGGTTTCATGCGCAAGCTGCCGATGCCGCCCGATACCATCGAGTCGCGGCTGTTGCTCAACGAGCAGATCATCATGGCCCTGCCCGCCAACCACGCCAGGGCACATCAGCCGCTGGTCGACCTGCGCGATTTTGCCGAAGAGGACTTCGTCTTCACCCCGCAAGCCCTGGGCAGTGGCTACCACAGCCAGTTGATCGCCCTGTGCGAGTCGGCCGGTTTCTACCCCAAGGTGGTGCAGGAGGCGGCGCAGATCCACACCCTGATCGGCCTGGTCGCCTGTGGCTTCGGCGTGGCCCTGGTGCCGGAATCGATCGCTTACTCGACGCTGCGTGAGCGCGTGCAATTCCGCCCGATCCGCCCGATCAAGGACCAGCCCACCCCAACCATGGGCCTGTACATGAACTGGAACATCCAGAACGCTTCGCCGGCCCTGGGCAGTTTCATCGCCATGCTCGACCAGGGCGCGCCGAAGCGCTTCAGCGACACCCTGCAGAACCCTCTGATCCTGTAGCCCTACACCGTCAACCGGTACTCACGTAGCCAGGTGTCCAGCGCCAGGGCCGTCTCCAGGTTGTTACGCCGCAGTTGCGAGTTGAAATAGCCCTCGGGCTGGCGCAACTCGGCGGCCAGCCGACCGTGGTCGATGACCTGGAACACGGGCCGGACTGGCGCCTTCAGCAACTGCCGAATGCGCTCGCGCAGAAAGCGCTCATAGGCCAGGTTCGCCGAGGTCGGGTACGGGCTTTTGCGCCGTTGCAACACCGCAGGCGGTACCCGGTCGGCGCCGGCCTGCTTGAGCAACCATTTTTCCTCGCCATCCTTGCCCTTGATCGACCACGGCACGTTGTACACGTACTCCACCAGTGAATGATCAGTGAACGGCACCCGCACCTCGAGGCTCGCGGCCATGCTCAGGCGGTCCTTGCGATCGAGCAGAATCGGCAGCCAGCGCTGCAGGTGCATGTGGCAGATTTCGCGCATGCGCCGTTCCTGCGGACTGTCCCCTGGCAGATGCTCGACGCTGTCCAGGGCCTGGTGATAACAGCTGTCCTGATACTGGGCAAAATCGCAGGCCCGGTTGAACTCAGGGTTGATCAGCTCGGGCTGCAGCAGTTGCATGCGCGACAGCCAAGGGAAGCGCGCTGCGGCCACGGCCTGCGGGTCGCGGAACCAGGCGTAGCCCCCAAACACTTCATCTGCCGCCTCACCGGAGATGGCCACCGTGGAATGCGCGCGGATCGCCTTGAACAACAGGTACAGCGAGGTGTCCACGTCGCCGAAGGTGGCCGCGCTGTCGTTGGCGCGGTACACCGCCAGGCGGGCCGGGTCCGACACCAACTCCCGGTTGTCGATGAGGATGGTCTGGTGCCGGCTGCCGATGTACTGGGCCGCCGCCAGGGCATAAGGCTGGTCACGTTCGGGGCGAAACGCATCACCCTGAAACTGCTCGGCCTGGCCGACGAAATCCACCGAGAACGAATTCACCGCCCCGCCATGCTCGGCCGCTAACCGCTGTTGCGCCATGGCGGTCAGCAGGGTCGAGTCCAGGCCACCGGACAGCAGCGAGCAAACCGGCACATCGGCATGCAACTGCTCGCCCAAGGCATTGTCGAGCAGCTCGCGGGTGCGTTCGACCGTGGTCGCCACGTCGTCCTGATGCTCGCGGCGTTGCAACTGCCAGTAGCGGCTGATCTTTACCTGCCCCTGGGGCCGCCAGGACAACCGATGCCCCGGCGGCAATTCGCTGACCCCGCGAAAGGCAGTGCGGGTGGTGCCCCGGGACAGGCTCAAGGCATCCACCAGGCCTACCGCGTCCAGGGTGCTGGCAACCTCGGGGTGGGCAAGAATCGCCTTGATCTCGGAGCCGAACAGCAGCCCCTGCTGGTGACGGGCGTAGTACAGCGGCTTGACCCCCAAGCGATCACGCACCAGCAGAAAGTGGCCATCGCGCCCATCGAACACAGCGAAGGCGAACATGCCATTGAGGTGGTCGCAGCACTGCTCGCCCCACTCCAGGTAGGCGTGCAGCACCACCTCGGTGTCGCTGCGTGTTTTAAACACATGCCCGGCCTGGCGCAAGCGTTCGCGCAGGGCATGGTGGTTATAGACCTCGCCGGTGTACACCAGCGCGACCTCTTCACCCGTGGGGAAGCGGTAGGTCATGGGCTGCACGCCACCGCTCAGGTCGATGATGGCCAGGCGCCGATGCCCCAGCAAGGCGTTGCGGTGCTGCCAGCTGCCGCTGGCATCCGGCCCGCGCAAGGCCAGGGTATCGGTCATGGCGCCGAGCACCTGGCGCTGGTGCGCGAGGTCGCGGGTGTAGTCCACCCAGCCTGTAATTCCGCACATGGTTCGCCCCTTACACCTGAAGACGACGGGTAGGCAGCAGGCCGATCAACGCCTGCACACGTTTGGCGATGTCCAGCAACTGCAGCTCGCTGTCGCGTCGGCCCATGATCTGTATCGCCAGGGGCGCCTTGCCGTCAGCGCTGAGGGCGATCGGCACGGTAATGGCCGGCAGGCCGCTGAAGCTAGCCAGAGGGGTGAAACCGATTTTCTGGGCGTAGTCGTGATCGTCCGGTGACGGAATGGTCGAATCACCCGGTTGTGGGCTACGCCGGTCGAAGGGCCGGTTCGGGTCCATCGGGAACATGACGACATCCACCTGGGCGGCCTCGAACCAGGCATCGATACCCGCCCGCACGGCGTCCATGCGGGCATGTATGCGCGAGTAGTCGCTGTCGCTTACCCCTTCACCCACCTTGAGCGCGCTAAGCGTTGACCAATGCAGTTCGCAGTCGAAGCGCCGCGCCCAGGCCGCAGATGCCAGCCAAGCGTCGCGCGCGCACAGCTGCCAGGCATCGCCACGGCAGGCCCACAGGTCGGGCATGGCCACTTCACGCGGGGCCATGCCCAGGTCGGCCAGTGCAACACGGGCCTGGCTCAACATGTCGAGCATTGGTGCGCTGGTCAGCGCAGGGTCGAGCGCGTGTTCAAGCACGCCGACACGGTACTGCTGCTTGAGCGGCTGCTGATCGCCCAGCAACGGCCCCAAGCCCAGCATCGGCAGCAGCAGGGCAAGGTCGTCGGCGCTGCGGGTCACCCAACCCAAGGCGTCCATGCGGGGCGACAGCGGGAATACACCGGCCAGGCTGGCGGCCTTGTGGGTCATGCGCAGGCCGACCATGCCACAGTGGGACGCCGGCCAACGCACCGAGCCCAGCACGTCGGTACCCAACGAGATGTCGCACAGGCCTGCAGCCACGGAAACCGCAGACCCGGTGCTGGAACCCGACGGGTCGATGGTCGGGAAATGCGGGTTGCGGCAGCCTGCGCCGAACGCGATGTTCAGCTCGGTGGTCGCCACCTTGCTGGTCAGCGCGATACGCGGGTCGAGGTGGCTCAGCGCCTCGGCGCTGCGTTGCGGGTAGTGACGGTAGCTGCGCAGCCCCAGGCGGGTCGGCAGGCCGGCGACGTCCACGGTGTCCTTCACCCCCAGCCGGACCCACGGCGCCTCAACTGGGCGGGTGCTGGTCAGGCAGCGATAGTGGCTGTCGGCGTGATCGCGCCAGGCCTCGTACTGTGCAGCCCAATCAGCCGCCAGTGCAGGGCTGCGTTCCAGCAGTTCGAGGCGCTTGCGCAGGCTTAGGGCGAGGTATTCGGGCTGTTCGCGGCCACTGGCCAGCGGCGCACCGCAGTGGTTCAGGTAATGGGCGATGGTGCCCTGGGTATCAGCGTGGCTCATGGGTGTATTCCTTGACAGTGGATGAGGCGGCCCACGGTTGGGGCTTGCCGGTGGCAGACAGCGGCAGGTGCGCGACCCGGCGCACGGCGACCGGTCGCGGGTGGTGCGCAGGCCAGTGCGTGAGCGCTTCGCGCACGGCCTGCTCGGTCAACGTTGGCGAACTGAACAGCACTTCGAACGCTTCGGCGCGCAACCCATCGCGCACCGCCACGCAGGCCAGGGTCGGGCACTGCAGGCGTTGGCCGAGCTCGCAGGCCAGGCGCGCCAGGTCGAGCCGAACCCCGTTGACCTTGATCAGGCTGCTGGCCCGGCCCAGCCATTGAAAGCGTCGCGCGTCCAATGGCAGCACCAGGTCATCGCAACGGTGATGGTGTGCCGGGGTTGCAGCGCCCTGCTCCCTCGCGATGCGTGGGCTGCTGACGTCCAGCGGGCCGGCTGCGCCGGTCGGGCTCAGCAACTCGACATCGCTCAGCAGCGTCCACGGTTGCTCTGCGGTACTCTGCGCATCCAGCGCGCGATAGGCCATGGCGCCGGTTTCGGTGGCACCCAGCAGCTCGATGAAGCGCACCTGCGGCCCTGCGAAGCGGTGCACGGTGGCCAATGCGTCCGGTGGCAACAGCGATGCGCTGTGCACCACCAGTACCGAACGCCGTGCTGACAGGCGCGCCAGCAGTGCAGGCAAGAGCCGCCAGGTGCTGGCAATGGCGAGGATCACACAGGGCCCGTCGCCATCGAGCTGCGGTAACTGCTGGTGTTCCAGCGAGCAGGCCTGCAACCGCGCGTTCAGCCATTGCGCACCGACCTCGCCCAGGATCATCCCGTAGCTGTGGCAACTCGGCGCGAATGACAGGATCTCGCTCGCGTCAGCCGCCCAGCGGCCGAGAATCAGCGCGGCCTCGTCAACCATCTGCGCGTGGCTGCGTAGCCAGTGGCGTGGCGCGCCGGTGGAGCCCGACGTGGTGAACAGATGATCGCCGCTCACGGGGTGGCCTGCAGGGTCAATTGGTCTTCGCGTTTCTGGGCGACGAACTGCTCCATCTTTTCCAGTGTTTCAAACCAGTAGCGAACGTCGTCACTCAGGTAATCCACTTCGATGGCGAAACAGCCTTCAATGGCGGTGATGACTTCGACGGCCATCAGGCTGTCGAAGCGTTCGCCTAGAAAATCGCGGAAGCTGTCGCGCTTATCGATGGCGTTGACCTCGTCGCCGAGTAGTTGCGCCAGTGCCTGACGAATCTGCTGCTCAATAGAAAGGTTGCTCACGCGCCTGGTTTTCCTTGTTGATGGTGGGCATTGATCAATGCTGTTCCCGCGCTGTAGAACACGTGTTCTGGCAGGATCGGATCAAACTGCAAATAGATGAAAGCGTTCGGGTAGTGACTGACCAGGCAACGGTGCAGGCCTTCGGCCAAGGCCGCATGGGCCAGCCCGTCGCGCGCCACCGACAGGGTGATGCGCAGGTAGAACTGCAACGCCACACCGTTGCCATCCGCGGTCGGCAATGGCATGCCGGCGCTGAACACACACCCAGGTTCCAGCACATTGAAAAACACCATGCAGTGCGCGGTATCGGCGCCCTGCGCTTTCAGCAGGCGGGTGAACGCCAGGGCCAGGCGCTTGCGCTCGATGGGCTGCAGTGGTGCGCAGGTAACAGTAATGGTTGGCATGCCTGCTCCTCACGACAGCTGCAGGTTGGGCAGGTGCTGACGCCTGCCTTCGGCAAACGCCTGCAACAGGCGCCCCAGGCAATCGGACAGTGCGTCGTGGCCCTCCAGGTACAGCGGCGACCAGGCATGGCCTTGGCCGCTGCGCACTTTGTCGAGAAAGAACTGCAGGTGCGCGCGGTCGACCGGCAACCCCTGCGCGGCGCCGAACGCCAAGGCCTGGTAGGTGCTGAGCAAATCAGGGATGCGCTGCCCCAGATTGGCGAAGCCGCCCTGGCGCACCTTGTGCGCAACCAGCAGTTCGTTTGCCTGCTCGCGCACATCCCAGCCCACATGGTGCAGGCAGATCAAGGCTTGCAGGCTGGCACGCAAGGACGCCTGCCCTCGTGGGTAGGCGGCGTGCCCACCTTGCTGAGCGCAACTGGCCACAAAGGCCTCCAGCGCCACAAGGTTGACCCCAGCGTTGTTGCCCAGTTGCTGGAGGATCGCCACCGCAGACGCCGTGGACACCAGGTCCGACGCGCGCCCCTCCCAGAACCCGAAGCCACCATCGGGGTTCTGCAACGAGGCCAGCCAGTGCCCGACCGCCTTGCGCGCCGCTGGCTGGCCGGCGAAGGCGCCCGCCGCCAGGCCCCAATTGGTGCAGCGGACTTCGGCGCCCCGCCCTGGCATGTACATGAGCCCAGGCTCGTTAGGCATCTGGCAGCCTTCGATCCAGTGCAGCGCTGCCGCCCGCTGCGCAGCGCTCAGCTGATCGCCAAGCACGGCAGCCGCTGTGGTCAGCACATCCGCCGCGCTGTCGACTTGCCGATAGGTGTAGCCACCCTGAGGCAGCGCCAAGGTCGCGATGAACCGTGCAATATCATCTGCCAGGTGGGCCACCGGCTCTCCCAACGCCTTGAGCGAGCCCACCGCGCAAAAAGCGGCCCAGACGTCCTCGCCGTCATAGCCCTGCCAACGCACGAAAGCGCCACTGGGCCGACGCAGTGCGTCGATCCAGGCGATACACGCGTGGCGCGCCAAGGGCTGCGCATGCAATGCCGCAAGGCTCGCCGTGGCGCGGTAGGTCGCCCACAGGCACGGCTGCTCGGCAGCCTCGCTGAAACGAAAGCCGCCGCTTTCCACCTGCTGCGCCTGCAACCAGGCAATCAACCGCGGCACGTCCCACTGCGGTGCGGGCAGCCCCTGCTGGGCCAGGGCTCGTGCGGCCATTACGCCGTAGAAGCAGGCACGGGTGTCGGCCAAGTTGCGCTGGGCAAAGTCTGCCGACCAACTGAGGCCGCCATTGCTGCACTGCAGCCCTTCCAGCCAGGCGTACAACGCCGGGGCATCGGCCACTTGCCCCTGGCACACCTCGATTAACGTACGCACTGCATAGTGGGTGGCCCAGACATCCGCCGTCTGCCCGGGGCACATGGCGTAGGCATCACCGTCGAACAGCGTTTGCAGCCAATCGGCAGTTTGGGCGCCATGGTCAATGGCGATACCCAGGTCCTTGAGGGTTTCGGTGCAATAAAAAGTCGCCCAGGCGTCGGATGGCATGCCCTTGCTCCAGGCGAACCCCCCGTCGCGGTTACGCCGGGACTGGATATAGCTGTGCAGGGCCGGCGTATCGACGCTGTCGAGGCGCTCGACCCAGGCCAGGCTGCGGATCGCGGCGTATGTGCACCACAAGTCAGGCTGGCCGTTGCCCAGACCGCGCCCTTGGGCAAGGGGTGACGTGGTCATTGCTTGCCCCCCACGAAGCGCAGGTTGGTCTTCTTCCAGCTTTTTTGCGAGCCACCGCTCTTGTTGATGGCCGACAAGTTGTTGACGAACAGCACACGGCTCCAGCGCAGCCCCATCAGTTGCTCGGAACGTGCCAGCAACTGCGCTTGCAGTTGGCCTTCCTGGGCGTTGTCCCAATGCACGTCACGTTCAAGGATCAACGCGGCGCTGTCGTTCTGGCGGTCGATTTCGATCACATAGCCGGTGGCGTCGCAGGCGCCGTAGACCACCTCTTCGACGGCGCGAATCTCAAGGTCCACCCCGGCCACCGCGATGCTATCGCTGTCGCGGCCATTGACCAACAGGCTGGGGCTGCTCCGCCCGGCTTGCCACGGCGCGGTAAGGGTGACGCTGTCGCCGGTGTCCAGCCGCAGTAACGGGCGCGCGTACAGGTTCAGCGGGGTGACGACGAGGCGGCCTGTCAGGCCTTCGGCGGGCGTTACCAGCCTGCCGTCCGGCAACAGCAGCTCGAAATAATTCGTGGCCGTGGCCAGGCGCATCTGCTGGCCCGCGCCTACGGCTGCCAGCGTGCCGGTCTCGGTGCTGCCATAACTGGCGTCGTGTACCTCGCAGTGCCACCCGCGGGCCAAACGGTCACGAAACGGCTGGGTGTTGACCTCGCCCAGCAGCATGATCGTGCGCACCGACTGGGCAAACGTGTCGAGCAGCTCCCGCTGCTTGAGGTAGCGGGTCAGTTGCACCAGTACGCCGGGGGCGATGAACAGCACCGTGGGCCGGTAGGTGTCGAAGGTCGTGCACACCCGTTCCCAGTCGGTGATGCCGGTGGTAAAGGGATAGAGCCGTACATGCGACACGTCGAGGTATTCGCAGACGTTGGCGATCAGGTCGCCGACCGGCACGATGTCCGATGGCATCAGGTTGGCCACCCGCGCCCCGGGCTGCAGCACCGCTCGCCAGTGGCTGGCGACGCTGACGGCATTCCAGATGATGTCGTGTTTCAGGCGCGGGGTTGGGGTTGGCTCGCCGGTGGTGCCGGTGGTTGCGTAGTACTTGGCCGCATCGCCAAGGGCTACGGTGCAAAACGCCAGGGGTTGGCTTTTCAGCGCGGCCTTGGCGGTCAGCGGCAATTGCTGGAACGCTGTGAAGCTGTAGGGGCCAATCCCTGCGTAATGGCTACTGTGTTGCGCACGCGTCCAGACTGCTTGCAACTTGCGTTCATAAAATGCGGCATCGGGCACGCGCCCGACCTGCTGTTGAAGTTCGCCCTCGGCATCCTTCAACACGCCGAAATCCTTATCGCCATGAACTAACATCGACTCGCCCTCTCGAATAAACAGTGCAGAGAATTGGCGAGCGACAGGGGTTAAGTAAAATACTTAATAGTAAGTAGCGGTGAGAGTCGGACGGTATTACTGGGCCGAAATAGAGCCTTTTGCGTGTGTTGTATGTAGCGCTTTTCTGATCAAAATCAGCGATTCGGCCTTTGTTTATGGCGAGATATCAAACAAAGATAATTTCCATATTTGCCAAGTCTCATAACTTCGGCATGGACGTGTAGGCGCGGCCTTAGGGCGCGAAAGGGCTGCAAAGCAGCCCCCACGCTAGTTGCACTTACACGGAAATCTCTGACCGCGCTTACACCGCGCAGCGCCACAGCCGGGCGATATCACCGGCGCGCGCCTGCAGCAGCTCGCGGGCGTTGGCGCACGCCTGCTCCAGGCTCATCGGCCCGCTGGCCAACGCAAAGGCCGCGTCAATGCCGTGGCCATACAATTGCTGATACCCCTCCCCCAGCGTGCCCGCCAGCACCACCACCGGTACACCATGGCGCTTGGCGACCCGGGCCACGCCCATTGGCGTCTTGCCACGCAGGGTCTGGGCATCGAAACGCCCCTCGCCGGTCAGCACCAGGTCGGCGCCTTGTACCAGCGCGTCCAGGCCGGCCAGCTCTGCCACCACCTCGACGCCAGGGCGGAACTGCGCGCCCATGAACGCCTTGGCCGCAAAGCCCATACCGCCTGCAGCGCCGCAGCCCGGGAAGTCACGCATGTCCTCGCCCAGCAATTGCGCGCAGTGATCAGCAAAATGCCCCAGTGCTTGGTCCAGCGCTTGTACTTGCTGCGGGTTAGCCCCTTTCTGCGGGCCGAAGATCGCCGAAGCGCCATTGGCACCGCAGAGTGGGTTGTCGACGTCGGCAGCAACCTCGACCTGGACCTCGGCCAGCCGAGGGTCGAGGTCGCTGGCATCGATACGTGCCAGCTTTGCCAGGGCCAGCCCCCCTTCTTCCAGTGCTTGCCCCTCGGCATCCAGCAGCCGCAGCCCCAGGGCGCGCAGCATGCCACTGCCGCCGTCATTGGTCGCGCTGCCGCCAATGGCCAAGACAATGCGGCGGGCACCCGCAGCCAAGGCGGCGGCGATCAGTTCGCCCGTGCCCCAGGTGCTGCTGCGGCAGGCATCACGCTGCTGGGTGGGCACCAATTGCAGGCCGCTGGCCTGGGCCATTTCGATGATCGCCGTGCGGCTCTGCGGCAGCCAACCCCAGCCGGCCTCGACGCTGTGCCCCAACGGCCCACGCACAGCCAGGCGGCGTAATTCGCCCTGGCTGGCGGCCAAGATGGCGTCCATGGTGCCTTCACCGCCGTCGGCCATGGGGCATTCGACCAGCTCGGCATCCGGCCACACCTCGGCCAGGCCGGTGGCAATAGCGCGGGCGACACCGGCAGCGTCGAGGCTGTCCTTGAACGAGTCGGGGGCGATGACGATCTTCATGGGGATTCTCCTGTCCAGATGAGCGGCATGCTGACAGTTGCCTGGCAAGGTGGCCTCGGTCAAATGCACAAGACGGCGGAGGCGTTGTTTGGGCAAATGCCTTCGGCCAGCGCTTCACTCAGCTCGCAACAACTGCAACCCCAGGTACAGGCTGAGCATCCCCTCCATCCTCAAGGGGTCGACCTCGCCCAGCTCGGCGATCCGCTCCAGCCGGTAGCGCAGGCTGTTGCGGTGAATGCCCAAGGCGTCGGCACAAGCCTGGCTCTGGCCATCATGGGCACACCAGGCGCGCAAGGTCGCAATCAGCTGACCACTGGCGTCCTTGGCGCGGATGCGTTGCAGCGGTTGCAACAGCTCATCCAGCGCATCGTCATTGCGATGCCGCCACAGCAAGGCCGGTAGCCGGTACCGCTCAAGGCTGAGCAGGCGCTCGGCCGGCAGCACCTCTTGCCCATAAGCCAGCAGGTCGCGCACCCGGCGATATCCACGGCGCAGTTGTTCCAGGCTTTGCGCCACGCACCCCAGGGCCAAGCGCTCAACCTGCCAGCCGTGACGCTCGAGGCGCTCCAGCAACCGCGCTTCGTCCAGCACCAGACCCGCCGGGCGACACCACAGCAGCGATTGCCGTGCGGGGCTGACGCACCAGCTGTCCGGGTAACGGCTCATCAGCCAGGACGACAGGGCTTCTGCAGACGGCCCTGATTCCAGCTCGAACAGGCAAGGTACCCTTGGCAGTTGCGGCTTCAGGCCGAGCTGACGGGCTTCATCGAGCAGCCGAGGCGAATCGCCGCTGCCGCCTAACAGCAAGGCCAGCAGGTCGTCGCAGCGTTGCCGCCGCCATTGCTGTTCAACCTGCAGGTGGCGCTGGGCCAGGAGCATTTCAGCAGTCATGCGCACCAGTTCGCCATAGGTACGCAGCTGCTGCGGGTCGCCGGTCAAGCCCAACACCCCCATCAGCCGGCCATCGAGCATCAATGGCAGGTTCACCCCGGGCTGCACGCCTTTGAGGCACTTGGCCGCGTCCACGTCGAGCTCGACGATCCGGCCGTTGGCCAGCACCAGTTGTGCGCCTTCGTGGCGGGTGTTGATGCGCTCCGGCTCGCCACTGCCCAGGATCAACCCCTGGCTGTCCATGACATTGACGTTGCACGGCAAAATGGCCATCGCCCGATCAACGATATCCTGCGCCAGGTCATGGTCGAGTTCGAACATTCAAGGGTCCTTAGGGTGGTAGGCTTTGGTCCCGGGCACAGCGCCCCTGGTCAATCGCTGTGCAAAAGCACAAAGACAGGCACGCCGCTGTCCCCGAGACTCGTCAGGGCGAGCGCCGGAACAGGCGACGCGGTGACAACCATAACAACAGAGAACCCGATCATGGCACACAGCCCCGCCCCTGACCAAGGCACGGACACCACCCGCAATGCGCTGTACCGGCGCATCACCCTGCGGCTGATTCCGTTCATTTTCATCTGCTACCTGTTCAACTACCTGGACCGCGTCAACGTCGGCTTTGCCAAGCTGCAGATGCTCGACGCGCTTAAATTCAGCGAAACGGTATACGGCCTTGGCGCCGGTATCTTCTTCATCGGCTACGTCCTCTGTGGCCTGCCGAGCAACCTGGCGCTCAACCGCTTCGGCCCCCGGCGCTGGATCGCGCTGATGATGATCGCCTGGGGTAGCCTCTCGACCTGCCTGCTGTTCGTCACCACCCCCACCGAGTTCTACACCCTGCGCCTGCTGACCGGCGCGGCTGAAGCCGGCTTCTTCCCTGGCGTGGTGCTGTACCTCTCGCGCTGGTTCCCGGCGGCCCGTCGCGGTGGAATCATGGCCTTGTTCATGTCGGCGATCCCGGTGTCGGGGCTGTTGGGCGGGCCGTTTTCCGGCTGGATCCTCGAACATTTCGCCGCCGGCCAGCATGGCCTTGCCGGCTGGCAATGGCTGTTCCTGATTCAGGGCCTGCCCACCGTCGTGCTGGGTTGCCTGGCAATCCGCCTGCTCAGCGACGGCTACCAGAAAGCCGCCTGGCTGAGCCCGGCCGAACGCCAATTGATCGAAGCCGACCTGAAGGCCGATGCCGCGAGCAAACCCGCCACCACCGGTGACGGCGTGCTCGCGGTGTTGACCAACCCGTTGATCTGGACGTTCGGCTTCGTCTACTTCTGCATCCAGAGCGGTGTGTACGCGATCAACTTCTGGCTGCCGTCGATCATCAAGAACATGGGCTTCGACAACCCCTTGTTGATTGGCTGGCTGAGCGCCATTCCGTACCTGCTGGCGGGTGTGTTCATGATCGTCTGCGGGCGTTCGGCAGACCGGCGCAACGAACGTCGCTGGCACTTGGTGGTGCCGATGTTGATGGGCGCCATTGGCCTGTTGATTGCGGTCAACTTCGCCGGCAACCCGACCATCGCCATTCTTGGCCTGTCGATCGCCACCATGGGCGCCCTCACCGGCCTGCCGATGTTCTGGCCGATGCCTACCGCCCTGCTTAGCGCAGGTGCGGCCGTGGCCGGCCTTGCGCTGATCAACTCGGTGGGCCAGATGGCCGGCTTCCTCAGCCCGTACCTGGTGGGTTTCATCAAGGACCAGACCGGCTCGACCGATGCTGCGCTGTATTCGTTGGCGGCATTGATCGTGGTCGGTAGCCTGGTGGCGCTGCGGGTAACGCGCGCAGGGGCGTTGGCCACAGCCAAGGCCAACTAGAACGCCTGTGTAGGAGCAGCCTTGTGCTGCGAAGAGGCCGGTGATAGCAGCGAACATTTGCTGTTTGATCACCGGCCTCTTCGCAGCACAAGGCTGCTCCTACAGGGCAATGCCCCCGATCGTCGGCTCGGGTCAGCAACTCATCACCACAGGCGTCAAATGGTTCCAAAGGCCCCTTTGGAGAACCCCCATGACCCAGCACGCCGTGGCCCGCCTCGATCAGCTCGACCCCAACCGCCCCCTGCGTGTGCAGGCCGGCAGTGAAGAACTCATCCTGATCCGCCAGGGCGACCTGGTGCATGCCTACCAGGCCAACTGCCCGCACGCTGGCGCCCCGCTCGAAGAAGGCGTGATCTGCTCGGGGCTGCTGGTCTGCCCATGGCACAAGGCGGCGTTTGCCGTGGACGAAGGTGCGGTGTGCGAACCGCCGGCACTGGCCGACCTGCGCCGCTACCGTGCGTGGGTCAAAGATGATGAGGTGTGGGTGGATGACCAACCCCTGGCCAAGGCCGAGCCCCCGCGGCACAGCGATGCCCGTTGTTTCGTGGTAGTCGGTGCCGGCGCCGCCGGCAGTGCCGCCGTCGCTACCTTGCTGCAGCACGGTTTCGCCGGTCGTCTGGTCTGGCTCGACCAGGAACACCAGCCAGCCTACGACCGGACCGCGCTCAGTAAATTCGTCATTGCTGGGCAAATGCCACCTGATGAAGTCCCTGCCCTGCTCGAAGCGGATGACTTGCGCAAAGGCCACCTGATCCGTCAGCACGGCAAGGTCCGCACACTCTACAGCGAGAAACGCCAGATCATCCTTGCCGACGGGCAGCACATTGACTATGACGCTTGCCTACTGGCAACGGGCGGTAAAGCGCAACGCCCACCGCTCCCCGGCGCAGACCTGCCGGGTGTATTCACCCTGCGCTCACGTGAGGACGCCGCGCTGTTGCTCGACGCCGCAGAACCCGGGCAGCCGGTGGTGATCGTCGGCGACGGTCTCATCGGCCTGGAGGCCGCCGCTGCACTGCGCAAGTACGGCCTGCAGGTGCACCTGGTCACCCGCCATGAGGTGCCGTTGGCCAAACAATTGGGTGAACGTATCGGGCGCAGCATTCGCGAACTGCACGAACGCAAAGGCGTGGTCTTTCACGGCCCCACCGAAGTCGAACGTTTCGAAGGCCAGGCTAAGGTGGAGGCCGTGTTGCTGGCCAACGGTGAACGGCTGCAGACGCCATTGGTATTGCTGGGCACCGGGGTCAAACCTGCCACGGCCTATGTGCAAGGGGTGGCGCTGGCCGACGATAAATCGCTGCCGGTCAATGCCGAAATGCGTGCGGCACCCGGGCTGTGGGCCGCCGGAGATATCGCCACCTTCCCCCTGGCTGGCCGGCCAGTGCGCATCGAACACTGGCGCCTGGCCCAGCAACACGGCGTGATCGCTGCGGCCAACATGCTCGGCGAGCAGCGCCGCTACGAAGATGTGCCGTTCTTCTGGACCTACCAGCATGGGCGCACCTATGAAGTCCTGGGGCATGCACGGGACTGGAACCGCATCGAGTACGTCGGCCAGCCAGAGCAAGGCGACTTCGTCGCGCTGCAATGCGTGGATGAGCAAGTCGAGGCCGTCATCGCCAAGGGCTACTCGGATGCCATGGCGCAGCTGTCGCAGCGGATGATGCGGCCATTACGGCTGGACGAGGCGCTGAAGCTGATTGGCTGACTTTTTCGGGAAAAAATCAGCTATGGTTTCCCCACCTCTAATAACAAGCATTTCGTGGAGCGCCCATGGCCGCGCACACCCCTTCACCCCGCGCCAGTGAACTGGCCGCCTTCGTCGACTGCCACTTCGCCGAGCGCGGCCTGACGCCAGAACCGGTGATTGCCGAATCCTGGTACCGCAGCATCACCCAGCACCGCCTGGACCCCGAGCTGCGCCACGTCGACAACATCCTCAGCGCTGCCGAAATCCGCCAGCACCAGGCCCAACACGAGGCCTACCTGAGCATCGCCAGCCAAGGCGTCAGTGGCCTGGCAAGGCGTGTGGTGGACGCCGGTTTTGCCGTGCTGCTCAGCGACGCCGACGGCATCACCCTTGATGCCCGCCTGCCAGCCGACCACCAGCGTTACACCCGCTCCGGGTTGATCGTCGGCGCGCGCTGGGACGAGTCGATCGCCGGTACCAACGGCATCGGCACTGCACTGGCCTCGCAGCAAGCGCTGACCATCCACCGTCAGGAACACTTCCTGGCAACCAACGCCAGGCTCAGTTGCTCGGTGGCGCCGATCTTCGATGCCCACAACCAACTGCTCGGCTGCCTCAACGCGACCTGCCTCTATAACGACGGCCCCAAGCAGGCCCAGCACCTGACCTTGCAGTTGGTGACGCTGTACGCCCGGCTGATCGAGAACAGCCATTTCCGCCAGCGCTACCGCGACTGCCTGACCTTGGCCATCAAGCCGCGTGATGATTTCTCCGACCTTGCCGCCGAGCAACTGCTGGCCCTGGACGAAGGCGGCCGGGTGATCGGCGCCAATCGGGCGGCCTTCCTGGCGCATGCCGGCACGCTGTTGGGCGTGGCGATCGAGCAGCTGCTGCCCGCCAACATTGACCAGTTGCTCGACCTTACGCGCGGCGGAGCCCGTGGCACTCAATTGCACGGGCATGTGCAAGCGCATCTGCTGGACGTCGGCCTGCGTATACCGGCCGGCTACCGCCAATCCACGCCGTCGCGGCCCCTGCCGGCGCGTGCGGCGTACCCCACGCTTGAGCAATTGGCAGGCGAGGATGCACAGTTGCAACAGGGGGTGAAACGCCTGCGCAAGGTGCTCGACAAGGACATCGCCATTTTGCTGAACGGCGAAACCGGTACTGGCAAGGAGGCCTTCGCCCGTGCCTTGCACCAGGCTAGCCAGCGCCACGCCAAACCCTTCGTCGCGCTCAACTGTGCAGCGATACCCGAGTCGCTGATCGAAAGCGAACTGTTCGGCTACCGCGCTGGCAGCTTTACAGGTGCCAATCGCAAGGGCATGAAAGGCAAACTGGAGCAGGCCAATGGCGGCACGTTGTTCCTGGATGAGATCGGCGACATGCCAACGCACCTGCAAACGCGCCTGCTGCGGGTGCTTGCCGAACGCGAACTGGTACCACTGGGCGCAGAGGCGCCGGTGACGCTGGATATTCAGGTGATTTCGGCAACGCACCAGGACCTGCAAGCCATGATCGGCGATAAAGGCTTTCGCGAAGACCTTTACTACCGGCTATGCGGCATGCGCATGACGCTGCCGGCATTGCGTGAGCGCAGTGACCGACGTGAATTGATCGAGCGGTTGTTGGCGGGGTTGCCGGGAGGGGCTGGTTTGCGTTTGAGCGATGAGGCCCGGCGTTGCTTGCTGGGGTATGCCTGGCCGGGGAACGTGCGGCAGTTGCTCAATACGTTGCGCCAGGCGGTAGCGCTGGCGGAAGGTGGAGTCATTGAGCTGGCAGATTTGCCGGAGGAGCTACTGAACCGTGCAGTGCCTGCCAGGCCAAAAATGCTGGAACAACAGGTCGAAGATGCCGAGGCGCGGCACTTGCTGGAGGTTTTGAAGCGAGAGCGCTGGAACATGAGCCTGGCGGCAGAGGCTGCGGGGATTTCGCGGTCGACGTTGTATCGGAAAATGAAGCGGTACGGGATCGTTCAGCCGAACCAGTTGGGGTGACTGTACCGGCCTCTTCGCGGGCAAGCCCGCTCCCACAGGAAAGTCCACAGGCTTGAAAACTGTGGTGTACCTGTGGGAGCGGGCTTGCCCGCGAAGAGGCCAGAAAAGCCAACCCTTATCCCTGGATGTACACCACCTGCGTACGCGTGTACTCATACAACCCGTGTTTGCCATCCGCCCCGCCGATCCCGGACTTGCGCGCCCCGGCATGGAAGCCCTGCATGGCCTCGAAGTTTTCGCGGTTGATGTAGGTCTCGCCAAAATCGATCTCGCGGCTAGCCTTCAACGCCGCGTTCAGGTCGCGGGTGTACAGCGAAGACGTCAGCCCGTACTCGCTGTCATTGGCCAAGGCAATCGCCTCGTCCAGGTCATCGACCACCTGAATCGGCAGCACCGGCCCAAAAATTTCCTTGCGCATGATCTCCATGTCGGCGGCGCAGCCCGCGAGCACGGTCGGCTGGTAATGGAACCCGGCCCCCAGGTCCGCTACCTGCCCGCCGGTCACCAACTGGGCGCCCTGCCCGACCGCCGTGCGCACCATCTGCGCTACCTTGTCGAGCCCGGCCTGGTTGATCAGTGGCCCCATGTCCAGGTCTGCCTGGCGCGACGGGTCGCCGTAACGGGTCGCGGCCATGGCCTGGGCCACCTTGTCGACGAAGGCGTCGGCTACCTTGCGCGCCACATACACCCGCTCGGCGCAGTTGCACACTTGGCCAGTATTGATCACCCGCGAGGCAACAATGGCTTTCGTCGCCAAGTCCAGGTCAGCGTCCGCCAGCACGATCGCCGGGGCCTTGCCGCCCAGTTCAAGGTTGAGCTTGGTGATGTTCGGCGCTGCCGCCGCCATGATCCGTGCCCCCGTAGCGACGCTGCCAGTAAAGCTGACCAGGTCGATACCAGCATGGCTCGTCAGCCCATGGCCGACGCTGGCCCCCTTGCCACCGACCACGTTGAACACCCCCGCTGGCAGGTCGGTCTCGGACACCAGCTTGGCGAATTCATAGCAGTTGATGGGCGTTTCTTCACTGGGCTTGATCACGATGGTATTGCCCGTGAGCAGCGCCGGCGCCATCTTGCGGGCGATGAGGAAGAACGGGAAGTTCCAGGGCAGTATCCCAGCCACCACACCCAGCGGCTTGCGCATCAGGAAAATGTGCTCGTTGGCACGGTCGCTGGTCAGCACCTCGCCTTCAAGGCGCCGCGCCCATTCCGCCATGTAGTCGAGGTAGTCGGCGGTGAAGTTCACCTCGACCTGCGCCAGCCCCGGCACCTTGCCGCCTTCCTGGGTGATGATGCGCGCTAAGCGGTCAGCATTGGCACGCACCTTGGCGGCGATCTGACGCAGGTAGCCGGCGCGTTCGATGGCAGGTTTCGCTGCCCAGCCTTTTTGCGCGTTGCGTGCCGCAGCAATGGCCCGCTCCACCTGATCGATCGGCGACTCCGGCACACGCCCCAGTAACTGCGCGTTGGCCGGGTTGTACACCTCGATCAGCCCCTCGCTGGGTACGAAGGCGTTGTCGATGTAGTTCTGGTAGATCGCTTCAGTCATGGTCATCTCACTCCTGTGACGGGTTGTCGGCCAGTGACGGCTGGGCAGCCGGCTTGGCGCTGAATTGCTGCCAGGCGTTGCCTTCGCTTTTCAGGTCATGGGCACGCTTGATGAGGTACTGGTGCACCTGCTCGACCTGCTCGGGCTTGAGGTTGTCGGCAAACGACGGCATGCCATCCGGCACGCGGCCGCCATAGAGGATGCCAAGGAACATCTGGTGTTTATCAGCACTGAGTTTGCGCAGGTCTGGCAGTACACCGCCGCTGACGGCATGGATGCCGTGGCACTGTGAGCAGTTGCCGTCGTACAGGGCCGCACCGGCGGCGACAGTCTTGGCGTCGGCGGTCAATGGTGGGGGTTCGGGCGCATTGGCGGGCGGCGCTGGCTCACGCAATTTGGCGGTACCGCCAATCTTGTAGGTCAGCACTTGCGAGAACGGCTGTACCCCGGCACGCAACGACAACGCCCCGGCAAATGTCGAGAAGGCCCCGCCCCAGCCGGCCATGAAGGTGACGTACTGCTCGCCATCGACCGAATAGGTGATCGGCGCTGCCATCACGCCACTGGCGGCGGGTGATTCCCACAGCTTCTTGCCGGTGTCAGCGGCATAGGCGATCACACGGCCATCGGCGCTGCCCTCGAACACCAGGTTGCCGGCGGTGCTCAGGGTGCCGCCGTTGAAGATGGTGATGTAGGGCACCTCCCAGGCCGGCGCCTGTTTGACCGGGTCCCAGGCGATCAGCTTGCCGGACCATGTCTTGGCCATCTCCAGCAGGCCATCGGCACCCTCGGGCATCATGCCGGTGCGTAAGCCCAGCTGGTACACGCTTTTGAACGGGTTGCGCTTGGGCGCCTCGGGGATGTGCTCGTAATAGGCCGACATGATATGCGCCGGGATGTACACCAGGCCGGTGTTGGGGTTGTACGACATTGGATGCCAGTCATGCGCGCCCCAGAATGCCGGCGTCACCAGCTTGCGCTTGCCGTCCTTCCAGTAGGCCGCTGCCTCGTCGTCGAGAATCGGCCGCCCGGTTTTCATGTCGATGCCCTTGGCCCAGTTCACCGGCACGATATTCTTCGCGGACAGCAACTCGCCGGTGGCCCGGTCGAGCACATAGAAGAAGCCATTCTTGGGCGCCTGCATCAGCACCTTGCGTTGTTTGCCGTTGAGCGGCAGCTCGGCGAGGATCATGTGCTGGGTGGCGGTGAAGTCCCAGGCATCACCGGGGGTGGTCTGGTAGTGCCAGGCGTATTCGCCCGTATCGGCATTGACGGCGACAATCGACGACAGGAACAGGTTGTCGCCTTTGGCCTGGCTGCGCCATTTAGGGTCCCACATCGAGCCGTTGCCAACGCCGATGTACAACAGGTTCAGCTCAGGGTCGTAGGCGAACGAATCCCAGGCCGTGCCGCCGCCGCCCCACTCGACGAAGGCATCGCCGTGCCAGGTCTTGCTGGCAATCTCCATGGCCTTGTCTTCAGGCGGCAGCTTGGGGTCACCCGGCACGGTGAAGAAGCGCCAGGCCTGCTTGCCGGTTTCGGCGTCATAGGCCGTCACATAGCCGCGCACACCAAATTCCGCCCCACCGTTGCCAATGATGACCTTGCCGTTGACCACCCGCGGCGCACCGGTGATGGTGTAGCTGCGCTTATGGTCGTCGCGGGTGTCCACCGACCACACGCGCTGGCCGGTCTTGGCATCGATCGCCTCCAGGCGCCCGTCCAGCACGCCGACGTAGACCTTGCCCTGCCACACGGCCACGCCGCGGTTTACCGCATCACAGCACGCCTCACCGGCGCGATTGCGGTCTGACTGCGGGTCGTATTTCCACAGCAGCTTGCCGTTGCGGGCATCCAAGGCATACACCACGGAAAACGGCCCCGTGGTGTACATCACCCCATCGACCACGATAGGCGTGGCTTCTACACCCCGGTCCAGGTCGAGCTTATAGCTCCAAGCCAGGCCCAATTGATTGACGTTGTCCTGGTTGATGGCCTTGAGCGGGCTGAAGCGTTGTTCATCGTAGGTACGGCCGTGGCTCATCCAGTTGCCAGGTTCCTGGTCGGCCTGGATGATCCGCTTGCCATCCACTTCTGCAGCAAAAGCGGTTGCGCAGCACGCCAAGGCAAGGGCCAGGCAGCCCAAGGCGTGCGGAAGGGGCCGGCGGTACGGGCCTGTTCGGTTCATGGTCGGTTCTCCGTTCTTGTTATGGCGACACCGCATCAGGCGTCGATAACAGACAGAGCAACGGTTGTGCCAGCATCACCCGGCACCCTCGAAACAGGCATTACAGAGCGGTTGCTAGCCAAACGGTCGGGCAATGGCTGATACCTGCACATGCAGCAGCCATGGCACAGCTGATGCAGGCATGACACAGGTGTGTCAGCCACTGTGGCGGGCTTTCAATGGCGTGCGGTTGTGTGTAAAACAGGCAGACAAGCCCACTGCAAAGGACTCAACCGCATGATCTACCGTCCCCTTGGCCAGAGTGGCCTGCAGGTTTCCGCCCTTACCCTGGGCAGCATGATGTTCGGCGAGCAGACCAGCACCGAGGACTCACTGCGGATCATCGAAAAAGCCTGGGACCAGGGCATCAACTTCATCGACACCGCCGATGTCTACAACAGCGGGCGTTCGGAAGAAATCGTCGGTGAAGCCGTGGCTCGCCATCGCCAGGACTGGATAGTGGCGTCCAAGGTCGGCTTTGGCCCGGCCGACGGCCTGCCCAACCGCAGCGGGCTTTCGCGCAAGCACATCTTCAATGCCATCGACGCGACGCTCACGCGCATGGACCTGGACTACCTCGACGTTTACTACCTGCACCGCGAAGACCACAAGGTACCGCTGGAAGAAACCGTGCAAGCCATCGGCGACCTGCTGCGCCAAGGCAAGATCCGCTATTGGGGCGTGTCCAACTTCCGCGGCTGGCGCATTGCCGAGCTGTGCCACCTGGCCGAGCGACTGGGCGTGGCCAAACCGGTGGTGAGCCAACCGCTGTACAACATCGTCAACCGCCAGGCAGAGCCCGAACAGCTGACCGCTGCGGCTTACCATGGCCTGGGCGTGGTGCCGTTCAGCCCCTTGGCCCGCGGTGTGCTCAGCGGCAAGTACGCACCCGGCTCGGTGCCAGATGCCAGCAGCCGTGCCGGGCGCCAGGACAAGCGGATCATGGAAGTGGAATGGCGCCAGGAATCATTGGCCATCGCCCGCCAGATCCAGGCGTATGTCGAAGCCAAGGGCGTGGGCATCGTCGAGTTCGCGATTGCCTGGGTACTTAATAACCAATTGGTGAGTTCGGCCATTGTCGGGCCGCGCACCGAAGCACAATGGGACACCTATGCCGGCGCACTGGACGTGAAGATCACGGCGGAGGATGAAGCGTTCATCGATTCGCTGGTCACACCGGGCCATGCCTCGACGCCAGGGTTCAATGACGTGGCGCACTACGTGAGTGGGCGACTGGCGCGCAGTTGATGGCAGCCGTTTGATTGAAGCCAAGGGGCCGCAAAGCCGCTTGGCAGTTCTACCGCGTTGCGGCAGATACAAAAAAAGCTCCCTATCTTTCGATACGGAGCTTTTCTTTACACGCCACACAATTGCCAGGCTTCACGCCGTTCGATCAAGCACCCAGGTCAACCCGCAAGGTTGCAAGCACCTGTTCGAACGCCGAGCCGGCGGGTGCGTGTCTTACTCAGGTCGCACTTGGGCGGCCTGCATGCCTTTTTGCCCTTTTTCGGCAACAAAGCTAACAGTCTGGCCTTCTTTCAGCGACTTGAAGCCGTCCGATTCAATGGCTTTGAAATGAACGAAGAGGTCGTCGCCACCACCCGCTGGGGTAATGAAGCCGAACCCTTTTTCATCGTTGAACCATTTAACTGTACCGGTTTGTCTGTTGGACATGCTCTGAGCCCTCGATGGCTTATTTGATGCGTTTTACGTGAAATTACAACGAGGGCCTTATCAAACAACCAGCCCCTGCAGTGGCATATTGAGCGCTTTGGCGACGATAAGCTACTAAGAATTCCACCAAGCCGCAAAATAGCTGTGCCCTGTACCCGATTTCCCCCGCAAAATGGGGGCTGCGGCGGTAAACAGAATCTTCGTTTAATCGCCCCTGGGCGGTACTACAGCCGGCCCCAGGTAGCGCGAAGTCCACTCAGCCAGTGGCAATGGGGGTTGCTGATCGACGATACGCCGCCAGATCAAGCCCAGGTCATGCCCGTTGAACATCGATGCCACCCCTGCCCCTCGCCACGCCGTGGGCGTGTCGGCAATCCAGTGCCCCTGGCTGTCACGGTGGGCCATGTTGAA
This sequence comes from Pseudomonas sp. 5.2, assembly GCF_059025405.1. Taxonomy (NCBI): domain Bacteria; kingdom Pseudomonadati; phylum Pseudomonadota; class Gammaproteobacteria; order Pseudomonadales; family Pseudomonadaceae; genus Pseudomonas; species Pseudomonas sp. 5.2. The sequence continues at coordinate 334,699 of NZ_JBYBHH010000006.1, forward strand.
GCGGAAGGTGTAGTTGCCGGGGATGCCCATGCGCAGGTCGGTCACCACCAGCGCCCCGTCGATTTCGTCATAGCGCAACCAGTCATCAGTGAACCAGCGCAGGCGTTGATGCAAAGGCGCACCGGCAAGTGCAACGGCCAGCTCAAGGTTGCGTGGCAGGCGCTGCATTTCTGGCGGTTGCTGGTCGAACCCACTGCTGACACCTTCGTAGTAGTCGCCGTCCGGCGTCTTGGCCAGCACGCGCCAGATCAGGCTGTTGAAGGCAATCGGCACGGCACGTACGTCGCTGACCGTGATGCCTTGCTGGTCCAACGCGGCCTGAAAGCGTTGCTCCGCCTGCATGCGCCCAGCCAGGCCAAAGCCGAGGTAGGCCGTACTGAAAACCAGTGCCAGGGTCAGCAGCCGCACCGCAGTGCCCGTCACGCCCTTGGCGAGGGTGTAGATCACTGCCGCCAGCAGCGGCACGGTGTAGACAGGGTCGATGATGAACACCGCAGCCCAGCTTTGCGGGGTCAGCGCCAACGGCCAGAACAGTTGCGTGCCATACACGGTAAAGGCGTCCAGCACCGGGTGCGTGACCAGCACCAGCCAGAACGCCAGGAACAGGCGCGGCACGGTATAGCCTTTGCCTGGCCAGCACCGGTTGACGCACCAGGCCAGCAGCAGCGCCAGCCCGGTCAGGACGAAAAGGGAGTGGGAGAACCCCCGGTGGTAGGTCATCTGCGACACCGGGTCGGCGTAGCGGATGACCACGTCCAGGTCGGGCAGTGTGGCCAGCGCTGCGCCGTACAGCAGCGCTCGGCGGCCCTGGATGCGACCGAGCACAGTGCCCTGTAGGGCGGCGCCGAGTACGGCTTGGGTCAATGAGTCCAAGGCGGGATTTCCTGAGAGGATGACGCGTGAAAGCTAACCCCCTCTACCCTCTGGGTGCAAATGCGGCTCAGTGACAAAAGATGGCAGCTGGGTTTTCACAACAACTGCCAGGTGTACACCAGGGTCAAGCGATTCTCGTCGATATCACTGCGGTAGTTGGACCGTGCCATGGCATTTCTCACGCGAATGCCCAGGCCTTTCAACGCCCCACTCTGCACCGCATAGCCGATATCCAGGTCGCGCTCCCGGTCACGGCCCTCGTAGCCCTGCCCGGTATCGACATTGTTGCCGGTGATGTAGCGCACCGTTGCCGTCAGCCCCGGCACGCCCATGGCGGCAAAGTTGTAGTCGTAGCGCACCTGATAGGAACGCTCGTCGGTGTAGGCGAACTCGTAGGTTGGCACCTCGTTGCCCAAGGGGGAGATGTTGGCAAATACCCGCGGGAACGGGCTGTCGCCATAAATGCCCTGATACCCTGCATGGAAGCTGTGCCCGCCATGGCGGGCGGTGAACAGCGAGAAGAATGCCTGGTTATCGATACTGCCCAGCAGGGCGTCGCCGTCCTCGCGGGCGGTGAAATAGCCAAGGTTGGCGCTCAGCACCCAGTCGCCGACAGGTTTGCTGTGTTTAAGGCCGACAAAGCCTTGCTCGTAGATATCTTCCAACTGCCCGTACCACAGGCTGACACTGCTTTGGTTCGCATTGAACGCGTAGTCGCCCCCCACATAGTTGAACGCATCACCTTCAGCCTGACGCATTGGCACGTGGCCGAGCATGGCATTCATCTTGCCATCGCCGCCCTCGTTGCGCAGGTGCGTTGAGGTCAGGTGCCCGGCTTGCAAGGTCAGCCCCTGCAGCTCGGTCGACAACAGGCTGGCACCTTGGTAAGTCGGCGGCAGCAGGCGGATATCACTGAACGTCAGCACCGGCAGGTTGGGCTGCAGTTCGCCCACCCGCAGCTCGGTTTTCGACAGCCTGGCCTTGAACGTCGGCGCCAGGCGGCTGTATTCGTCTGCGGCGCGGCCATCGCCATGCACCGGCAACAGGCCGGTATTGACCCGGTCGGGGCTGCTGTCGAGTTTGATGCCCAGCAGGCCGAGTGCATCCACCCCGAACCCCACCGTGCCAGGCGTGTACCCCGATTTGAAGTCAAGTATGAAGCCCTGGGCCCACTCCTCGGCCTTGGACTGTTGATTGGCGCCGACAATGTCGGAGAAGTCGCGGCTGAAATAGTAATTGCGGGCACTGAGGCTGGCCTTCGAATCCTCGAAGAAGCCGCCTTCAGCAGCCAGCAGCGGTGGGCTGAGCAATGTCAGGCCAATAGCGACGCAAGGGGTATGGTTCATTCCGAAGCTCTCTTGATCTTGTTTTTATGGAATAAAGCGCTGGGAACACAGGCATCATGGGGTGCGGCGCATTACCTCCCGCGCTTGAGGCCGCCGCAGAACAAGCAGCGCGTGGGCCAGCAGGCCGAACAGCAGCCCCCAGAACGCCGCCGACAGGCCAAGGAAGGACACCCCCGAAGCGGTGACCAAAAAAGTGAACAGCCCGGCATCTCGCTCAGCAGGCTCGGCGAGGCTGCGTGCCAGGGCTTCGCTGATTGCCCCGTACAGGGCCAGCCCGGCAAGGGCCGCAATCAGTGCCGCCGGAAATGCCGCGAACAGCGACATCAAGGTGGCCCCAGCAACCCCAAGCAGCAGGTACAGCACACTGCCGGCGACGGCCGCGACATAGCGCTGGCGCGGGTTTTCATGGGCCTCAGGGCCTGTGCACAGGCTGGCGGTGACAGCCGCCAGGTTCAGGCCGTGGCAACCAAAAGGCGCGAGCACGGCGCCACCGATGGCGCTGGCACTGATCAGCGGGCTGGCCGGCGTGGCGTAACCGGCGTTGCGCAGCACGGCCATCCCCGGCATGAATTGCCCGGTGAGGGCCACCAGCACCATGGGCAACGCCAGGCTGAACACCGCCGCCAAGCTGAATTGCGGGGCAATCCATTGCGGCGAGGCCAGTTGCAGTACCAACGCCTCGCTGCGAAACGCCCCGCTGGCCACGGTCACGACGGCGCCCACGCACAGTACGGCGGCCACCGCATAGCGCGGCTGAAGCCTGCGCATCAGCACATAGGTGATGAACATGGCCACCACCAGCAGCGGCTGTACCGGCAAGGCGCGGAACACCTCGATGCCGAAACTGAACAAGATGCCGGCTTGCATGCCGGCGGCAATGGAGCCTGGCAGGCGCGCGATGATGCGGTCGAAGGCCCCGCTGATGCCAATCAGCAGCAGGACCAGGTTGGCCACCAGGTACGCCCCCACGGCCTGCTCCAAGCCGAGTTCAGGCAGGGCCGTGACCAACAGCGCCGAGCCTGGGATCGACCAGGCGATCACGACCGGCACTCGGTAGCGCAGGCTGAGTACAGCGCCGAGCACTCCGCTGCCCATGGAAACGGCCCAGACCCAGGAAGACAGCTGGCCATGGGACAACTGCGCGGCCTCGGCAGCGTGAAAGATGATCACCAATGGGCCGGCGTAAGAGATCATCGTCGCCAGGCAGCCGGCGACGATGGCGGACAGCGAGCTGTCCTTGATCAGGGTTTTCATTACGCTTGCGCCGCCGTGGCCAGGCCATGGCGCTTGCCACTGACCAGGTGCACGGCCATGGCCAGCGCGGCAATCGCGCCAGGGATGGCGAACGCGATGAAATTCAGTTGCAACGGCAGGTTGATGCCCATCAGCGCGCCACCCAGCAGCGGGCCGACAATGGCGCCATTGCGGCCAATGCCCGAAGCCCAGCCCAGGCCGGTAGAGCGCACCGCCAGGCCATACATCTGTGCCGCGCCGGCATACAACAGGATCTGCGTGCCGATGGTGGTGGCGCCGGCGATGAAGATCAGTAGGTACAGCACCGGCATCGGGCTGTTCACCCCCAACAGGCTGATCGACAGCGCAGCTGCAATGAAGAAACCGACCTTGACCTTGACCAGGTTGTAGCGGTCGCCCAACCAGCCCCCCAAAATCGCCCCGGCCATGCCACCGAAGTTCAGCGCCAACAGGAACGACAGGCTCGAACCCAGGCTGTAACCCGCGTTGGCCATCAGCTTCGGCAACCATGAACTGAGCGCGTAGACCATAAGCAGGCAGCAGAAGAACGCCAGCCACAGGGCCAGTGTGCGCACGGCCAGGCCGTTGCGGAACAGCTCGACGACCGAGCTGCCAGCCCCCTTGCGGTCGGTTGCCTGAAGCACGTCACCAGGCTGGATGTCGCACTCGGGGTCAAGCTGTTTGAGCAGCTTGCGGGCTTCTTCGGTGCGCCCTTTACGTACCAGGAAGCCAATGGATTCTGGCAGGTAATAGAGAATCACCGGCAACAGCAGCAGCGGTACCGCCGCAGCGAAGAACATCGACTCCCAGCCGAAACGCGGCAGCATGAAAATACCGACGCCTGCCGACAGCATGCCGCCCAGCGAATAACCACTGAACATGATCGCCACCAGCGTGCTGCGCAGGCGTTTGGGGGCGTATTCGTTCATCAATGCCACGGCGTTAGGCATCAAGCCGCCACACCCGAGACCGGCGATGAAGCGGTAGATGCCGAACTCGCTGGGGCTGGTGGCAAAGCCGTTGAGGATAGTCGCCGTGGAAAACAACGCGAAGCAGATGGCGATCCCCTTCTTGCGCCCGATGCGGTCGGCCAGGCTGCCGAATACCAGGGCGCCAAACATCATGCCGAACAGCGCATAACTGCCCAGGGCGCCGGCCTGCAGGGGCGTCAGGCCCCACTCTTTCATGATTACCGGCAGCACCACGCCGTAAATGAACAAGTCATAGCCGTCGAAGATCAGCAGCAGGCCGCACCAGGCCATGACCATCCAGTGGAACGCGGTAAAGCGCGCATTATCGATGATCGGGTGCACGTCAAGGGTTCGCATGGCATCTGTCTCTGTTTTTTTTGTTGTGGAGTAAAACGGTTGCCGGGGGGGGGCTGGCTCAGCCGAGGTCGCCGCCCCCTACCGGCAGCGTTACGCCGGTGATGTAGGAGGCTTCGTCGGAGGCCAGGAAGAGGATGGCGCCGACCTGCTCGTCGATGCTGCCGTAGCGGTGCATCAAGCTGCTGTCGAGGGTCTGGTCGACGATTTGCTGGTACCAGGCCTTTTCCTGCGCGCTCTGCTCGGCGGCGTTGCGCGGCACGCGCCGTGGCGGTGCCTCGGTGCCGCCAGGGGCAGTGGCATTGACACGGATACCGCGCCCGGCGGTTTCGAAAGCCAGGCAGGCGGTGAGCGCGTTGACGCCACCTTTGGCCGCGCCGTAGGGCACGCGGTTGACGCCACGGGTGGCGATGGACGAGACGTTGACAATGGCCCCTGCCCCACGTTCGAGCATGTACGGCAACGCGGCATGGCAACACCACAAGGTGGGGAACAACGAGCGGCGCACTTCGGCCTCGATCTGTTCCACTTCGTAGTGTTCGAAAGGCTTGGCCCAAATGGTGCCGCCGACATTGTTGACCAGGATGTCGAGGCGGCCAAACGCTTCGACCGCAGCGGCCATGACGCGGGCACAATCGCTGTGCAGTTCGAGGTCGGCGGTGAGGGTCAGCATGCCCTCCCCGGCCAATTCGTGGACCAGCTCTGAGCGGTCCACCGCCACCACCTGCGCGCCTTCGGCCTTGAGCCGCCAGCACACGCCGCGGCCAATGCCTTGAGCGGCGCCGGTGACCAGGGCGACTTTGCCTTGAAATCTTGTGTTCATCAGTATTTCTCCATGCTGACGCGGACGCTGTGGGAGCGGGCTTGCCCCGCTAGCAGACCCCACGGTGGATGGCACGGGCTTCGCCCGTGTTCGCGGGGCAAGCCCGCTCCCACAAGGGCGGCCCCAAGGAAACTCAGGCCGCGGCGGCGAACTTCTCGTAGTAGAAGTTCGCCGGCGTAATGCCCTGCTCGCGAACGTACTGGCTGACTGCCTCGACCATCGGCGGTGGCCCGCACAGGTACACGTCCACATCGCCGTCATTGAGGTGGCGCGGTTCGATGTGCTGGGTGACATAGCCTTTCTGCGGGTACTGGCTGTCTGGGTTGGCCACGCAGGCGCTGAAGGTGAAGTTTGCAATGCGCGCCGCCAAGGCCTGCAGGCGGTCCAGCTCGACCAGGTCGAAGTCGTTGGTGACCCCGTAGATCAGGTGCACCGGGTATTCGCTGCCCTGCTCGGCGATCTTCTCCAGCATCGCGGTGAACGGTGCCAGCCCGGTGCCACCTGCCAGCAACAGCAGTGGGCGCTGGATCGGCCGCAAGTAGAAGCTGCCCAGCGGCCCTGCCAGGCTCATGCTGTCGCCGGCCTTGGCCAGGTTGGTGAGGAAGCTGCTCATCAAGCCGCCCGGCACATTGCGGATCAGGAAGCTGACCTCGCCGTCCTTTTGCAGCGAGCTGAACGAGTAAGCGCGGCTCTGCTCGCTGCCGGGCACCTTGAGGTTGACGTATTGCCCCGGCAGGAACGCCAGCCGGCTCAGCGCCTCGCCCTTGATCGACAGGGCAATGGTGCTCGCCGACAACTGGCGCACGTCGCTGATGGCGGCTTCGAAACTGGCCTGTTCGGTCTTGCACACGTGCGAAGAGGCCGGGATGCGCACCACACAGTCGGATTCTGCCCGCATCTGGCAGGTCAGCACATAGCCTTCGGCGATTTCGTCCTCGCTCAGGGCGTCTTCGATGAAGTTGTCGCCCAAGTCGTAGCGCCCGGACTCGGCCTTGCACTTGCAGGTGCCGCAGGCGCCGTCGCGGCAGTCCAGCGGGATGTTGATGCCCTGGCGGTAGGCGGCGTCAGCCACGGTCTCATGGCCAGTGGCCTCGATGAAGCGGGTTACCCCGTCCTCGAAATTCAGTGCGATCTGGAAGCTCATGTTGCACCTCGCGGGCGAGCCTGCCCGCGGCGCGCCATGCGGCACACCGGGCGGCTCGCGTTACCTCGGTTCAGATGTGGTAGATGTCGATGACCTGACGCACGTAGTCGTTCTTCAGGACCACCTTCTTGGCCTTGATCAACGGCTGCTCGCCGCGCAAATCGAGGGTGTAGAAGCTGCTGCCGAAGTAGCTGTCGGTGGTCTTGTAGCGAAAGCTCAGGGTGTGCCAGTTGAAGCGCACCTGGCAGTAACCCTCGCCCTGCTCGACGATCTCGATGTTGCTGATGTTGTGCGAGGTACGGGTGTCCGGCACGGTCGCGCTGGAGCGCTCGGTCTTGATGCGGAACACCCGGTCCTCGAGGCCACCTCGGTTGCCGTACCAGATCAGCGAGATTTCGCTTTGTGGGTCTTCGGTGAGGCGGTCGTCATCGTCCCAGGACGGCATCCAGAAGCTGGCATCGGCTGCGTATAGCTCCAGCCACTGGTCCCATTCGGCGTCGTCCAGGTAGCGCGCTTCGCGGTAGAGGAAGTCGCGCACGGTTTCGTAGAGGCTCATTGCACGGCCTCCACGGGGATCAGTTGCTGCTCATCCTTGAGCGCCTGGATCATGGTGTCCTGCCAGTACTTGTGTTGCAGCACGAACAGGCCTTCGTCCTCGGTGCGCACGCCTGACAACAGCGGCTTGAGCTCGATTTCCTGGGCCGCTTCGTCAGCGCCCTCGACCCAGTGGGCAGCGCCGCGGGACATGTCATTCCAGCCGGTGCCGCCGCCGTAGCCTGTCTGGCACGAGCGGAACTCTTCAAGGTCGTCCGGGGTGGCCATGCCGCTGACGTTGAAGAAGTCCTCGTACTGGCGGATGCGCTTGGCACGGGCGTCAGCGCTCTCGCCTTTGGGCGCGATGCAGTAGATGGTGATTTCGGTCTTGTTCACCGAAATCGGCCGGGCAATACGGATCTGCGAACTGAATTGGTCCATCAAGTACACGTTGGGGTACAAGCAGAGGTTGCGCGAGTTCTCGATCATCCAGTCGGCGCGTGCCTGGCCGTAATCGGCGGCCAGCTGGTCACGGCGCTCGTAGGCCGGGCGGTCTTCTGGGTTGGCCCAACGGGTCCACAGCAGCAGGTGGCCATGGTCGAAGGAATAGAAGCCCCCGCCCTGCTTGGCCCAGGCGCCTGCGCTCATGGTCTTGATCTCGTCACCCGCCTCGCGCTGTTTGCGCTGGTTCTGGGTGGCGGCGTAGTTCCAGTGCACGGAGCTTACGTGGTAGCCGTCGGCGCCGTTCTCGGCGGTGAGCTTCCAGTTGCCTTCGTAGATATACGAACTGGCGCCACGCAGCACTTCCAGGCCTTCGGGCGACTGGTCGACGATCATGTCGATGATCTTGGCCGACTCGCCCAGGTGCTCTACCAGCGGTTTCACATCGGCATTCAAACTGCCGAACAGAAAGCCCCGGTACGACTCGAAGCGCGCGACCTTGGTCAGGTCGTGGGAGCCGTCGCAGTTGAAACTGTCGGGGTAGCCGGCGTTGCTCGGGTCTTTGACCTTGAGCAGTTTGCCGCTGTTGTTGAAGGTCCAGCCATGGAATGGGCAGGTGTAGCTGGCACGGTTACCGCGCTTGTGCCGGCACAGCATGGCGCCGCGGTGGCTGCAGGCATTGAGGAAGGCATTGAGTACCCCGTCCTTGTTGCGCGCGATAAAGATCGGCTGGCGCCCCATGGTCAGGGTGAGGAAGTCGTTCTTTTCGGGGATCTGGCTTTCGTGCGCCAGGTAGATCCAGTTGCCCTCGAAGATGTGCTTCATCTCCAGGTCGAACAGGCGTGGGTCGGTGAACATCTCGCGCTTGCAGCGGTAGATGCCCTGTTCACGGTCGTCTTCGAGCATGGCATTGAGGTAGTCGAATCCCAGGGACATGGCCAGGGTCTCCATTGTTATTGTTCAGACCATGTCAGGTTAGGGATCGAGGGGGGGCGGCAATATCCTATTCGTGCAGAGTGGTATCCGATTTGTGCAAATCAACGCCGGTTGCGCAGTGTGGCAGAGGGCAGTTCCCCGAACTGTTGCCGGTAGATCTCCGAAAAACGCCCCAGATGCAGGAAGCCGTAGTCCATGGCAAGCTCGGTAACGTTTTTCACGGTACAACGGGTATCGCTCAGGCAGGCATGAACCCGCGCCAGCTTGCGTTGCCGCACATACTGCTTAGGCGTGGTACCCAAGTGCCGATCAAACAAGGCATACAACGACCGCACGCTCATGCAGGCCTGCTCTGCCAGCACTTCAGCTGAAAGCTCAAGTTTCAGGTTGCGCTCGATGTAATCCAGAATCCGCTCAAGGCTTGCCGCCGGTGCACTCAGGCTTTCGCGCCGAATGTTGGTGCTCATCAAGGTCAGCAGTTTGCTGGCCACAATCTGGCTGTAATGCCCCTGCACCCGCGGCAACGACTCATTCACCTCGGCTTCATGGCACACCATCGCCAGCAGGTTTACAAACCCATCCAGCTCTTCCAAACGGTAGTGGTTACGCAGGAACCGCACGCCGCCATCCGGGCGATGCCAGCGTTGTTCTTCGCAGATCGAATCGAGCAGCCGGGTCGGCACCTTGAGGATAAATTTCTCGCAGTCTTCCGAGTAGGTCAGGTCAACCGGGTCGTCTGGGTTGATCAGCAACAACTCGCCCGGCACCAAGTGATGCTCACGCTGGGGCCCGCGCCACAGGCAGTTGCCGTTGAGCAACACTTGCAAGTGGTAGATGGTTTCCAACGCAGGCGAGGTGACGCGCACGCTGCCGCCGTAGCTGATGCGGCACAGGTCGAGTTCGGCGAACTTGCGGTGGCTGAGGCTGGCCTGGGGGTGGGTGGTGCGCGACAAACCGATGCAGTGCTGGCCCACGTGCTGGTTCACATAATCGGACACAGCATAAGGGTCGGCGTGGTGAAACACGCTACTGCGCTCGCTCAGCAGGCGGCTTTCCATAGGCAAGGCACTCGGTTTCGTTATTGTTCTGGGCGCCGCTTCCTACGGGCCTTGGGGCCGGTGGTTGCGGTCGATCACGGTTATTCTATCGGGCTGGTCGCTGGGTACAGAGGCAGGCGACAGCCGGTGAATAGGCACACACTAAGCAAAAAGGCGGGGGTTGGGCAATGCGACCATTGGAATGGTTGGGCGGACAGCGGACAAGTCTTTGATACTAACCGTTCGTTTATCGAACACAATTATCTGTTTCGCGGTACTGGCCTCTTCGCGGGCAAGCCCGCTCCCACAGGTAGAACGCAGGCTTTGAGAGCTGTGCCATACCTGTGGGAGCGGGCTTGCCCGCGAAGAGGCCGGCCTAGGTACAGTCGATCTCAATGCACCGCCACTTCCTGCCGCCCTGCCCACCCCTGGCTCCTCGCCCGAAACTGGCGCGGCGCAACGGCGAACAGCTCACGAAAACGCCGGTAGAAATGCGGAAAACTGACAAAGCCGCTGGCAACGGCCACTTCGGTCAAAGACTTGCTGGTGTGTTGCAGCAACTGCCGGGCATGGGTCAGGCGCAATTCCAGGTAGTAGCGCGGCGGTGTCGCCTGTACATGGCGGCGGAACAGCCGCTCCAGGTGCCGACGCGACAAGCCTGCATGTTCGGCGATTTCGTCGATGCCGATCGGGTCTTCGATATTCGCATGCATCAGCTCAAGGGCCAAGCGTATGCCCTTGGGCAGGCTGGGGTCGATGTCCGCTGCAGTGGCCGGGGCGTCGCTCATCACCCGTGCGCGATCGCACGCCAGCATCTGCTCCACCGCCCGGCGCAACCCGTTGCCACCCCTGTGTTCGAGCAAGGCCAGCATCATGTCCAGGGCACTGCTAGCCCCTGCGCAACTCAGACGCCGACCATCCAACACATGGGCTTGGCGGCTGACACGTACCTTGGGGAACAGCTCGCTCATCATTGCCCGACCATCGGGGTGGAAGGCGCAGGCGTGGTCATTGAGCAGGCCCGCTTCGGCCAGGAAGTAGGTGCCGTTCCATAGACCACCCAGCTGGCAGCCATGCTGGTCGGCCTGGCGCAGCTTGGCGCGCAGCAGCGGTGCGCTTTCCAGGCGCACTCGGAGCCCACCGCATACCAACAAGGTGTCTAGCACCTGCACATCGAGCTCGGCCAGTGGCGTGTTGACCGGCAAGGCGATGCCCAGGTCGCTCATGACCTGTGCTCCATCACCCACTACCTGGATTTGGAACAGTGGCGTGGCGCTCATCAGGTTGGCGGTGACCAGGGTGTCCATGGCCGCAGTAAAGGCCATCATGGAGAAATGCTCACGTAGCACGAAGGCGACGCGTTGGCACGGCATCGACAGCGAGGTACGGCCTGCGGTGTTCAGATGTGCCAGGTTGGCGTTCTTGAGGGTGCTTTCGAAATGGCTCATGGCTTTGACTCAACTGCAAAAATCGCGTTGGCTTCTTCGCGAGCAAGCGCGCGCCTACAGGCAGCGCGCAAACCCAACGCTGGCACGAACCCTGTGGGAGCGGGCTTGCCCGCGAAGAAGCGCTCACCGATGGAACAGGTTACTTGCTGGCCTGTGTCGCCGCCGCGCGCGACGCCTGCAGCCACGCGTCGAACTGCTGGCGATGCGCCGCAACCCATTCTTTGGCATGGCGGGTGATGTCAGCAGGCTTTTTCTCACCTTGCTGCATCTTGAGGTTCTGCGCGCTCTCGTCCGCCGTGGTGATCTGCATCAGCGACAGGAACTTGGTGGCTGCCGGGTTTTCCTGGGCGAATTCCTTGTTCAGCACCGCCTCGACCTTGTCGACCGCAAAGCCCAGGTTCTTGCCCTTGTACATCGTGTCGACATCGTTGTTGCCATCCGGCAGGTCGGTCTTCGGCACTTCCAGCCAAACCACGTCCTTGTCCTCGACCAGCACGGTGGAGATCCACTGTGGCACCCAGGTGAAGTACAGGATCGGCTTGCCTTCCTTGTAGCGGGTGATGGTGTCGGCCATCAGCGCGAAGTACGACCCCTGGTCGACGTGCACGCTGCTGTCCAGGTCATAGGCTTTGATGTGGTGCGAGATGATCAGCTCGCAGCCCCAGCCCGGGTTGCAGCCGGTCAGGTTGGCCTTGCCGTCGCCGTCAGTGTCGAACAGCTTGGCGATTTCGGGCTTCTTCAGGTCGGTGATGTACTTGATGTGGTACTGCTCGGCGGTCTTCTTGTCGATCAGGTAGCCCTGCAGCACGCCAGGCATGATGTCGCCGGCCTTGACCATCACGTCATCGCCGCCGGCCTGCTGGTAGAACTTGTCGTGCAGCTTGTCCCACAGGTGCACGGTGAAGTCGGCATCGCCGTTGGCCAGGGCCACCATCATCACGCCGTACTCGGTTTCCTTAGGCTCCTGGACCTTGTAGCCCAGCTCGCGCAGGCCTTCCATGGCGACTTCGCCACGGAAGCGTTCTTCGGCGATGGAGGGGAAGATCGGCGTTACCTTCACGCCCTCGCCCGGCTTGTCGGCCGAGGCGTTGGCGCACAGCGAGGCGATTACCAGGGCCAGCGCGCTGGCGCCTTGCAGGATGCTGCGGGAGAACTTGGATTCCAACATCGTCGCGTACCTTCTTCTGGTTTTTATGTCGTGTGCGGCAGTACGAATGTGTTTGCGTCAGGCGGTCTTGCGCCGCCCTGCAGCGTGCCCTGAGCCGCATAGGCGCAGCACCGCACCCGCGGGC